>JBAVSO010000048.1:0-20876 GCA_049695635.1 Candidatus Cybelea sp. | reverse complement strand
ATACGTGACCGTCGCGACGCCGAGCGCGGCAGCGCGCGCGCTGCGCGCACATCTCGTCGAACAGGTCGTGGTCGAGCTGGCCGACGACGCGCCGCCGGAAGCGATCGCGCAGGAGCTGGTCGAAATTTCTAAACGAAACGGGGCGGTCGCAATCGGGCCGGGTTTGGGGCTCGACGATCGGACCGGCGAGATCCTCGCGCATTTCTTGGAAGCCAACCAGCTTCCAACCGTTATTGATGCGAGCGGGCTCTTTCATTTGAGCAAGCGGCTCGAACTGCTGCGGGGCAAGCCGTGCGTTGTGACGCCGCACGCGGGCGAATTCGCGCGGCTATCGGGTCACGGAACGGTGGCATCCGGCACGCGCGTCCAGCGCATTCGCGAGTTCGTCGACAGGACCGGGATTACGACGCTGCTCAAAGGCTCGGATACGCTGATTTACGACGGATCGGTCGTTCACATCAACCCGACCGGGACGAATGCGCTGGCGACGGCGGGAACCGGAGACGTCCTCACCGGCATCATTGCGACGCTTCTATCGCAGGGTCTCGCGCCGGTGGACGCGGCAAGAGCCGGTGCGTATTGGCACGGCCTGGCCGGACAATACGCCGCAAATCGGCGCCGCGCCGGCGTTATTGCGGGCGACGTGGCACAAGCACTGGGCGAAGCGCTGCCTTCGGCTCAGCCTCCCGGCGTTGCGCTGGTCGGCATCGGCAGCGGAACCGTCATGCGGGCGGAAAGGGCCTGATCGGCGACCGCTTCGAGCGCGGCGAGGTGCGCGCTCGTTAAGTCGTCGAGCCCGGATCGTTGCCGCACCGCTCGAGCCTCGTCGCGAACGGCTACGAGCTCGGCTCGCGCGAGCGACTGCGCGTCGTACGGCATGCCCGGCCTCGGCGCGAGCAGCATCTGCGCGAGCATCCGCACGTACCATTGCTGCAGGCTGCGATGCACCTCGCCCATCGTGCTCAAGTTCTTGGCGCGAAGGTCTCCGAAGACCGCGCTCTGGGTCCAGGCGAATGCGTCGCTGAGGCTCATCGTTCGGCCGGTGCCATACTTGAGCGATAGATCGTCGAGACGCTGGAGTAAGATCGGGCTGAAGATCGAGTTAAGCGTTTGCTGTTGGATGATTTCAGCGATCTGGGCAACCGGTTCGTCATGGCGCATCGGCGGGTTGTACGCCCAAGCCGGCGTCGGCAGGTCGGTTACCCACTCCGCGTAGACCAACTGGCGCAGCAGCGACGGCGACAAGTTCCACGCCGAGGAAGCGAAGAGATGCCGGTCGAGAAACACAAAGGCGCGCTGCGATTCGCTGCGCGGAACGGGGGCGAGTGGAAGGATCGAGCCGGGATCGCCGATATGTGCGCGCGAGAGCTCTTCGCCGCCGATGTAGTGCCAAGCAAAGTTCGTGCAGCTGAGAGTGCGGAATAGTGCCAGCTCGAATGCCTGGCGCAGCGCATCGTGACTGGCTCCGCTTTGCGCGAAGCGCTGCGGCATCGCGTGAATTATTGACTGCGAGATGCGCAGCTGCGCCTCGCACCAGTTGAGATTATCGCTGGTGAGGTCGAACTGGTTGACGCGCGGGTCGATCGCGTGTCCGGAAGACCAATGGACGTCTTCGTCCATCGCGAACCGATACCACGGATTCGACCAGGCCGAGGCCCATCGCAACAGCGTGGGACGCTCTTGCTGCGGTGTCGTAGCGCCGGGGATCGGCGCGTAGCCATACTTGATCGCATAGTAATCGTACGGTCCGAGCACGGTCTGGAAGTAGTCGCCGGTCGACATGCCCTTCGGCCAAACGTTGGTGGGTGTGTACTCCATGACCGAGTTTGCGAGCCCGTGACGATCGGTAAAACTCTTCGAGCGAACTTGCGCCGACGAGTAGGCCTCCGAGGCGATGAAGTTATGCTGCAAGCCCCAGTTGTGGCCCGATTCGTGCAGCACGATCGCTTTGAGAAAATCCTCTGCGTAATGCGGCGGAATTTGACCGGGCGTTATCTGGTCGGTCGCCCAAAGCGCCGATAATCCAAACATCGCCGAGGCCTTGGCGCCGGCCGCGTAGGCCGCTTCGCGCGCCGCGAAACCTCGCGAATCGTCCAACGCGCGAACCGGATCGACGATATCCATGCCCTCCGTGTAGCCAAAGCGCATCAGGTCGGCATCAACGACGATCGAGGTGTGGATCATCTCGCCGGTGCGTGGATCCCAGACGAGCCCGGCTTGGGCGAAGCCGCCGCCATAGGCAAGAGTGAGCCAATGCACGGTGTTGTAACGGATGTCGTCGGGATCCCAGTTGGGATCGTCCGGCTGGTCTTTCACAACGACTGCGTTGGGGTAGCCGATTGGTGCGAAGGCTTGGTTCCAAGTCAGCAGCGCTTCACGAATCGCCTCCCGGTACTGTGCCGGCACCGTGTTGCTGATGTAGTAGACCATCGGATGGCGCGCGACGTTCCACCGCACGATATAGCGCACTTGACGCTCGTGAACGTTGTCGGCGTCATACTCGAGCTGAATATTCGGATAGTATCCGACGCGATCGTCGGCAAAGCGCGGCATGTAGCTTCCCAGTGCCGGCGCCTTCGCGATGTTGTATTTGACGTCCATTTGTATCGCGCGCGCGTCAATCACGTTGTCGAAGACGTCGGGCGGCTGCGCCGACGTGAACGTTTGATCGGCCTCGACGATGACGTTGTCGGGAAACGCCTTGGTCGTACCGAAGTACGAGCGCGCGTCGTCGAGGCGATAGGCGGATCCGGGCTTCGCGTCGGTGTTGAGGCCCGCTCGGAAGGCGTCGGTGAGATCCAGAATATCGCCTAGCATATAGGAGGCGTCGAAGATGAGACGACCGCTGGGGGCATCTTCCGCCACCACCGGCGCGGTCGCAATCACCGACGGCGCGAACGATGCGGCCACCGCCCGCGCGGCCGGTGAGTTCGGGGTCGCGATGAACGACGTGTTCGGCCACGTGACGACGACCTTGTCGTCGGCGCGGTTGAAGCGAACGATGCGCGCACTCGGAAACTCGACGTACGGCAGGCCGGGGGTCACGACCATGCCGCCGTCGCCGTTCTCGGGGACCGCCGTTTGAATGAAGTCGGAATCGAGCTGATCTTTGGTCAGCTCGATGTACACCTTGCCGCTCTTGCGCCAAATCGTGAAGAGTCCACGTTGCGGCGTCAGGCCTTTGGTGAACGTTGCATAATCGGCGGGTGGCGTGGCCGCGGCCTGGGCGCCGGCCCGCGTTGCTTGAATGATGAACGCGCCGAGCGCGAAGCCGGCGCATAAAAAAATGCGTCTCACACCGCTTGGTTCGTGCGTGGGGGACCGCACCCTTGTAAACGCGATGCGCGTTAGACCACTTAGGACTAACGGCGGAGAGCCTTGCGGCCTATCGCATGTGCGCCTAACGGCTCACTCGGCTCGCTGACTCGCAAAAGCGTAAAAAGCAGAGCAAGAAGACGCAGCGTCGGCCGAGGAGTATCGCGAGCGGTAGAGAAGGCGTAAACGAGCCTTATTGTCATAGGCTCCGGAGGCAATTGTGCGATATCGTACGATTTCGACATGGCCCTTTCAGCCGGCACTCTTTATAGCGCTGGCGAGTTGCAACGGCGCGGCGAGTTCGACCACCACACTACCAATCCAAGGAAATGCCACGGGTTCGTTGCATGTCGGCATGGGCTCTTCTTCAAGACGCAGCCGTCCGGCATGCGGGCCGAGCGGCTGCACGACGGACTGGGATTCGTTCGGTTTTGATTTACAGCGAACGGGCTACAATCCGTACGAGTCGTCGGTCGGCGTCAGCAACATCGGCACACTTTCGCAAGTCTGGAGGTTCGAGGTCGGCTCCACGATGGTTCACGAACCCGTCTACGCCTACGGCGTCAATGTGAAAGGCGTAGCGACGAACATCTTATACGCGGGTTCGAACTGGGGCTCGACGATCTATGCGATCAATGCGAACACCGGCGCCGTCGTCTGGGAGCACCCGGTCCCGCACGCTTTTTACCGCTGCGGAAGCTCGCACTCGCAATTCTCGATCGGCGAAACGCCGGCGATCGATCGCGGAAAGAACCTCATTTACGTGGCGGACGGTCACAATCAAGTGCATGCCTATAACTTGGCGACGGGGCGACAAGCCGCGGGCTGGCCGCTGGCGATCGCGAACTACCGGCACGGCGACCATAACTTCATGCACGGCGGCCTAACCTACAATCCTTCGAATGGATTGCTCTATGCCGTCACCGGCTCGACCTGCGACATCTCGCCATGGCATGGGCGCATCGTCGCGATCGACACCGCCGGGCCGAGCATCGTCGGAACTTTTTATACGATGAGCGGTGGTCCGTCGCAGGGCGCGAGCGGCGCCGGAATATGGGGACCGGGCGGCGGCTCCATCGACCCGGCAACCAACGACGTGTTCATCGCGACGGGGAACGCCGATACCAAACACGGTGGTTCGCAGCATGCCTCGTACGCGGAGCAAATCGTCGCGCTCTCTCCGACCCTGAGCACTATTATCGGGAACAACTACCCGACGAACATTCCGTCCGTCCCCGGTGACGACGACTTCGACTTCGGCGCGACGCCGTTGCTCTTCCAGCCTTATGGCTGTCCGCCGCTCGTCGCCGTCGTGAATAAGTCGGGGTTGTTCGAACTCTACGACGAGAACACGATCAGCTCCGGTCCGATTCAATACATCGTAATGTCCGTCCCAACTGACAACGCAAGTTTCGTCGGCGTGCCGGCGTATGATCCCGATACCGGCTACGTGTACGTGGGTTTGCCTTCAACTGAAGGAATCTATCAGCCGGGCATGGCGGCGTTTAGCCTGGCCTCGAACTGCACGCTGAATACCACCCCGGCATGGAGCGCAAATTTTGGGCCCGACGGCAGCAAAGGCGACGACCAAACTCCGCGTTCGCCGATCTCGATCGCAAACGGCGTCGTCTACGTCAGCAACTACACCGACGACACCGAGTTTGCATTCGATGCAGCAACCGGAGCCGCGCTGTGGACTCTATCGCTGCCAAGCTGGGGAAACGTCGGTACCGTGATCGCCAACGGCATGGTCTACGTCAGCGCGGCAGACGGGACGATTACCGCCTGGGCGCCGGCCGGCTCGGCGGAAAAGTTGCGCAAGAAGGCCGTTCGGAGCGCGCCGATACCCTCCCATCGCTGGACGCCCTTTACGCCCTGGGGGAAGCCTCCGACGAACGTGGCCGCGGCTAGAGAACTCGAGCGGCTGCGATGAGCGGGTAAACGAACCTCGTCACGCGGTCCGCTGCTTCGCCGGCTCTTGCATCGGCATACGAGTCAATGAGGGCGCTGCCGACGACGACGCCGTCGGCGTGCGCCGCAATCTCGCGCACCTCCGCGGCGCGGCTCAAGCCAAAGCCGACCGCTAGCGGCTTCGCGGTCAGCTCGCGCAGCATCGCGAGCTGGGTCTTCAGCGGCCCGAAATCGGGCGACGCGCGTGCCCCAGTGACGCCCAGACGCGAGACGACGTAGACGAAGCCGGTCGCCGCGCCGGTAATTAGCCGCGCGCGATCGCGCGTCGTAGAAGGCGCGACCAGCAGCGGCATCTCCAACCCGTTCGCGTGCAAAGCCGCTTGCAGTTGCGCCGATTCCTCAAGCGCGCAGTCGGGAACGATCGCACCCGCGGCTCCCGCACCGGCGGCTTCGCGAGCAAAACGTTCGAGACCGAACTGATAGACTGGATTGAAATACGTAAAGAGCAGCAGCGGCGCGCAGGCCTCGCTCGAGCGACGGATCAGTGCGAGCACGTCGGAGAGGCGCGTTCCGTTTGCAAGCGCGCGCGCTCCCGCCGATGCAATCGTCGGACCGTCGGCGAGCGGATCGCTGTGCGGAACGCCAAGCTCGATAAGATCGGCACCCGCGGCGCTGAGCGCGGTTAGGATCGCCTCGGTCGTGCCGAGGTCGGGATCGCCCGCCATCACGTAGGGAATGAATGCAACGCGACGTTCGCGCTTGGCGCGCTCGAACGCCGCCGTCAGCCTCTTTACCACCGCGCGAGGCCGCTCGACTCCGCTCGGGACAGGTCTTTGTCGCCGCGGCCGCTGAGATTCACGAGAATCAAGTCATCGGCCTGACGCTCGGCGGCGAGCTTGCGTGCGAACGCAATCGCGTGCGCGCTCTCGAGCGCTGGTATGATGCCCTCGTTGCGCGCGAACGCGCTAAAGGCGTCGATCGCCTCGGTATCGGTAACGCTGACATACGTCGCGCGTCCGCTCTCTTTTAGGAAGGCGTGCTCCGGACCGACGCCAGGATAGTCGAGCCCCGCCGCGGTCGAGTGCGTCTCGGAGATCTGGCCGTCATCGCTCTGCAGCAGATACGAGCGCGAGCCGTGCAGCACGCCGACCGTCCCCGCGCCAAGCGACGCGGCGGTTCTTCCGCTCTCGACGCCTTCACCTGCGGCTTCTACGCCCCAGAGTTTCACTTCCGGATCGTCGGCGAACCCGGCAAAGATCCCGATTGCATTGCTGCCGCCGCCGACACAGGCGACGACATCGCTGGGAAGCCGGCCGTACCGCTCGAGGACTTGCCGGCGGGCCTCAATCCCGACGATCTTCTGCAGCTCGCGCACGAGGTATGGATAAGGATGCGCGCCGACCACGCTGCCGATTACGTAGAACGCATCCTCGACGCGCTCGGCCCAGACACGAAAGGCCTCGTTCGTCGCGTCCTTGAGCGTTTGCGTTCCGCTATCCACTGAGTGAACCTTCGCGCCGAGCAGCCGCATGACGTGAACGTTGAGCGCTTGCCGCTCGATGTCGCGGGCACCCATATAGACGTCAACCGTCAGCCCAAACTTCGCACCCACCGTTGCGGTCGCGACGCCGTGCTGACCGGCTCCGGTCTCGGCGAGCAACTGGCGCTTGCCCATCCGTAACGCCAGCAGCGCCTGTCCAACGGTGTTGTTGATCTTGTGCGCGCCGGTATGGTTGGTATCCTCACGTTTCATTAGCAGCGGAACTCCGGAGACGCCGGCGACGTAGCGCTCGCAGCGATAGAGCGGCGAAGGCCGCCCGACGAAATCGCGCAACACGGCGTTGTACTCGTTCCAAAAGGACGGATCGGCGAACGCCTCGTTCATCGCGCGCTCGAGCCGGTCGAGCGCGGCTATCAAGACCTCGGGGACAAAACGCCCGCCAAAATCCCCGAAATAACCGCGTGCGTCGGGTCGCTTCATCGCGTGCGGACCGCCCGAACGAAGGCTCGCATCTTTGCGAGATCCTTCCGACCGTCGGTCTCGACGCCGCTGCGAACGTCTACGCCGAAGGGATGCACGCGCGCTACGCACGCGCCGACGTTCTCGGGCGTCAGACCTCCCGCGACGACGATCGGCCGTTGTTTGGCAATCTCGACGACGAGCTCCCACGCGAAGCTTTCGCCCGTGCCCCCCGCCAAGACGCCGCGCTTTGAGTCGAAGAGCAGCAGCGCATAGGGAAAGGAACCGGCCGCTTCAGGAATTTCGGTTGCGCCTTCGTCTATTCCGATCGCTTTGATCGTGCGCTCGCCGTAGTTTGCAACGAACTCCGGCGATTCGTTGCCGGAGAACTGCAGCCGGGCTTGCGGAAAAAGGGAGCGGACCTTCTCGACTTCGCCGCGGGCCGGATTCACGAATACTGCGACGGGCTCGATCGACGGCGGCATGCGGCGCGCAATATCGTTGGCGGCCTGCCATGTGATGCGCCGCGGCGAAGGAGCAAAAATCATGCCGAACGCGTCGGCGCCGGCCTCCGCCGCTAGCTCGACGTCGCGCGACGCGGTACAGCCGCAGAACTTGATCCAATTCTCAGCCATGCATTGCCGTTTCCTTAGCGCGCTCAAAAATGCGCCACGCCGCACCGCTCTTCAAGATGCTGCGCGCGCGCTCGAACGCCGCCGGGAGCTGGGCTTCGGCGCCGATCACGCAGAAGACGACCGCGGCGTTGAGTGCGACGATCTCCGCGGCCGGCGTCCGCGCGCCATTGAGGATCTCGATGAAAGCGTCGCGTGAGGCTTCGACCGATCCGCCAGTCGGCATGCGCAGCGGCTCGTTGATGCCGCACTCCGACGGCTCCAAACGCCCGAGCCGCGCGCCGTCCTCGTCGAAGGAGTATACCAGCGTCAGCGCATCGCCGACGACCTCGTCAACACCGGTGCATCCGTGAACGACGGCACCCCGGCGTGCGCCGAGCGTGCGCAGCGCCTCTCCGACCGGCTCCACCAGAGACTCGCGCGCGACACCGACCACCAGGTGCGTGGCACGCGCGGGATTGGTGAGCGGCCCGAGCAGGTTGAAGATCGTGCGTACGCCCAGCTCGCGCCGAACCACGGCCGCATTGCGCATCGCCGGATGGTAGCGCGGCGCAAACATGAACGTGAAGCCGCACTCGTGCAGCATCGCCGCCGCGCGCCCGGGAGCGATCTCGATCGGTAATCCCGCGGCTTCCAAAACATCGGCGCTGCCGCACGCGCTCGAGGCCGCGCGGTTGCCGTGCTTCGCGACGGGCGTTCCCGAGGCCGCGACGACGAGCGCGGTCATCGTCGAAATGTTGAGCGTGTTCGCGTGATCCCCGCCGGTACCAACGACGTCAACGACCATCGGCAGGCCGTGCTCGACGTGGAGGCTGCGCTCGCGCATCGCACTAGCCGCCCCTACAATCTCGTCAACGCTCTCGCCCTTGGAGGCGAGCGCGACCAGCAAGCCCGCGGCCTGTGCGGGCGTGTACTCGCCGTCCATTATCCCGCCAACGAACGATGCGGCCTCTTCTTGCGAGAGATCCTCTCCGGCAAGCAAACGCCGCAAGAGCGGGGCGAACTCGCTCATGACGCTCTTGGGGTTCGCGATGACGCCGCCAAGGAGAGAAAGTTCTCGATGAGGCGTTCACCGTGTTCGCTGAGCACCGATTCAGGATGGAACTGAACGCCGTGCACCGGAAGATTTCGATGCGCGATGCCTTGAACGACGCCGTCGTCGCTGCGCGCTGTGACGTGCAGCTCGGTGGGAATCGTACCAGAGTCAAGGCAGAGCGAGTGGTAGCGAGTCGCCGTGATCGGCGTTGGCAGCCCAGCGAAGAGTCCTTCGCCATCGTGCGCGATCGCCGACGTCTTGCCGTGCATCTGCGCAGGGGCGTGCGTTACCGTTGCTCCCAAGATCTCGCCGATCGCTTGCAATCCAAGGCAGACGCCCAAAATCGGCATTCCGTGTTCGATGCCGGTTCGCAACACCTCCATCATCTTCAGCGCATGCTCCGGACGCCCGGGCCCCGGTCCCACGACCAGCGCGTCGTAACGATCGAGCAACGATGGTTCCAGGCGCAGATCGTCGTTGAGCAGCAGGTCGGGCGCAGCTCCGGCCGACGCCAACAGATGGACGACGTTATAGCTGAAGCTGTCGAAATTGTCTATGAAGAGAACGCGCATCAGGTAATGCCGAGCACGGCGCGCGCGATCCGCGTCTTGTGGAAGACCTCTTCGTATTCGGCGATGGGATCGGAGTCGGCGACGATCCCGGCCGAGGCCTGCCACCACGCGCGGCCGTTCTGCACGTGCACGCTGCGCAGCGTGATGCACGAATCGAAGTCGCCCCCGAACGACCAGCGGCCGATGCTGCCGGCATAGAAACCTCGGGTAACCGGCTCGAGCGCGTCTATAAGCTGCATCGCGCGAATCTTCGGCGTTCCGGTGACGGTGCCCGCCGGAAAGCCGGCCCGAAAGAGATCGAGTGCGTCGCAATCCTCGCGCAAGCGACCGATCACGTTCGAAACGATGTGCATTACGTGGCTGTAACGCTCGATTTGGAGTAGTTCGTCTACGTGCACGCTGCCGTACTCGCAAACCGACCCGAGATCGTTGCGTCCAAGATCCACGAGCATCACGTGCTCGGCGCGCTCCTTCTCATTCGCAAGCAGCTCGGTGGCGATGCGCGCGTCTTCGTCGTCGTCGTGTCCGCGCCAACGGGTGCCGGCAAGCGGACGAATACGTGCCCGCCGTCCCTCCAGTCGCACCAGAAACTCCGGGCTCGCGCCGAGGAGCTGGCCGAACGGCGTGTCCACAAAAAACATGTACGGGGACGGATTTACGCGCCGCAGCGCGCGGTAGAGATCGAACGCGCTCCCTTCGAGTTGGGCGCCGAAGCGGATTCCTAACTGCAGCTGGTAGACGTCGCCCTCGAAAATACGGCGCTTGACTTCCGCAACGAGTTCGAGGTAGCGTTCGCGATCGAACGACTCGCTCATCGTACCCGCGGCGCGAAGCGGTCCCGGAAGCGCGGCCTTCGCGGCCAGCAACCGATCCACGTAACCATCAATCCGGCGTTCGCAGCCGCTGTGTTCGTCGCCGCTGCACCAAATCGTCAGCAGGTCGGTGAAGTGATCGAAGATCAGCCAGGTTGCGGGAATCGCAACGTAGGCACCCGGCATCGCCGGCGACGACTGTGGGCGATCGGGAAGCCGAGCATCGTAGCGCGCCGCATCGTACGAGAAGGCCAGTAGGGCGCCTCCGAGATTTCCTTGCGCGCCGTCGGTTCGGTGTGACGCGATGAAGCTGCGGACCCGATCGTAGAGCTCTTTGCCCGAATCAAAGACTTGCGCTGCCCCGTAGTCCAGACCAATGAACGAGTAGCGGGAGATCCGGCCACCGCTTTCGACGCTTTCGAGCAGGCACGACGCCTGCGGCTGCGCCAGTGCCGCGTACGCGCCGATCGGCGTGAGCGTGTCGGCCGGAACGACGCGAACGGAAACGTGGTCACTCATAGGAGTTTGCGTAATGCATTTTCATCGAGGATTGTAACGCCTAATTGCTCTGCTTTCGTCAACTTGCTGCCGGGCTCATCGCCGGCGACGACGTAGTCAGTCTTCTTGCTGACGGAGCCGGCGACTTTACCCCCGGCGGCGACGATCAACTCAGTCGCTTCGTCCCGTGTAAGACCCGACAGCGTGCCCGTCAGGACGAACGTCTTGCCGGCAAGCCGCCCGTCGGCGGCGCGGGCGCGCTTCGGGGCGGTCGTTTCGACGCCCGCGCGTTTTAGGCGCGCGATCATCTCGCGGTTCGCCTTCTGCTTGAAGAAGAGCGCGACGCTTCCGGCAACTTCCGGTCCGATTCCCTCACTGCGCTGCAGCTCTTCCTCGGTCGCATCGGCGATCGCGTCGATCGTTCCAAAGTCGCCGGCGAGGATCGCCGCCGTCTGCGTTCCGACGAAGCGAACTCCGAGCCCGTAGAGCAGGCGCGCTAGGCCGCGCTGCTTCGAGCGCGCGATATTGCGCAGCAAGTTTTCGACGCTCTTAGGCCCGGTGCGCGGAACCGTAGCGAGCGCGCCGGCGTCGAGCTTGTAGATGTCGGCGATGTCGCGAACCAATCCGCGCTCGGTAAGCTGCTGCGCCATGACGTCGCCGAGCCCTTCGATATCCATCGCGCCACGCGACGCGAAGTGGCGTACGCGCTCGTAGACTTGCGCGGGGCAGGCGGCATTCGTGCAGCGCGACATTGCCTCACCCGGCGGATGATCGACGTCCGACCCGCAGATCGGGCAGCGGTCGGGCATCTTGAAGCGCCGCTCCTTACCCGTACGCTCGCCGAGCAGGGGTCCGACGACGCGCGGAATCACGTCGCCCGCGCGCGTCACCAGCACGATGTCGCCGATGCGGATGTCGTTGTTCTTGATGTAATCTATGTTGTGCAGCGTGGCGCTCTTCACCGTCACCCCGCCGATCTGCACCGGTTTGAGCACGGCGTTAGGATTGAGCGTTCCGGTACGCCCGACGCTTACGGATATGTCGAGCAGCTTGGTGCGCGCTTCGCGCGGTTTGAACTTGTAGGCGATCGCCCACCGTGGGTCGCGCGCAACGACCCCGAGGCGTTCCTGCAAGGCGAAATCGTCGACCTTGACCACGACGCCGTCGATTTCGTAGTCGAGATCGTCGCGACGCTCTTCCCATTTTCGGCAGAAGGACAGCACGTCGTCGAGCGTTGCGGCCCGCGCAATATTGGGATTGACGGGCAGGCCAAGCACCTCGAGCCGCCGCAGGGCATCCCACTGCGAGCGCAGCCCTTCATCAGCGACGAGCTGATATGCAAAGAACGATAACCGGCGTTGTGCGGTCAGCGCGGGGTCGAGCTGGCGAACGCCGCCCGAAGCGGCATTGCGCGGGTTTGCGAAGACCGGCAACCCCTCGCGCTCGCGGGTCGCGTTCAGACGCTCGAAGTCGCTCTTGCGCAAATAGACCTCGCCGCGCGCCTCGACAAACTCCGGCACCCGCGCCGCGCCGGTTGCGGGCCGCAAGCGTAGTGGAATCGTCTTGATCGTGCGCAGGTTCGCGGTGACGTCTTCGCCGATGCGGCCGTCGCCGCGCGTGCCGCCGCGCGCCAGCGATCCGTCTCGATAGTCGAGCGCGATCGCCAGGCCATCGATCTTCAGCTCGCAGACGTACTCGACGTTGCCGCCGGCGAGCTTGCGCGCCCGCTCGTCGAACGCGCGAAGCTCGTCGGGAGAGACGGCATTCGCGAGGCTGAGCATCGGCCGGGCATGCTCGAACGGCGCGAAACGCTCGGACGCGACGGCGCCGACGCGCTGCGTCGGCGAATCAGGCCTTTGCAACTCGGAATGAGCCGTCTCCAACTCGACGAGCTCGCGCAGCAGCGCATCGAACTCCGCGTCAGTGATCTGCGGATCGTCGAGCACGTAGTACCGGTAGTTCGCTTCTTCGATTTGCTCGCGCAGCATCTCCGCGCGAGTGGCCCTGTCCCGAGCCCGGCGAAGGGTCATCTGTGGCCGAGCGTCGCGACCTGTAAGGGATAGCCGTCGGGGTCCCCGACGATCGCGATGCGGCCGAACGGCTCGTCGTAAGGATCTTGAAAAACGGGAACGCCGCGCTTCGTGCAGTCGGCGACGAACTCATCGACGTTCTCGACGGTGAAGCCGAGCTGCATCGAGCCGGGGCGTACGGCGAGCACGTCGCTCTTCCGATGCAGGCTCAAAATCGCGCCCTCGCCGAGCTCGAACCGCACTGGCCGCTTCGGCAGATCCTGGCGTACCGGCAAGCCGAGAACGTCGCGATAGAAATCGCGCGATCGCGCGAGATCGGAACAGACGAGCATGACGACTGAAAATTTCGTCATCGTGCGTTATGCTTCCACGGGTACGCGACCGCTTTCGCTCAGATCGTGCAGCGCGAAGAGATTCTCGCGCTCCAAGCGCTCGAGCTCCGCGTCGTCGGGCCGATGATGACCGACGGCTCGTTGATCGCGCAGGACGGGAACGAGATAGGCCCCGGTGTAAGAGCGTTCGCTCCGTGCCACCTCCTCGGGGGTACCGGTGGCAATCACGGTGCCCCCGCGATCGCCACCCTCGGGGCCGAGATCGATGAGATGGTCGGCCGTTTTGATGACGTCGAGGTTGTGTTCGATCACCAGCACCGTATTGCCGAGCTTCACCAAGCGTTCGAGCACGTCGAGCAGCTTGTGAATGTCGGCGAAGTGCAGCCCGGTCGTCGGCTCGTCGAGAACGTAGAACGTGCGGCCGGTCGAGCGGCGCGAGAGCTCGGTCGCGAGCTTCACGCGCTGAGCTTCGCCGCCTGAGAGCGTCGTCGCGGGTTGGCCCATCTTGATGTAGCCCAACCCGACGTCGCAGATCGTGCTCAACTTCCCGCGGACGCGCGGAATGCTGCTGAAGAACTCGGCCGCCTCGTCAACGCGCATTTCGAGCACGTCGGAAATCGTCTTGCCGCGATACTTTATCTCGAGCGTCTGCGCGTTGTAGCGTTTGCCTTTGCAGACCTCGCACGGCACGTAGACGTCGGGTAGGAAGTGCATCTCAATCTTGATGATGCCGTCACCCTGACAGGCTTCGCAGCGACCGCCTTTGACGTTGAACGAGAAACGCCCCGGCGTGTACCCGCGCATCCGCGCGTCAGGAACGAGCGAGAAGAGCTCGCGAATGTGGTCGAAGGTGCCGGTATAGGTGGCCGGATTGCTGCGCGGCGTTCGACCGATCGGCGATTGGTCGATCACGACGAGCTTGTCGAGCTGCGCCGCGCCTTTGACGGTGCCGTAAGTGCCGCCTGGAGGTTGGCGGTGCAAGTGCTGATTGAGAGCTCGAACCAACACCTCGTTGACGAGCGTAGACTTACCGCTTCCGCTCACGCCGGTGACCGCAGCGAGGACGCCGATCGGAATGCGCACGTCAATTCCGTTGAGATTGTTGGCGGTCGCGTTGCGGACCTCGAGCCAGCCGCGCGGTTCGCGCCGCCGGCGCGGAATCGGGATGAACTTGCGTCCCGAGAGATAGGCACCGGTCTCGGAGTTGGGGTTCGCGATGACGTCGTCGAGCGTACCGGCGGTGAGGATCTCGCCGCCCTCCGCGCCCGCACCGGGGCCGATGTCCACGACTACGTCGGCCGTGCGCATCGTGTCTTCGTCGTGCTCGATGACGATCAGCGTGTTTCCGAGATCTCGCAACGTTTTTAGGGTTGCCAGCAGACGATCGTTATCGCGCTGGTGCAATCCGATCGACGGCTCGTCGAGAATATACAAAACGCCGACCAGCGCGCTGCCGATCTGCGTCGCGAGCCGAATGCGCTGCGATTCTCCACCGGCGAGCGTCGTCGCCGAGCGCGCGAGCGTCAGATAGTTCAGTCCGACATTCGTCAAGAACCCGAGCCGCGCGCGAATTTCCTTGACGATCTGATGCGCTATCTGCTCTTGACGCGGCGTCAGCGTTAGACTCTTAAAGAACAGCTCGAGCTGCTCGATCGACATGCGGGTGAGGTCGTCGACGTTGCGCCCGCCCATCGTTACGGCCAGGGCTTCGGGTTTTAGGCGCGCACCGTTGCAAGCCGGGCAGGTCGAGGCCGACATGAACTTCTCGATCTCTTCCTTGACGTATTCGCTCGACGTCTCGCGATAGCGACGCTGCAGGTTATTAACGACGCCTTCGAACGAAGCACGGTACTCCCAGGTCTTTCCGCCGCGCGACGTGTACTCGAACGTCTGCTCGCGATCGGTCCCGTAGAGGATGAGGTCGAGCACGTCGCCGGAGAGCTGCTCGACGGGTGTCGTCGTCTTTGCCCGGTACCGTCGCAAGACGCGTTCGAGCTGCTGCATGTAATAGGGATTCATCGAGGGGTAGCGCCCAGAGCCCAAGTTCCGGCTCCACGGCACGACCGCTCCGTCGGCGATCGACTTGCTGCGATCGGGAATCACCTTCCACGGGTCGATCTCGATCTTCTCGCCGAGCCCGCTGCAAGACGGGCACGCGCCGTACGGCGAGTTGAACGAGAAGAGCCGCGGCGCGAGCTCCTCAAACGAGAGCCCGCAATAAACGCACGCAAAGGCTTCGCTAAAGGTCAACTCGCGGTCATTGGCGAGTACGGTTGCGATGCCGGTCGAGAGACGCAGCGTCGTTTCAACCGAATCGGCAAGCCGGCTGCGGATCTCCGGCTTCATCACGAGGCGGTCGACGACCACCTCAATCGTGTGCTTGCGCTTCTTGTCGAGGACGATCTTCTCGCGGAGCTCCTTCGTCTCACCGTCCACGCGCACGCGCGTGAAGCCCTCCTTCCCGATCTCCTCGAAGAGCTTGGCGTACTCGCCCTTGCGCCCACGCACGAGCGGCGCCAGCAGAACGATGCGCGTTCCTTCCGGCAGCTCCGCGATCGCATCCACGATCTGCGACGCCGATTGCGTGCTGATCTCGCGTCCGCACTTATAGCAGTGCGGCGTCCCTACGCGCGCGAAGAGCAACCGCAAATAGTCGTAGACTTCGGTGACGGTGCCGACGGTCGAACGTGGATTGCGTGAGGTCGACTTCTGATCGATCGAGATCGCCGGCGAGAGTCCCTCGATGTAGTCAACGTCGGGCTTCTCCATCTGCCCGAGAAACTGCCGCGCGTACGACGAAAGCGATTCGACGTAGCGGCGCTGGCCTTCGGCGTAGATCGTGTCGAAGGCGAGCGACGACTTCCCGGAACCCGACAGCCCGGTTACCACGATCAGCCGGTTTCGCGGCAGAACCAAATCGACGTTCTTGAGGTTATGCTCGCGCGCGCCCTTGATGACGATGGAGTCTAGCGACACGTTATTTAAGATACACGGACGGGCTGGAGAAGTATGCGAGCGGCGCCGGCAATCGAGCTGCAGGTCGCATCGGGGGGCGGGGCGCCGGGCGGCAGGTCCTCGCCCCTCACGTTGAGCCAGATGGTGTAGAGCCCCGCGTCCAGGGCCCCGGCGATGTCCCGATCGTAGCGGTCGCCGACCATCGCGCTGCGGGCCGGCGCACCCCCGAGGGTATGGCAAGCGTGGGCGAAGAGCAGCGGGTCGGGCTTGACCATCCCGACCTCGTCGGAGAGAAAGATCGCGTCGAAGTATTCGCTGATCTGCAGAAGCGCGATCTTCTCACGGTGCGTTTCGGAGAGGCCGTTCGTGACGATTCCCAGCTTAATGCCGCGTTCTCGCAGCGCGCGAAGCAGGTCAACCGCACCCGGAAAGAGCGTGAAGTATTTCACTCGATAGGCGTTATACCGCTCCGCACTTCGCCTCGCAAGCTCGGGATCGTCCCCCGCTCCGACGCTCTCGAGCGCGCTCTGCCACATGCTTGCACGCAGGCTCGCCAACTTCACCTTCAAGTCATCGGCCGAGAGGCGATGCCAAAAGCCTTCCGCCGCCGCGATGTACGCATCCTTAAGTGCCAGCGCATCAATACCGTGCTCGGCGGCGACTTCGCGCGCGACCTCCTCGGCGGCGTTGTGATATGCGTACGTGTCGTCGTGCAACGTATCGTCCAAGTCGAAGAGGACGATTTCGATCCGTCGCACGCCGGTCGCCACTATTGCGGCTGCCCGATCTGCAATCCTTCGACCTTGCCTGCGCTGTCTACGGCAAAGAAGAAATTTAGTTTCTTGCCGTTCGAGAACGTCAGCAAGTAAATCGCGTATGAGATGCTGCCCTGCGCGCCGGACTGCTGCTGGACGAAGCTCACCGGCGTTCCAAGACCTCCTAGAATGCTTTGCGCGCTGCTGACCGTGGCGTCGGTAAGGGCGCCGTTGGCCTTCGTCGCAAGCTGCGAGCGGTCGATCTTACCGGACTGAAGTTGCGCGAACCAGTTCTTTGCGCGAGCGAGCATTGCGGGATCGGTCGTCGGAGCGGCCGTCGGCTGACTAGGGGGCGGAGGCGGCGGCGGCGCACCGTACGGTCCGGGTTGGCCGCCGTTGGGCACCGCCGGCGGAGGCGGCGGAGCCATCGCAACCGTACCCACGAGAAGAGCGGCGGGGAGAATCATCCGAAGAAAATAAAACATTTGAGCCCCTTTCACAATCAGTTTTAGCGAATATCCGGCATGCGCTGTGCCAAGTATACCCATCCGTCGGCCGAGATGCGCACCGAACCGGAGAAGGGTGTCGAAAACTCCTCGATGACGACGAAGAGTATGCCAATCAGGCCGACCAGGATCGCCGTCATCATAAGTTGCGCCGGGCGATTTTCGACCCCAAAGATGAAGCAGAACGCGACCATCGCGAGCGCGCCCGCAACTAGTGCAAACCAGAGCACCGAGGGAACCGCGGGAACGGCTTCAATCAGCCGCGCGCGGCGCGCGTCGAAAAGCCGTTGCGCGTTGCCGATCGCCGCCTGCTGGGCTGCGAACTCTTTGAAGTTGGTTGGACTAAACGTATTGACGGCGAACGAGACTCTCTCCAGTTGGTCCGCGCCGAGATCGGAAACGTCCCGGTCACGCGCCATGGCCGGCCATTCGATTCGGACCACAGTTTCGACGTAATTCCGCAGGTCGTCACGCACTGCGACCCTCCGCGCGGGCGGGAAGGCGTCCACGACGTGATAGAGGTTGCCGGTCGCATCAACTTCGTTCTCTACGTTGGAAACCGCAGCATCGTATTTCTGCCAAACGACGACGACGACGAAGCCGAGCACGACCGCGTACAGCACGCCGACCGCCGAGAAAAGATAACCCGCGACGTCGTTGTGACGTCGCAGCATTTCAGCCTTCAGCCGGCGCTGCACGACGGCGTGAAGAGCCACGAAGCACGCGACGACCGCCGCAACGATCGCCAGCTCCGCTACGAGATCGGGAATGCTCGTGATCGTACGCGTCAAAACGCTTACGGGTGCCGCCAACGCCCCCACGCAGTTAGAGGTTCCCTAGGACTCGACGAGTTCCGCCAAAGCCTTGTCGAAGATCTTCGGCGCTTTTCCTCCGAAGAGGATGTTCTCGTTTCCGCCGATTTGCTTGCGCAGCTCGATTAGTTCGTCGCGCAGGGCGGCAGCTTTTTCGAACTCGAGACCGGTGGCTGCGTCGCGCATCTTGCGCTCCAGATCGCGGGCCATTTTCGTCGCCACGTCACGCGGAAGCTGATCCAGCTTGAGCTTTGCCGTGTTCTCCTGGGTCGCCCCCACCATGCTGAGGATGTCGTGAATCTCCTTGCGCACCGATTTCGGCTCGATGCCGTGCTCGCGGTTATACTCGAGCTGCATTTCGCGACGGCGTAACGTTTCGCCGATCGCGCGTGCCATCGACTCGGTCACGACGTCGGCATACATGATCACCTTGCCCTCGACGTTACGCGAGGCTCGTCCGATCGTTTGTATCAGCGACGTTCCGCTGCGAAGATATCCCTCCTTATCGGCATCGAGGATCCCAACCAGCGAGACCTCCGGGAGATCGAGGCCCTCGCGCAACAGATTGATACCGACGAGCACGTCGAAGACGCCCGCGCGCAGATCGCGGAGAATCGCGACCCGCTCGAGCGTGTCGATCTCGCTATGGAGATAACGGACGCGCAAGCCGTTCTCGAGCAAGTAATCGGTCAAGTCCTCGGCCATCTTCTTCGTTAGCGTCGTTACCAAGACGCGCTCTTTGCGCGCGGCGCGCTGCGCGATCTCCTCCATCAGATCGTCCACCTGGTTGCGGGTCGGGCGGACCTCGACTTCGGGATCGACGAGTCCGGTCGGTCGGATGATCATCTCGGCGACCTGCGCGCTGTGCTTCATCTCGTACGTTCCGGGTGTCGCCGAAACGTAAACCACCTGATTGATGTGCTCGTCGAACTCTTTATAGGTAAGCGGCCGGTTGTCGAGGGCGCTCGGCAAGCGAAAGCCGTGCTCGACCAAGACCTCCTTACGCGAACGGTCGCCGGCGTACATCCCGTGAACCTGCGGGAGCGTCACGTGCGACTCGTCGACGAAAAGGAGCCAGTCTTTAGGAAAGAAGTCGATCAGACACCAGGGCGTAGAGCCGGGCTCGCGACCCGTTAGATGGCGCGAATAGTTCTCGATGCCGTTGCAGTAGCCGACCTCGCGCAGCATGTCGAGGTCGTAGCGGGTGCGCATTTCCAGTCGTTGCGCTTCGAGAAGTTTGCCGTTTCGCTTGAAATAGGCGAGGCGTTCTTCGAGCTCGGCCTCGATCGAGAGTATCGCGCGCCGCAGCTTCTCCTCCGGCGTGATGAAATGTTTGGCCGGAAAGATCAGCAGCTCGTTTTTTTGCTCGACGTATTCGCCCGTCAGCATGTTGACGACGTTGATCTTTTCGATCTCGTCGCCGAAGAACTCGATGCGATGGACGAGCTCTTCGTCCACGCCGATGAACTCCAAGGTGTCGCCGCGTACCCGGAAGGTTCCGCGTACCAGGTTCAAATCGTTGCGCCGGTACTGCATGTCGACGAGCTTGCGTAGCAAGACGTCGCGGTCGAGCGTGTCGCCGACGCGCACGCGCGCCGACATTTCCATGTAGTCGGAGGGCGATCCCAAGCCGAAGATGCACGAAACCGATGCGACGATCAGCGTATCGGGTCGCGTCAGCAGAGACTGCGTCGCCGAATGGCGGAGCCGTTCGATCTCGTCGTTGATCGAACTGTCCTTCTCGATATACGTATCGGTCGACGGCACGTACGCTTCGGGCTGGTAGTAATCGAAGTACGAGACGAAATACTCGACCGCGCTCTGCGGAAAGAACTCGCGGAATTCGGCGCAGAGCTGCGCGGCGAGCGTCTTGTTGTGGCAGAGCACCAGCGTGGGCTTGCGTACCAGCTCGATCGCGCGCGCCATGGCCATGGTCTTGCCGCTACCGGTAACGCCCAGCAGCGTCTGCGCCCGGTCGCCGCGCAAGACGCCGCGGGCGAGCGCGTCGGTCGCCTTGGGCTGATCCCCGGCCAGCGCAAAGGGGGAAACGAGGGTGAACTCTTGAGCCACTGCCTTCCCTCAAACAGCCCCCGAGGGCCGAACGCTTCAGCCAGCGAACGACCGGCTTGAATGATTCACAACCCGCTTCTCTTCTGCGGAAACTCCAATCCGCAGCTGGCCGAAGAGATAGCCAAGCGCCTACGGCTCCACGTCGGCAAGGCGCTCGTTTCCGAGTTTCGCAACGAAGAGACGCGGGTCGAGATCGGCGAGAACGTCCGCGGGTCCGAAGTCTTCGTCGTCCAGTCCATCTGTCGCGCTCCCAACGGCAAAGGTGTTAACGATGCAGTGATGGAGCTGCTTCTGATGATCGACGCGTTGCGCCGTGCATCGGCCGCGCGCATCACCGCGGTGATTCCGTACTACGGTTACGCCAAGCAGGACAAGAAGACCAAAGGGCGCGAGCCGATCTCGGCTAAGGTGATCGCCAACGTACTCAAGGTCGCAGGCGCGCGGCGGATCGTCACGATGGACCTGCACGCCGCTCAGATCCAAGGCTTCTTCGACATTCCGGTCGACAATTTGATGGCGATGCCGGTGCTCTGCAACTACCTCAAAAAAGAAGGGCTCTGCGACGATAAGATCGTGGTCGTTTCGCCCGACGCCGGCGGCGTGCATCGCGCGGAGCTCTTTGCAAAGCGCCTGGGCAGTTCGCTCGCGATCGTCTTCAAGCGGCGTCCCGAACCCGACGT
>JBAVSO010000047.1:0-70757 GCA_049695635.1 Candidatus Cybelea sp. | reverse complement strand
CGCAATTGCCGAAACCGCCCTGGCAGAAGGACAGTTTCTGCCAGGGCCGCGCGCTCAATGATGCGTCGGCAGTCGCAACCAACGTCGCAGAATACGACACTTACCAAGAGCGCGGCTGGCTTACGATTGGTGGTACGGCCGTGCCAACGCCGCTGCTCGCCGGAGTCTTCGGACTCGCGGGGAACGCGAGCAAACAGGACGGCGGGCGAACGTTCTGGCAGAAGAAGCACCGCAAGGACCTCTACAACGTCTGCGAGTCGGTCGGATGCCTCTTTAACCAATACTCCTACGCGGGCGGCTGGGGATCGCCTAACGGCGTCGGGGCCTTTTAGGAAACCCTAGAATCTGACCCGCTCGGCTGCGACGCTGCACATCACCAACGGCGACGGAGCGCTCTACTTGCTCAAGAAGGCGGGCGTCCTCGGGACGCACGTTGCGTGGCGCGACGCGCTCAATGAAGGTCCGGTCCCGGCGGGCTTGTCACTCGAGCAGACGAGCGCGATACGAACCCGATACCTGGCGGAGCGCGGATACGGCAATCCTATCAAATTGATTCATGACTTTTCGCGGCGCGACGCGGAGCTTCGGCGCGCGGAAGATTTTGATGAGGTAGTTCTCTGGTTCGAGCACGATCTTTACGACCAGTTGCAGCTCTTGCAGGCGCTAACGTCGCTCGAAGAACTCGACCTCGACCCTGGGCGAGTTTCGGTCGTACAATGCGATCACTACCTCGCGAACATGACGGTCGACGAGATCTTTCCGCTATTCCCCAAGCGGCGTACGGCGACGCCGGCGGTCTTTAAGTCCGCCCGGCGGAGTTGGCAGCGCTTCACCTCAGATTCGCCGGCCGATCTTTACGCGGCCGCAGGCGAGGACGCAATCGGGTTGCCCTTCCTGCGGGTCGCGCTGCAGCGACTTTGCGAGGAGTATCCGTGGAAACGTGACGGACTCTCACGATCCCAGCGCCAAGCCTTGTATTCCGTCGCGCAAGGGCGTGCCCGCGCAGAGGAACTATTCCAGCGCGCGCAGGCGCGCGAAGAAGCGTATTTCTTGGGGGAGCGCGTTTTTGCAAAGATGCTCGAAGAGCTTGCGGCCGGCGAGGCGGCGCTGGTTGAAGAAGAAGATGGCACGCTCGTTACGACCGCACTTGGTAGACGCGTGCTCGCTGGGGATGCCGATTGGCTCGAGGAGCACTCGATAGATCGTTGGATCGGCGGCGTCCATCTCGTCAGCGAGCACGTGACGCGTTGGGATGACGACGCAGGGCGTTTCGCCTAGCAGGCGGCGCGTTTTGTAGGCGAAACCCGGCGCCGGCTCGAAGGGCAAGTGCGAGCATGACACACGACGAGTTAAGTATCGACCTCAAGACCGAGGGCAGCGGAGAAACGCTAATCTTCAAGCTCCGAGGGAGCCTCGACCTTGCGACCGCTCCCACGATCCGCGCTGCGCTCGGGGAAGCAACCGAAAAGGGAAGTCAACGGCTAATCGTCGACCTCACGCAGCTCGAATTTCTGGACTCCACCGGCCTCGGAGTTCTGATCGGCGCGCACCGGCGGGCGGCCGAACGCGGCGGTTCCTTCCGCCTGATCGTAAAGGACGGCCCGATCTCGCGACTGCTCAACATCACCGGCTTGATCGGAGTCTTCGCGGTCTTTCACTCGCTCGCCGACGCGCAAAACGATACCGATCGCGTCACCGCGACGATTTAGCTTTCGTAGGCTTCATCCAGCAGTTCGACGACATGCTTTACGGTTGCGGGATAATGCGCATCACGTAAACCGGCGCTCACCTGAATCGCACAACCGGGATTCGCCGTCGCGACGATCGTTGCACCGGTTCGGCGAATCGAATCGACCTTGCGCCGCTGCAGGCGCGAGGCCATCTCCGGCTGGGTCAGATTATAAACTCCGGCACTCCCGCAACAAACCGCACTTTCGTCCATCTCGATGAGATTGACGCCAGGGATCCGAGCCAATAACCGCCGCGGCGCGCCGGCAACCCGCTGGGCGTGAACGAGATGGCAGGGCTCCTGATAGGTAACGATCGCCTCCAGCGATCGCGTCGGTGCGGGCAAGTCGAGTGCGTCGAGAACCTCGGTAACGTCGCGTACGCGTTTTGAAAAGCTTGCCGCACGCTCGGCCCAGACCGCGTCGCCGGCGAAGAACTCGGCGTACTCTTTGAGTGTGGCACCACAGCCGGCCGCATTCACGACGTAGACGTCGGCGCCGCTGCGCTCGAAAGCCTCGATGTTACGTTTGGCAAGTTCTCGTGTAAACTCCATTGCTCCGGCGTGAAGGGCAATCGCACCGCAGCATCCTTGTCCGCTCGGAACGAGCACCGATAATCCTCCACGCCGGAGCATCCGAACCGTGGCGCGATGGACTTGTGCGAAGGCGAATGGCATGATGCAACCCGTATGCAAAAAAGCGATGCCTTGGGGCGCCGCGGCGTTGAAGCGTTGGTTTCTTGCGGTGAAGAACGAGTTGGAGACCGCCGGCGCCAGCTTCGCGGTAGTTGAAAGCCCGAAGACGCCGGCGAGCGAGATCAACCCGGTCCGTTGCACGAATCGCAATAGCACCGCCGCCACCCGCATCAGATCGGAGCCGGCAAAGAGCCGGCGCAGGAGCGCGGCGCGTAGCGTGAGCCGTCTGTCGGAGTCGGAGGGATCTTGCGCGCGTCGAATCTGCGCGCGTGCCGTCTCGACGAGCTGGCCGTAGTGAACGCCGGAAGGACAAACGGCCTCGCAGGCGCGGCAGTCCAGGCACTCCCACATTTGCTCGACGAAGCCTTCGCTGCGCAGATCGAGTCGCGATTCCCCAACCGCTTTGATGAGACTAATCCGGCCGCGCGGTCCCGAGGTTTCTGTCATAGTCTCCAGATAGGTGGGGCACGACGGCAGACAGAGGCCGCATCGAATGCAGGTATCGTAGATGGACGCGCGGGGCTGGTCGGTTCCGCTGAAGCCCATCAGCACGTGCTCGGTCATCGGCTCCCATGCCTTCGCCTTGCATGAGCGTCACTTCTCCTGACGAAACGGGGCAGCGTGAAGAAGAGGATTAAGGTAGCGGTAACGGGTGCGGCCGGACAGATCGGATACGCGCTGATCTTTCGGATCGCATCGGGTCAAATGTTTGGGCCCGAAACGGAGCTCGAGCTTCAGCTGCTCGAACTGGAGCAAGCCCTTGGGGCGCTCGGCGGCGTCGTCATGGAGCTCGAGGACTGTGCGTTCCCACTGCTCAAGAACGTGCGATACGGTGCCGATGTAAACGAGATCATGCACGGCGTCAACTGGGCAGTCCTGGTCGGTGCGGTTCCGCGCAAGGCCGGCATGGAGCGTTCCGACCTGCTGCGAGTCAACGGCCAAATCTTCACCGAGCAAGGTCGCGCGATCGACGCACACGCCGCAGAGGACGTGCACGTCTTCGTTGTCGGGAACCCCGCCAATACCAACTGCCTGATCGCGATGAGGAACGCGCCGCGCATCTCAAACGACCGGTTCTTTGCAATGACGACCCTCGATGAGCTGCGCGCTCGAGCGCAGCTCGCCCGCAAGTCGGGCGCCGACATCACGGAGATTTCGCAAGTGGTCGTCTGGGGAAATCACTCGACGACGCAATTCCCCGATTTCGTTCACGCCAAGATACGGGGTCGAGCGGCCTCCGACGGCATCCGCGACCGTGACTGGCTCGAGAACGATTTTATCGCGACGGTCCAGAACCGGGGTGCCGAAGTGATCAAAACGCGCGGGGCCTCCTCCGCGGCCTCGGCGGCAAATGCCGCCGTCGTGGGCGTTTACAACCTGACACACGATACGCCGCCGGGCGAGCTGTACTCCGTGGGCCGATGCTCCCATGGCGAATATGGAGTCGATCCTGGTTTGATTTTCTCGTTTCCCTCGCGCACCGAGAACGGCGTCTCGCGGATCGTTGAGGGAATCGAGCATGGCGAGTTCGGCCGCGCGCGGGTGGCTGCTACCCTTGACGAACTGCGCAAGGAACGCGACGCAGTCAAAGACCTGGGGCTTATCCCCGCGAACTAGTCGGCCATGACCGATTCCGGGGGAGAGCGTCCCGACCTCGACCTCATCCACGTAAACATCGCCTCGGCGGCGGGCGCCTATACGGTAGGCGACGCATCATTCTTCCGATATATCCTCCGCCTTGGGGAGCTCGGACTGCACCTTTCGCTCGCCGATCAAGAAGCCGTGGACGTGCTCGCGGCGGTGCCGCACGCACTTTTGGGCGGACTCGAGGACGTACCGTTCGTCTCCGGGCCCGGCTGGAGAGTCGTGCCCGCGCAGGGCGAGATGGATTGGCCGGTATTGGAAGCGACGCCCGAACGGCTGCGCAGCGCGTTCGAACGGGCGCGCAGCATTCTCTGGATGCATGCGGCGAGGTTCCGCGTGAGCGCTCGCGAGATCACCGCAATCGAGCGCGAGCTCGACGAGGTCTACGGCGTGCTGATGCGCGCCGCCGCGGCCGGTGTCGCGGTCAACGTTTCGTACGTAGCATAAACTCGTTCGTGAAAAGACTCTGCGAACTGCCGCTGCGCGGCGCCGGCGGTGAGCCGGTTTCCTTTGCGCGCACGATTCATTCGCACGGCTGCGCGCGACTGGCGCCCGCATCAATCGATAGCTCGGGGCTTGTCTACCGGCGGGGCTTTCGCGTCGGCAAGCGCGTCGTCGAGGTCGCGATGCACGAGGAAGCCGGGCGACTCGTCGTGCAATCCGCCGCGTCGCTGCGGCCCAGCGAGAAGCATGTCGTCGAAGCGGCGATCGCGCGGATGTTCCGATTTGACGATGACCTCGCGCCGTTTTACGCACAGATAAAAGGCGACGAAGCGCTGAGCTGGGCAGCGCAAGGCGCCGGACGAATTCTCGCCAGCCCGAGCGTCTTTGAAGATGTGATCAAGACGATCTGCACGACGAATTGCGCCTGGTCGGCGACCGTTCGGATGAGCAGCGCCCTGGCGGATCTCGGCGAAGGGGCATTCCCAGCGCCCGAACTTCTCGCTGCAACACCGGAGTCATGGTATCGCGACGTCGCCCGTATGGGATACCGCGGCGAGTACGTGCAGACGATAGCGCGAGGAGTTGCCGACGGCGAATTACAACTCGATGCGCTGCTCGACGTACAACGCTACGACGACGATGCGGTAGAAGAGACGCTGCTCTCGCTTGCGGGAATCGGTCCGTATGGCGCCGCGCACGTAATGCAGCTGCTCGGGCGCCATCGCCGGCTTGTCTTGGACTCATGGACGCGTCCGAAGTATCGCCGCCTCGCTGGGAAGAAACAGGCTGCGGACTCGACGATTCTGCGCGCTTTCAGCCGATACGGGAAGTACGCCGGGCTCGCTTTTTGGCTCTATCTCACGCGAGATTGGTTGGAAGAGTGATCCTCTACCCGATCGCGCGGATGGGCTTCGTCGTACGCGCGGCGCTTGTGCCCCATCGCCAACTGCAGGTACACACCGGTCGTCGCTAGGCTTTCGTGACCGAGTAGCTCGCGCACGGTTTCCAGGTCGACGCCGTTCTCGACGAGATGCGTAGCGAACGAATGGCGCAGAGTGTGGGGCGTAGCGCGTTTCTGAACGCCGCTGACGCTGTAGATCGCTCGGAAGATCCGCCAAACGTGCTTCGGCGTAAGCCCCTTGCCTCCGCGGCCGAGAAATAGATGCGGATCGGCGCTGCGGGGGCGTGCCCGTAAATAGGCTTCGATCGCCTCGGCGGCGGCGTGATTGATCACGACGAGGCGTTCCTTGTTACCCTTGCCGGTCACGCGAATCGTGCGCTCGGCGAGATCGACGCCGCCAAGCTGCACGCCGGCGAGCTCGGCGCGCCGCATGCCGCTGGCGTAAAAGAGCTCCATGATCGCGGTGTCCCGAAGGCGCGCGGCATCGCTTCGCCCGGCTAGCGTGGTGCGCAGCAGCGTCATAACCTCGCCTACCTTGAGCGGTACCGGCCGTTTCTTGGCCACCGAGGGGCCGGGAATCGCCGCAGCGGGATCGTTCTCCCGGACGCCCGTGATCTTCATAAACCGATACAGGGCGCGGATCGACGAGAGCTTGCGGCAGACCGTGCGGCTGTCGCAGCCGCGCGCGTCAAACAGATGCGCGATATATTGCCGGATCTGCGACGTCGTCACCGCTTCGAGCGACGCGCGCCCCTGCATCTTGCGCAGAAAACCCGTGAACTCCACCAGGTCGCGCTCGTAGGCCTCGACGGTTAGCGGGCTGCGCTTGCGCTCGGTGAGCAGGTACCCCCGCAGGTCGCGTACCAGCGGATCTGGGCTCGGAGCGGCCTTCTTCGTGGGTGCTGAATGCGACATAATAAATCTTTTGTCGCATTCGAGAAGGCGAGCATGGATCCTCGGCTAGGAGGCCCTCGAATGCGACAAAAAATAGCGAGAACTCGAGAGGGCGCGAATATGGATCCTCGGCTAGGAAGCCCTCGAATGCGACAAAAAATGCCGGCCTGTCTTCCGCCTGGGGGGCCTCTAGCGGCTGATGGCTACGCCGAAGGCAACCCCGAGGCCGGTTATCTCGCTGACCGGCGATCCCCCGCGTGGGTAATTGTAGATCAGCAAGTCCCCGGTTGGGTTCTGAATCGACCCGCACGTATTGGCGACTATCGCCTGCTTGTCGACGACCAGGAACTGGGCCATGCGGCACGCCTTTTGAAGCGACGTCCGCCCGACAACTCGGCCGTTCGACGTCTGGAAGATCGCGGATCGCTTCTGATCGCCGATCGCAAGGACGCCGTGCCGGTAGACGACACCGGCCGGCGCTTTAATTCGCGTCCCGGTCAGCGATAGGTCTTCGAGCTTCGTGGCGCCGCGGGGGAGCTCTGCGAGGCGAAACCTCGAGAGCGTTTGGTTGGAGCCATCAACGAAAAGGTCTCCCTTGCCGTCGTAAGCCAGGAACGACACGAAGTAGATGTTGCGGTCTGTAAAGAGGCGAGCCTTGCCGCGAGACTTCTTGTAGATCGAGACGCTCCCCGGGTCGCTGCCCCCGTTGTTGAAATTTGCGACGGCAAGGTCTCCGGTAACCGGGTCTACGGCGCAGGCGTCTGGATACTGATAGCCGTCCAACAGCGTAGCAATCGGCGTCGTGCCCCCGTGTGCAAACTCGACAACCTTCGAATAGACGGTACTGACGACCCAGACGTTTTTTGTCCGGTCGTCAACGCAAAGATCCTCTGGGTCGCCAACTTGCGCGCTTCCCTCGAGCGTTAGCCGGGGAAACGAATACATCCGCACGGCGTCGCCGTTCGTATCGGAGACATAGAGCAGGGCGCCATTCGAAACGGCCGTCCGAAACGCCGACGCCGCCGGCGGCAAGCTGGTGGTGCCGGCTCCTCCATGTCCGCTGCATGCGGCCAGAGTGAAAGCGAGACACATCGCGGGCAATACTTGAGTTTTCATGCGTTAACCCTCTTCTACTGCGTGTCGACGGGTAGCCGAGACGGTCTCTGACGGAGGAAGTACGCGCGCGGATATTTGGCCCCGATTTGCTGGAAGGGCCGCGGCGATTGCGTAAAGTCGAACATGTCGGCGATGCTGTTGGTCGTTTCATCGGTCGTGCCGAGCCGGCCGAGGTTGAAGGTGTCTTCGATGAACCGGATGATGCTGCCGAACTCGTACACGGTATTGGAAATATAGCCGGGTTGACCGGATACGGCCTCACGTGCGTAGGGTGAAACCACGATCATCGGAACGCGGAAGCCGGGCCCGCCCTGGTTGTCGTGCGGGGGCGGCTTGACCGGATCGTAAAAGCCGCCCCAGTCATCCCAGACGATGACGATCGCCGTGGAGTTCCAGTACTGGCTCTCGCCGATCGCGTTGACGACGCCGGCGACCCAGGACGGACCTTTGTCGCCGCCGCTGCCGGGGTGATCCGAGTTCGTCCCGTCGGGTATCACCCACGACATCGCTGCCAGGTCGCCGTCGGAGATATCGCTGAGAATGTTCGTCGACGGCCACGAGACGTTGGTGCCCCATTCGGGTCCGTTGCGGACTGGCGCGATCACGTCAAAGGCGTCCCAAATGCCGCCCGAGTCGCCGATTTCGGGCGTGTAATACTTCCACGAGAGGGACTGCGCGTCGAGGAGATCGCGCAGCGTTTCGTATCCGGTTCCGGAGGACGGAAAATCGCTCGAGCACGGGAAGGGCCCGGCATTCCGTTCGTACTTGAGCTTCGTCGTGATCAGCGACGTTGCAGAGCCCGGGGGCGAGTCGCAGCCCCACGCCTGTCCGGTGTACGGCAGATTGTCGATCATGCTGTCGGTCGCGTCAATTTCGGTTCCGCCGCGGATTAGGTCCTGATGGGCCGGAAAACTCGCACTTCCCTGCGTCGTGAACATGGCGTTCGCAAGCCCGTACTGCGCCGCCATGGTCCAGTACGGAACGATATCGTTCGGGTTGACGTAGACGTACGGCGCGGTGCCTTCGGGCTGGCCGTTTCTGATGAACTTGACGTCATCGAAGCCGTCCATTTTTCCCTTGTCGTAGGCCGTTAAGTATCCGTTGTAGTCGTGATTGAGGTTTCGCTTGCCCCCAAGCCGGGTCTCCTTGAGTTGAACGGATTGCGTCTGCTTTCCGATGCGCTCTTGCCCGACGATCGCTCCCGTCGCGCCCGGGAACGTCGCGAAGAGGTTGTTGAACGTCCGGTTCTCTTGCACGATCAACACGATGTGCGCGATGGGCGTGCTCCCGGACGCCGACTCGATGAAGGGTACGGCGGCCTTCGGGATTGCGCTCGACGACGCGCTCGCGCATGCCGCCAAGACGACGGCCATCGCGGGATAGAGCACTTGTTTGTTCATGCGCTCATTTCTTGGGACAGGTTAAGATCCATGCGGTCAGTTCGAGCTTCTTCAGCATTGCGGTGTCGTGATTCTTGGCTGCTTCGCGGCAGTTGTCTTTGAGAAATCGCTGTGGGTCATGGTAGTACTCGACGTCAACGACGAGCCGGTTGGCGTTCGTGTAGACGTCGAACTGGCCGCACCAATGCTGCGCGTAGCATTGCTCGACGACCGCAAAATCGTAGACCTTGACTAGATCCTTGACTTGGCCATTATCGCCTTTTTCGTCGGCAGTCAAGCCGCGATCGTGCGCCGCCTTCGCGACCCAAGTATCGTAGGTGAGTTGCTCGGGGTATGTGAGCGGAAAGCCGGTCTTGTTCTGATAGCCGTCGAGATTGTCGGGGTCGACGCCGTCGAAGCCCTTCTTCTTACATAGATTGAGGCGGTCTGCCATGATCGGCTCGAGAATCGACGTTTGGCGAATGTCGAGCCAACGCTCGCCCGGCCAATGCCCGTCCTTATTGCCAAGCACGCTCTTGGGAAACTTGCCGGCGTCCGGACGCCACCGCTCCCACGTGCCAACCGAGATATAGCACATGACGCGGCGACCCATCCGGTGCAGTTGTGCGACGACGGCCGCGCGCGTGTCGAACATGTCGAGATCGAAGATGCTCGCATCGTATTTCAAGTCGAGCTTGCCGTCATACTGGATCTGATACGACTCGCCCGCATTAGGAATCCAGCGCGCCGCATGCGTGGGTTGCGTATTTTCAGACGATGCAAGACGCCCGAGAGAGGGCACCACGACAGGCCCGCACGCCGCCAGAACCATCGCGAGAGCAAACCCGCCGAACCGGCGGTAAAAGAGGCGTGAAACGTTCATAGAAATGCTGCCTTCGTGAAGTCAGCCCCCCTTCTTCTTCCGATTTTGGCGTTGATCGCGTGCAGCACGCCCTCGCCGTACGCTACGACCGTCGGCGTTCTCAAGCCGGGGGCGACGCTCACCGTGCGCGTCGGCTCAGCAAGCGTGCGCGTCTACCAGCCGCTAGCCGGTCAGCGCCGCGATTTATTCACAATCGCGACGACCGCGCTGCCCAAAGGAACGCCGCCGCCCGCGCCGCGTCTGCAAGCGCAACCGCCCGGCGTGGCCGTCCGCGCGCCCTCCGCGTACGACTCTCTTTTGGTGCGCGTTCCCGACGGCGTGGACTTAGTCGTTGAGTCGCGGCACGGAAATGTGACCGTGACCGACATTAGCGGGAACGCACGGGTCGCGGCCGCAGACGGAAACGTTGATCTGCGCCTCCCCGGGTACGCGCAAGCCGCGATCGGGACGGGCAACGTTACCGTCATGATGGGCGCGACAACCTGGCCGGGAACGCTGCACTTCTCCACGCGTCGCGGCGACCTCGAGGTCTGGATCAGCGGAAAAGCCGCATTCGGCGTCCATCTCCACACCGGCAACGGCGTGCTCTTTACCGACTTCGGCCTGCGCGGAACGTCGAACGGATCCGCCGAGACTATTGACGGCAGCGTTGGCAACGGTTCGGCACAGCGTGTTGACGTAGAAACGGCGTCGGGTTCGATTCGCCTTCTGCGGCTACAGCCGCAACCGTGAACGCGAGAGCAGCGCTTCGCGCGCTTTGACGAGACGGAGGATCGCTTCGTTGTACGGCGTCGGAGTGCCGGTGCGCCGTCCAAAGGCCACGACGGCGCCGTTAATGTGATCGATTTCGCTAGGGTGGCCCGACTCGAGATCGTAGGCCATCGAACTCTTCGCATCGGCACCGAGAGCGACGACCTCCGTGACATACTGCCACGGATTGACGAACGGGAGGTTAATCTTCAAGGAGGCCGCGACGCTCGCGGTCTCGTCGGCGAGCGCCTCGGCGAGGCGCGCCGCGTTCGGGTCGCGCGGTATCTCGCCGGCGTCGCAGTCGAGCAATGCCGAAAGTGCGTTGACCGCCGCGTTGGCGACGAGCTTGCCCCAGAGATGGGGCCGAATGTCGTGGACCACCGAGGCGCGCAGGCCGCTATGGGTCAACAGTTCCGTCACCGTTCGTGCCGTCTTGGGCGACGCGCTCGTCGCTCCGATGATTGTGTTGCCCTGCTCCGAGCTTCGCACGTGACCTGGCCCGATCGTTTGCGAGGATTCGGTCGTAATGCCGAGGATAACCGGCACGGCTCCTCCGAGCGCGGTCTTGATCGCGTCTTCGTTCCCGACGCCGTTCTGCAGCGAGATGACCGGCGCTGCCGGGTCGAGCTCTCCGGCGAAGGCCCGCAGCGCGCGGAGCGTATCGACGGCTTTCACGAAGAGGAAAAGCATCTGCGAACCGTAGAGTTCGCGCGCGCTCTGCGCTACGCCGACACGGCGCGCCGCTTCGTCGTTGACACGCAATCCCTCGCGCGTGACGGTCGCCGCGAGTTCCGCGTTGTCGTCGAGCATCGTCACGCGGCAGCCGGCAGCCAAATGAAAGCCGAAGAGCGTGCCCATCGCTCCTGCGCCGATGATGCCGATACGCGGTCGTTGCGTACTCTCAGCCACTAGAACCTAGAACTGGTACTGGAACCCGAAGGTCGTGCGTCTCGAAGCGTGCAAGATGTCGCGCTCTCCAAAAAAGAGCTCGCTGCTCGGGCTGACGTGCAGGTTTCCGTAGACGTCCACCAGCGGATAGGTTAGATCGTAGACGCGTGCCTCAAACCCGAGCCCCCGCAACGGCGCGTACTGGCCTAAGACCCCGATCTGAGAGTATAAGACGCCGGCACCTAAGTGAAAGTCGCCCAGGTTCTTCTGCAGCACTGCGTTCCAGGTTGTATTCGTGCCTATCGCGTTGGCGCCGACCACCACGCTCGTGCTGCCGTGCGGCAATAGAACGAGGTTGAGATCCCCGAGCGGCCCCTGGCTGTTGGTAAGCACGGGGTTGAGGCCGGGATTGACTTGCGCCGTGAGCCCGCTCAACCGAACTTGAATGGCGACGAGATTGCGGGCCAGCTGCGCGAGCTTTCCCTGCAGCTGCGCGCGCGTCGCCGGCGGGATGCCGCCGGGAGTAGCGAATGCGCCCGGCGTCGCTCCCGGATAGGGCGAACTGTAAGGCACCATCGGGGGCGCGGGCGTGGCGCCCGCGTCGACCCCGTAGACGCTGCTCTTGGCGCCGAGTTCGCCCAAAAGCGAGTTGGCCTTCTGCATCACCGCATCGAGATTTGCGATCGTGTTGCGCATCTGCGCCTGCGTCTGGGGGTCGCCGGTGACCGTGCGCAGGTCTCTGGTCAACGCGGCGAGCGTCGCCGTCGTCTCCGCGATGTTCTGCGTCGTCGCCATGATGTTCGCTTTGAGACGCGGGTCGGTCGCAAGATCCTGCAGCGCCGTCATCGATCGGTTGAGCGACGCCGCGGTCGATTGAAACTCGTCGAGCAACGCACCCACCTTCTTCGAATCAACCGTTGCAGAGTTATTGAGCGTCGCCGAGAGCTGCACGACGTTGGCGCTCGCTTGGCCCAGACTTCCTTGGAGATTCTCGCCGAGCGCAAGCAGCTCGCCGGAAAGACGCTGCAGCGTAGCCTTCGTCGACACCGTTAAATCGTTTGCATTGTTCAGCGTCGTCTGAAGCGTGTTTATGAGCTTGGGTGTGCGCTGCTCGATCATTGCCATCAAGCTATCGAAGCGCTTGAGAGAGCCTTGTCCCTCCAAAAGCAGGTCGGCTATCGAGGCCCCGTTCGTCCCACGCGGCTGTTCGGCAATCGGTAAGACCTGACGCGGCAGGAGCGGCAGCGGGGGCTTCCCCCGTGGCGGGATGATGATGACGGAAGGCGAACCGGTAAGCGGCGCCTGGATGAGGAAGCGCGAGGCGAGCGGTACGTCGATGTCGCGATTGATGGCCAGAATGACGTCAACCGTGTTATCCGCGAGCAACTCGATCGAATCGACCGAGCCGATGCCGACGCCGCTGAAGAAGACCAGTGCACCAGGCGTGAGGCCCGCCGCCGACTGAAAGTGAACGCCGATGCGGTAACCGGTATGCCGCGTTCCAAAATCGGTGATGACGTAGAATATCCCAAAGAGCAGGAGCAATGCGACGATTGCGAACGCGCCGACCTGTGCTTGCCTGGTCATGGCGGAGATATTATTCGTTCAAGCAAGAATCGCCTCGCCGGGACTTAAATCGGTATCGGTCCGACGTCGGAGCCTTCCAAAAACTGCGCGACGATCGGGTTGCGCGAGTTCCGGATGCGTTCGGCGGTGTCGTAAGCGATGATCGCCCCTTCGAAAAGCATCGCAACGTAGTCTGCCATTGCAAAGATTGACGCGAGATCGTGGGAGATTACAACCGCCGTTCCTTTGAGCTTCGCGCGCAGCCCCAGAATCGTGGCGGTTATCAGATTCGTGACGATCGGATCGAGCCCAGTCGTCGGCTCGTCGTACAATACCAGCTCCGGGTTTGTCACGATCGCTCGAGCGAAACCGGCACGCTTGAGCATTCCGCCCGAGAGTTCGGCCGGGAGGTTGTCGTATGCGTCGGTGAGGCCGACGCTTTCCAGCGCGTCCATCACCAGTCGCCGAATTTCGGCGGCAGAAAGCTTGGTGCGTTCCTTGAGCGGCAGCGCGACGTTTTCACCGACGGTAAGGCTATCGAGCAGCGCCGAAAATTGAAATGAAAGGCTGATCTTCTGCCGCACTACATTGAGCTGCTCTTCCGATAAGTGGCAGATGTCCTGGCCGCGGACGAAGACGTGCCCGTCGTCCGGAAGCAACAAGCCGTCGAGCAGCCGCAGGATCGTCGATTTCCCCGCGCCGGTCAGTCCGATGATGCACGTAATCGCTCCCTCGATGATGTCGAGGCTGCAGTTCTGCAGAACGACGCGCTCGCCGAAGGCGAGGCTCACGTCCTCCAGCCGGGCAATCAGCTTAGAGTTTGGGGCCATGTCTAACCAAACAAAAAGAACGAGAGGACGAAGTTCGCAACGAAGATCAGAATGATCGAAACCACGACCGCGCCTGTCGTAGATTTGCCGACACCGGCGGCGCCGCCGCGGGTCGAGAGCCCCTGGTAGGCGCCGACCATCGCGATAATCGTGGCGAAGACGAAAGTCTTAAGCAATCCTTTGATCACGTCGCTGAACTCGACCGACTCCCTAACCGAGGATATGAACGACTGGTACGGTATGTGCGCATAGGTTTGCGCGATCCACATGCCGCCTACGATCGAAACGACGTCGGCGAAAATGACGAGCAACGGCAACATTATCAGCATGGCGGCGAAACGCGGCACGACTAAGAAGCGCGCGGGTTCCAGTCCCATCGAGCGCAGCGCCTCGATCTGTTCGGTGACGACCATCGAGCCGAGCTCGGCCGCGATCGCCGAACCAACCCGTCCTGCGACCACGACGCCGGTAAGCATCGGGCCGAGTTCACGGACCGAGGCATAAGCGACCGCCCCACCGACGAAGTTGCCGAAACCGTACGCCACGGCTTGCTGCGCCGACTCGAGCGAGATCACCATACCGGTGAAGAGCGACGTCAACATAACGATAACTGCGGATTGTACTCCGAGCAGCGCGCACTGCGAAACCGTCTCCCCAGCCCGAATGCGAAGGCGCGCCATGAAACCGAGCGACTCGGCCGAAAGCAGCGTTAAGCCGCCGGCATATTCGAAGAAATTGGTCGTTGCGCGACCGACGCGATCGAGCAGCTTCACGGCACGCGGCCTGCGACGGTCGCCATCACCTCGAGGACCGCTGACGTTGCCTCGATTCGCTTAACGGCGACGCCGCGTTCGGCGGTAAGGTTGAAGTGAACTTGGTTCGCCCGCTCGAGGCGGCGGTCGACGTCGCGCAGATGCTCGCGCGCTTCTCGATCGAAGCCTTCGAAATAGCGTCGAACCTCGTCCAAGTACGCCGAGCGCGCCGTGTCGTCTACGGCGCCGTTCCCGATTGCCGCTTCGATCGCCGCTTGCGCTCGCTTCATCGCACGTTGCGTGATGTGAAAAGAAGCGACGCGGTTTACGAGGTCGGCAAAGCCGGGATCAACGGGCATGAACCGGGAGCGTCTCGCCGAGGGCGGCGCCCTGCAGCTCGAAGAGGCGCCGGATGCCCTCCTCCGCGAGCCCGAGCAACGTGTCCAAGTCGCGCCGGTCGAAGGGAGCGGCTTCGGCGGTGCCTTGCACTTCAACAAAGCGAGCGGCGTCGGTCATAAAGACGTTCATATCAACGAGCGCTCGGCTATCCTCGTCGTAGGCGAGATCGAGCAGCGGCTGACCGGCGACGATCCCTACGCTGATCGCGGCAACCATTGCGGTCAGCGGCCAGCGTGCGCGATCGGCCGGGTCGAACCGAGTGCGCAGCGCAAGAGCGAGCGCAACGTACGCGCCGGTCACGGCCGCAGTCCGCGTGCCGCCGTCGGCTTGTATTACGTCGCAATCGAGCCAAATCGTGCGCTCGCCAAGTTTCGCCATATCGGTCACGGCGCGCAGCGCGCGCCCGATGATGCGTTGGATCTCCTGCGTGCGTCCGCCCAATCTTCCTTTTGAAGCCTCGCGCTGCGTGCGGTCTTGAGTCGCGCGCGGCAGCATGGCGTACTCGGCGGTAACCCAGCCGAGGCCGCGCCCCTTCATCCAAGCTGGAACGCGCTCCTCGAGCGAAGCCGCGCAGATGAGCCGCGTGTTGCCGACCCCGATCAAAACGCTCCCCTCGGGATATTTCAGGAATCCCGGTTCGATCGTTACCGGACGCATCTCGCCGGGCGCGCGGCCGTCGCTGCGAATCACGAGCCTATTCGACCGTAACGGTCTTCGCCAGATTGCGTGGCTGGTCGACGTCTTTGCCCTCTATGTCCGCGATGTGGTATGCAAGAAGCTGAAGGGGAATGACGTTCACGATTGGCGAGAGCAGCTCGTCAACCTTCGGCACCCAAAAGACGTGGTCCGCAAGTGCCTTGATCTCCTCGTCGCCGCGATTCGCGACGACGAGGACGGGCGCCTCACGGGCTTTCGATTCCATTAGGTTCGAGAGCATCTTCTCGCGAACGCGGTCCTCGGTCGCGATGCCGATCACCGGAACGCTCGAATCGAGCAACGCGATCGGGCCGTGCTTCATCTCGCCGGCCGGGAAGCCCTCGGCGTGAATGTACGAGATCTCTTTCAGCTTCAGTGCGCCTTCGAGCGCGGTCGGGAAGTTGACGTACCGGCCGATGAAGAGTATGCTCCGCGCTTTGCGCAGCTCGCGGGCGACCCTGCGGATCTCGTCGGATGTGTTGAGCACGACGTCCACGGCGGCGGGCAGTAGTTTCGTGCCGTCTGCAATCTCGGTGAGTCGTCGCTCGTCGGTCGTACCCCGCACCCTAGCCAAATAGAGCGCCAAGAGCGTCATCGCGGCGACCTGCGATACGTAGGTTTTCGATGCGGCCACGCCGATTTCGGGTCCCCCACGCGTGAAGAGCATCCCATCGGCAAGCCGCGTGAGATGCGAGCCGAGCACGTTGCATACCCCGAGCAGGCTCGAACCTGCGGCCTTGGCGATCCGCACCGCCTCGATCGTATCGGCGGTTTCGCCCGACTGTGACATCGCGATCACCAGCGTCGTGGGGTCAATAACCGGGTCGCCGTAGCGAAACTCGCTCGCGAGCTCCATCTCGACCGGCAAGTGCACGAGCGAGCGCAGCAGATACATGCCGACCATGCCGGCGTAGTAAGCCGTCCCGCAGCCGGTTATCGCGATCTTGCTCAAGTTCCTCAGACGCTCGGGCGTAATCTCGCCGAGGTCGTTGCCGAGGTGCACGGCGCCGTGCTCGTCAATGCGTCCGCTCAGCGTCTCCTTGATCGCAATCGGTTGCTCGAAGATCTCCTTGAGCATGAAGTGCTTGAAGCCCGTTTTTTCAGCCGAGCCGGCGTCCCAGGTGATCGAGACCGGATCGCGGTCGATGCGAGTGCCTGAGTAATCGGTTAGACGGAAGCCGTCGCGACCGACGACCGCGATCTCACCTTCTTGCAGAATTACTTCCCGTCGCGTGTACGGTAGGATCGCCGGCGTATCGGAAGCGACGTACATTTCCCCGTCGCCGATACCGAGCACGAGCGGGCTCGCGCCGTTGCGCGCGAAGATGAGGTGATCGGGATCGTCGCTCGAGATCACGCCGAGCGCGTACGCCCCGCGGACTTCCGCAACGGTCCGGCGGACGGCCTCTTCCAAATTCCCGTCATAGTGAAGCTCGATGAGGTGAGCCAACACCTCCGTGTCGGTCTCGCTGGTGAAGACGTGGCCCAGCTCGAGCAGCCGTGCGCGCAGGACCGTATAGTTCTCGATGATGCCGTTGTGCACGACGGCGATGCGTTCGCGACAATCCAAGTGCGGGTGCGCGTTTGCGTCGGTTGGGCGTCCATGGGTCGCCCAGCGCGTGTGACCCACGCCGACGGCGCCGGAGAGCGCTTCGCCGTTTTCCAGGTGCTCGGCCAGCCGGGAGAGCTTTCCTTCGGATTTCGAGCCCGTCAGAGTCCCGCTCGAGTCAATTACGGCGATACCGGCGCTGTCGTAGCCGCGGTACTCCAAACGCGCCAGCGCGTCGAGAATGATCGGTACGCTATCGCGTTGGCCGATATATCCGACGATTCCACACATGCTGTGTTACTTAATCCCTTCCCTCGTGCGGCGGTAGCTGATTTTGCCGTCGGCGATCTCGTCGAGCGCTATCGAGACGGGTTTGTTGGGGTTGATGGTCTCTTTATCGACGAGCGGCTCGCTCGCAAAGTACTCACGGCGATCCGTCGCCGGAAGCTGCTGCACCCGAATCCAGTTGTTTAACTGGCGAGCGCGTTTCGTGACGATGTTGACGAGACTAAATTTCGAGTCGGCGTGCTCGAGAAGGACGTCTAGATCGCCGAAAACCGATTTGCTCATGAAGTATCGAATAATTCCTTTTGTATAGCTGTATTGGGTTCTTGTTCTTTACGACGACTCGACCCGCCGGATCGAGTCGTCCGGATATCGGTGGATGCGAAAGCGCTCCGCTTGAAAGATTGCCTCTAAATCGCGCACCGCCTCCTGCGGGTGATCTTGTGCGTTGACAACGATATAGTCGAAGCGCCGAATGAATTTCATTTCCCGCTGCGCGATCTCGAGCCGCCGCGCGATCTCCTCATTTGTCTCCGTTCGACGAGCGAGCAGCCGCTCGCGCAGGTTCGAAAAGCGATCCGGAACGAGGAAGATCAGCACCGCGTCGGGATACGCCGCCTTGACGGCGAGCGCACCGTTGACCTCAGGCTTCAAGACAACGTCGTATCCCTCGGTCAGGCTTCGCTCGATGAAATCCCGGGGCGTCCCGTAAAGGTTGCCGTTGTATTCGCGCGACTCCAGTAGACCACCGGTGCGAAGCAGCCGATCGAACTCAGCTTCGGAAACGAAAAAATAGTGCTCTTCGTTGCGTTCCTCCGGTCGCGGCGGCCGCGTGGTAGCCGAAATTGAGTACCGCAGCGTTGGGCGTTGCTCCCTGAGCGCCTCGACGAGGGTATCCTTGCCCGCTCCCGACGGCCCCGATACGACGAACAGAAGACCCGGCCCGGTGCTCAACCCCCTCCGTTTCACGCCGGGAGCCCGGTTGACCTAGGTAAGCAAGCGAACTCCCGGCCACTCTCAGTACAGCCGGGTCAGGCTGACTGAAGCGCGCAGAGCACGCTCGCCATCGCTTGCGTGGCGCTTGGGTCGGCCTTCGAACCGGATGGGCGGACGTACCGTACGCGAATCGCCTGCCCGTCGTGAACGGCAAAACCTTCTTGGACCATGGTTTGATCCGGGAGAGAGAAGCTCGCGATGCCCGCAGCCCCGGGGCAGGCTGGGAACGGTAGGCTCCCATGAAACCTGGCGCCGCGATGGCGCATCAAGTTGTCGATCGTGACCTGGGACGCGAGGTCTTGCAGGCCGCCGCCGAAGGGCGCCTTGGTGTACGAGTACTGCTGCGCGGTTTCGCCGCTGCCGGTCGTCCAGGCGGCGCCGGCGCCCGGCACGGGTTTCCAGCCCTTCGGCCCATCCGACCCGCCGGCACAGCCCGCAGGCAGGACGAGCGACGCGAGGACCAAGGCTACCGCGGCTCTCACGATAAGAGGGTTTTGATGCTGACCGACTGGGTCCTTATCGGGAGGCTTTCCGAAGAGCTCCGGCAGCGGCTCGGCGGTGCAAGGGTCGAGGATGCCGGCCTGCTCGCGGACGGTCGCCTCGGACTCCTCTTCCGGCGGCGCGGTGAGCGCCTGCTTTTGGCGATCGACCTGTTCGCCTCGCCGCCAATCGTGACGCTCGAGGATGGCGAGCTCGGGGTCGGCAACGAACCGAGCTTCGTGCGCGCAGTCGCCCGTTCGCTGCGCGCGATGATCCTCGCCGACGTAGCCTCCCGCCGGAACGATCGGCTCCTGCGCTTAACCTTCTCGGCGCGTTCGCGCTTCGGAGTAGGCGATCGGCTCGATCTCTATCTCGAGCTTGTCCCGCGCTTCGGTAATGCAGTGCTGGTGAAAGACGAGACGATCGTCGCCGCGTACAAAGAGTTCGCGCTGGCCGAGAATCCGCGGCGCGCGGTGCAGGCGGGCGCGGCCTACGTGCTGCCGCCGTTACCGGAGAATCCTCGAACGTTGGCATCGCAGCCGCCGGGATCGGCCCTCGATTTCTTCACCGAGATGCGCGCCCAGCAATCGGCCCGAGCCGGCAGCGAGCGCAACGATTCGCGCCGCCAAGTGCTCCTGAGGCGGCTCGGCGAGCGCGAACGCAAGCTGCGCAACGAGCTTGCGTCCGTGGACGATCGACGCAGGCACGCCGAACGCCGCAAGGCGTTGCGGGCCGAGGGTGAAGAGATCTTTGCAACGCTGCACTCGCTCGACGATCGCGAGCGCGAGGCAGCCAAGACGCGTGCGGGCGAGCTCTTCGCCGAGTATAAGAAGCTCGCCAAGAGCCTACCGCATCTCGAAGCTCGCGAGCGCACCCTGCGCGCTTCGCTCGAAGCAATCGAGACATTCTGTTGGGAGACCGAGCGCGCCGGCGACGACGATCTCGATGCGGTCGAGGCGGCGGTAGCCGAACTCGGGCCGAAGCGCGGGGCGCGAGACGTCGGGCGCCCTCCCAAACGCAAACGGCCGCTGCTCGAGTTCCGAACGCCGAACGGGTCGCGAATACTCGTTGGACGGTCGCCGGTCGAGAACGCGGAGCTTACCTTCCGCGTCGCCCGGCCGAACGATCTCTGGTTTCACGCGCAAGGAATCCCCGGCGCACACGTCGTTTTAGCCCGCGACGACCGCACGCCGGCTCCTGAAGAGGATCTCACCCTGGCCGCATCGCTGGCTGCTTTTTATTCGCGCGCAAAGGCGTCGACCGCGGCGCCGATCGACTACACGCTGCGCAAGCACGTGCGCAAGCAGCGCTCGGCGCCGCCCGGCCTGGTCTGGTACACGCACGCAAAGACGATCTTGGCCGAACCGAAATCGCTAGCCGCGCTCGTCGCCGAGCCTCGTTAAGGGAGGCGCGACTCGCACGCCTTCCAGTCGAGGTTTTCGAAGAAGGCCTCGATGTACTTGCCTTTCTCTGCCGGTTTGTAATCCTTGATGAAGGCGTGCTCCCAAACGTCCATGACGACGATCGGGGCGAAACCCGCCAGGTTCCCGTTTTCATGATCGCCGATCCAGTGATTTGTAATTCGTCCGTTGGTTAGGTCGCAGTATGCGATCGCCCAGCCGACGCCGCGCATGCCTCCGACCGCGATGAAATCCTTCTTCCACTCCTCGAAGCCGTCGTACGCAGCGCCAAGCGCATCGTAGAGGCGACCGCCGCCGAGCTGCTCCGGCGCCTTCGTGAGGTTGTCGAAGTAATACTCGTGCAGCCGCATGCCGTTGTATTCGAACCCGAGGCGGCGGACGAGCTCGGCGTATCCCGGATCGCTTCCTGCAGCCTTCCCGGCTGAGCGAATCTCCTGGAGGCGCTCGTTGAGCAGGTTCACGTTCTTGACGTAACCCTCATAGAGACCGAAATGCATCTCGAGGGTTCCGTCCGAGATGCCGCGCAGACCCGAGAGCGTCCACTTCTTCGGCGTGTAGCTTTTGACCGGCGAATAAACATTCATAGGGCGAAATTACCCGTTACCAAAGAGCGCCAAACGACGGCGCCGGCCTGCCAGGAGGACCCTACTCTGCGGCGCGCAACCATGCGCTCATAACACTGCGAACTTCGGGGGAGGCTGGAACGTGAAGAATCCATTGGACTCGCTCTGGGGAACGGTTATCAGCGGCTTCATCTTGACCGCAATTCTGTGGTACATCGCAAAGCTGATCGTCTCGCACGCGATGGGGGCGGGCGCATGAATCCGTCGACTGATTGGATTCTCCGCTGGTTCCACATCATGGCCGGCATTATGTGGATCGGCCTGCTCTACTTCTTCAATTTCGTCAACGCTGCGGCCGTAAAGGAGGCCACGGCGGCCGGGGAGGCCGGGCCGATCTCGAAGTACGTTGTGCCGCGTGCCCTTTTCTTCTTTCGCTGGGGTGCGGTCGTGACGTGGATCTTCGGCGCGGCGCTGTTGGGCGGTTACGTTGCGCCGACCGGCGCGAACGGCTTTGTGGCCGCTTTCACGCTTCAGGGGGTAATGGCTCCGATCGGTCTTGGAGCCTGGCTGGGCACGATCATGCTGATCAACGTCTGGACGCTCATCTGGCGAAACCAAAAGAAGATCCTCGGCCTCGTGCCGGCAACCGACGAACAGAAAGCAAAAGCCAGGCGCGTTGCATTTCTAGCGTCGCGAACCAACACGCTGCTCTCGATTCCGATGCTCTTCTTCATGGCGACCGGACCGACGTCCATGAGCCAGCTCATATATCACTAAGAAGCGCTGGACTTCGCCCAGCGCTCGGCGATTCGCCTCGCTTTCGAGACCTGCGCCCTCGAAAACTCGGTTGCGCCCCCACGCTGACTATCGCCGAGTGGGCCCCTTACGGCACGAGCACGATCTTGCCGATGTGCGCGCTCGACTCCAATCGAACGTGCGCGTCGGCGGCCCGCTCGAACGGATAGACGGCGTCGACGATCGGCACGATCTTGGTGCGTTCCGGTAAAAGCGGCCAGATGTGCCGCTCGAGCTCGCGGGCGATGGCCGCCTTTTCGGCCGTCGTGCGCGTACGCAAGCGCGAAGCGAGGATCGCGCCGCGCTTCGCAAAAAGCTTTCCTAAGTCGAGTTGCACGATTCGTTCGCCGCGCATCGCCAGGCACGCGATTCTTCCATCGAGCGCTATAGCATCGAGGTCGCGCGCAACGTAATCGCCGCCGACGATGTCGAGCACGACGTCGACGCCGCGTTCGTCGGTAAGGCGGCGCGCCTCCACCGCGAAATCGGTCGTGCGGTAGTTGATCGCCGCAACGGCTCCGAGCCGTACGCACACTGCGCACTTCTCGGGCGTCCCGGCGGTCGCGAGTGCGGTCGCTCCGAGCGCCGTCGCAAACATGATTGCGGTGCTGCCGATTCCGCTCGTTCCGCCGTGGACTAAAACGGTCTCGCCGGATCGCAAGCGGGCGCGCGTGAAGAGGTTGTCGTAAACGGTAAAGGCATTTTCGGGCAGCGTCGCCGCCTCGACGGCGCTCCACCCGGGCGGAATCGGCAGCACTTGTCCGGCAGCTACGGCGACGTATTCAGCGTAACCGCCACCGTCGGTCAGCGCGCAGACGCGAGCTCCTTCGCTCCATCGCGTAACGCGCGCTCCGGTCGCTGCGATCGTGCCGGCAACTTCGAGGCCTAGAATCTGCGAAGCGCCTGCCGGAGGCGGATAGTTGCCGGCGCGCTGCATGACGTCGGCATGCGAAACACCCGCTGCCTCGACGGCGATCAGCACCTCGTGTGGACCAGGCCGCGGGGGCTGCGCATCGGCCACCCGTAAAACCGCGGGAGGTCCCGGCGATTCAAACGTTACGTATTTCATGCGAACCTCTCTGCGCGATAAACATGGCATCGCCGAACGAATAGAACCGGTAGCGAAGCTCGATCGCTTCGAGATAAGCTCGGAGGATTCGCTCTCGCCCGGCGAACGCGCTTACGAGCATCAGCAACGTCGAACGCGGGAGATGGAAGTTTGTGATCATCGCGCCGACGACGCGGAACTCGAAACCCGGCCTAATGAAGAGGTCCGTCTGGAACTCGCCGGCTCGAATCTCGCCGAACGATTCGTAGTTACCCTCCAACGCACGTACGACGGTCGTTCCCGCCGCGACGATTCTTCGCCGCTCGTCGCGAGCGCGACCGACCGCTTTGGCGGCCGCGGGTTCGATCGCGTAGGCTTCCTCGTGCATATGGTGTTCGTCGAGCGACCCGACGCTGACCGGCCGAAAGGTTCCGAGCCCAACGTTGAGTGAGAGCCGCACGATCTCCACGCCGCGACGTGCGATTTCGACGAGCAGCTCGTCGGTAAAGTGAAGCGAGGCGGTGGGCGCCGCCACGCTGCCGGGCCGGCGCGCAAAGACCGTTTGATACCGTCGTTGCGCGTGCGCGGAATCGTTGTGAATGTAGGGCGGCAGCGGCGTTCGTCCGGCGCGCTCGAGAAACTCCTCGAACGGAAGCTCGAGATGAAACTCCAATTCGCGCATGCCTTGCTCGAGCTCGGCGCAAACGAGCGCTTCGCCGAAAGAGCCAAATTCTATTCGATCGCCGCGCCGCAGACGGCGAGCCGGGCGGGCGAGCGCGATCCAGCTGCAGGCAAGCGGATCGTACTCGATCGACCCGGCGGGATGCAGCAAGAGCAGCTCGACGTTCGATTTTCGATCTTTCCCGCCGACCCGTTCGCCAAAAAGCCGAGCCGCGATGACGCGCGTTTCGTTGAGGACGAGCAGGTCGCCGCTGCGCAGCAAATCCGGCAGATCGCGAAACGTTTCATGCAGTCGCCGGTCGCCGTCGAGCACCAGCAAACGGCTTTCGTCGCGGATCGGCGCCGGTTCTTGCGCGATCAGCTCGGGCGGAAGCTCGTACTCAAAATCAGCGGTATTGCGCGAGATTCTGGATGTCCGTACCCGGAAAGTAAAAGGCGAGGATCTCCGACGGCTGCCGTCCCGTCAGCGCCATCCCGCGCGCCCCCCACTGGCAAAAGCCGACGCCGTGCCCGAGGCCGCCGCCGGCGAAGAGAATCCCTGAGCCGTCGGGTGCTCGCTGCACGTCCGTGAGCAAGAGGCTCGGCAGTGCGCGCGATCCGACGGCACGGCGAAACGCACTTCCGGAGACGACGGTGCTGCCGCGATCGGTCAGCAACTCGATCGTGCGCGCGCGGCCGCTGCCGTCGCGCTCGGCGATGCGCACATCGTTGAGGTTGCCAAGCGTTGCGAGAGAACCGGAAAGCCGCGAGCCGATCGCGTCGAAAGCGAGGGTCCGCTGCCAGCGATAGTTTGGAGAGTCCGAGCACGATGTGCAGGTTACTCCCGAGAGGTACGGCGGCGCAGAAGTACCCCAGGCATCGAAGGCCGACTCGGTATGTCCGCCGCAGCACGATGAGTAGGCGATTTGCGCGAACGCCCCGGTGAAGGAGAGCACGCTTCCGGCGGTCGCATCAACGGCGGCTACTGCCGCCGGCGTTTCGGCGCTGAGCCCGTCGTAACGCTGATCGACTTCGGACGGCACGAGATCGTACGCACGGCGCGGGTCGCTGCGCTGCAAAACGTAAGTGCGGGCGCATATGGACTGCGCTTCGAGCGCGGCGACCGGCCACGACGATGGCATTTCTCGAGGAACGACGCTGTAGAGGTATCCTTCGAGGTCGACGAGGTCAACGATCTGGCCGTCGGCGGTGCGCTCGAACGTGCCGCGGTAGAGCTTCCCGTCGAAAGTGAACGTCTGCCCCGCGCTCGGCCGTGCGTCGCCTTGACCGAGCAGCACACGCAGAGCCTGCCGAGCGGCGGAGCTGGCCGGATCGACGTCGTCCTGCGCTCGTGCGCGCCGTGCAACTAGAAGGGCCGCCGGTCCCAGCATTAAAAAGCTCGTTCGTCGCATCAACGATAGTCCTAAAGCAGGCGCTCTTGCGCCGGCGCTTGGCGCATGATGCCCAGATGTTCGTACGCCGCGGCGGTAGCGCGGCGTCCGCTCGCGGTGCGCGTTACGAACCCTTCCTTCAGAAGATAAGGCTCGACGACGTCCTCGAGAGTCTCCGCATCTTCGGTCAGCGTCGCTGCAATCGCGGCGATTCCGGCCGGTCCGCCGCGGTACTGTTCGACGATGGTTCGCAGAAACGCGCGGTCGAGGCGATCGAGGCCGAGTTCGTCGACGCCTTCGCGCTGCAATGCCTGCTCCGCGATCGCTTGGGTAATGCGGCCGTCGCTACGAACTTCGGCGAAGTCCCGAACCCGGCGCAACAGCCGATTCGCCACGCGCGGCGTCCCCCGGCTTCGCGCCGCAATCGTTTTCGCTGCATCACCGTCGATCGGAACCGCCAACACGTTTGCGGAGCGGCGAACGATGCGTTCGAGCTCGCCAACGTTGTAGTAATCGAGATGATGCACGATGCCGAAGCGCTCGCGTAGCGGCGCCGTCAGCATTCCAGCACGGGTGGTCGCGCCGACCAGCGTAAAACGCTGCAGCGGGAGCTTTAACGTCTTCGCGTATGCTCCGCGGTCAACGACGAAGTCGATCTGAAAATCCTCCATCGCCGGATAGAGAAACTCTTCGACGACTCGGCTGAGGCGGTGAATCTCGTCAACGAAGAAGACGTCGCCCTTCTCGAGCGACGTCAGGATCCCAACGAGATCCTTCGGCTTTTCTAGTGTCGGTCCACTAGTCGGACGAAAGTTTGCGCCGAGCTCGCGGGCGATGAGACCGGCGAGTGTCGTCTTGCCCAGCCCCGGCGGGCCGTAAAAGAGGACGTGCTCGAGCGGCTCGCCGCGAAGCTTCGCCGCATCGATCGAGATTCGCAGGTTTTCAACGACGCGCTCTTGGCCGACGTATTCGTCGAAAGATCGCGGACGCAGGCTTGCGCCGTAGACCTCGTCTTCAAGCGTGTCGCCGGGATCCACGACGCGTTCGTGCTCTTGCGCCCCCGCTGGTTCGAGCGAAACGTCCGCAGGGCCGAGCAGACGTCTACGTGCGCTCGAGTCGCTCATGCCGATTCTTTCGCCTTTCGGCGATAAATCTCCGCGAGGAGCCGTTCGGCATCGCGAATCGTCGAATCGGCGTCGAGCGTCTTGCGGATCATCGCCTCGCCTTCGGCGCGCTTATAGCCAAGTTGCAGCAGCACCGCAAGCGCTTCATCCGCAAAATCCGGAATCGGTTGCGGCGTCGCCGGCGGCGCGTCGCGGATCAGCAAAAACTTCGTTACTTTTCCTTGCAGCTTCGCGACGATGTCGCGGGCCTTCTGCTGGCCGATTCCCGGCAGGGTCTTCAAAAAGCCGTAGTCGCCGCGATCGATCGCTCCGGCGATGGTCGACATCGGCGCACTGAAGGCGCGGGCCGCGGAACGCGGGCCGATCGATGCCACGGTAATCAGCGCTTCGAAAAATTCTCGCTCGATCGCGTTGGTGAATCCAAAGTAAGTGAAGCGTCCGCTGTTGCCGTCCATATTTACCACGGAGTAGATTTCGAGCGTTACCGGCTCGCCGGCCGTGGCGGTAACCTTCTCTGAAATACACGGCGGTAAAACGATCTCGTAGCCTAAGCCGCCCGCTTCGATGACGGCGCTCTCGCCCCGGCGCTCGACGAGCGAGCCGGCAATTCTAGCGAACACGCAGCGGTACCCGATCGACGACGTTCAAAAAGGCGAGCGCTAGCGCGAGCGCATCCGAGACGTCGTGTGGTTTCGGGGCGCGCCGAAGACCGAGCAGCCGCATCACCATCGCGTTGATCTGTTCCTTGCGAGCGCTTCCCGAGCCGACCAGGGCGCGCTTGACGCGCGAGTGCCCGAGCGTATGAACGGCGACGCCGGCCTGCGCACTTGCCAGGCAAAGTACGCCGCGAGCGTGTCCCATCATCAGCGCAGCTCGCGGGTTCGTATAGCTCGAATAGAGCTCTTCGATCACGACCAAGCTCGGTGCGGTCTGGGCGATCACCTCCGAAATGCCCGTATGCAGCTCGCGCAAACGCTGCTCGAGCGTGGCATCCGTTGCCGGCGAAACTATCCCCGCCTCGATGAGCTGCACGCGGCCGTTGCAGCGCTCGATAGCGCCGTATCCGGTAGTGCGCAAGGCAGGGTCGATTCCAAGGATGCGAAGTGGAGCGTTGCTCAGGGCTGCGGCGTCCCGTTGACGATAACGGTTACCGACGAGCTTGGAGCGAGCGTGGTTCCCGCACTCGGGTCGGTCCCTATCACTTTGCCGCCGGCGCCGACGCTCGTCGTGTATTGCCACTTCCCAACGGAATAGCCATACGACTCGAGCGTCGTGAGCGCACTTTGGCGAGTCATGCCGTCGGTGTCGGGAACGGCTCCCGAAACGGAGAGTGTAACCGTCACGGTCGACCCCTGTGGCGCTTGGCCGGCTGGCGGATCCTGCGCGACGATCGTGCCGTTGTTCGTGCTCTGCACCGCGTATTTCACGGTAGCTTGAAAGCCGGCCTGCGTTAACGTCTCCTGCGCGGAAGCGTAGTCTTCATTAACGACGCTCGGCAGCGCGACGACAGGCCCATTGGGTTGTGCCGTCGGCGGCACATTCGGCAGGCCGCTGTTGACGACGACGCGGACGATCGCGTTACGATCTACGACCGTACCGTAAGGAATGCTCTGCGAGGCGATCGTGTTAGGCGGAGCGCCGGGAACGCTTTGCGACGCGTCGAGAGTGAGGCCACGCGCGTCGGCGAGCGCACGCGCTGCCGCTACCGTCATGCTGACGAAGTTCGGCATAAGAATCGGCTTCGGACCGGTTGAAACGACCAGCGTGACTCGGCTGCCTTCGGGGACTTTCGCTCCAGGTTTGGGCAGCTGATCGATGACGTTGTCCTTAACGGTGTTGTCGAAGCGCCGCTCGATCGTCACGGCAAAACCGTCCTGCTGAAGCGAACGCTGGGCGTCGTTCACATTGAAGCCGCGAACGTCGTTGAGGCCGCGCAACGGTTTTCCGTTACTCACCACCAGCTCGACGACCTGATTTTTCTCCACCTTCGTTCCCGCAGTAGGTGACTGATGAATGACGTGGTCGGGAGGAACCGTTTCACTCGCGCTTTTTATAAAGCGCGTTCGAAGCCCGGCATTCACGACCGCTTCCTGCGCGTCGGCTAGGGTCATGCCCGTGTAATCCCCGACGACGACGCCCCCGGCGAGCGGTGCGAACGGTCTGGCGAAGAGAATGTACCCGGCGGCGGTCGCGGCAACGAGCGCCGCAACGAGCGCCGCAGCGGTCCAGGGCGAGCGTCGCGATTCGCGTTCTGCTGTGTCTGGCGGCGGGGAGCGGCGGTCGGGCATCGGCGAGCGGCGAGGAGGCAGGGCATACGAAACCGATGTGGGCGCGTCGTCGGAGATGCGATAGCCGGGAATCGCCGGACGTTCGCGCGCTTCGCGCAACGCCGTCGCGAGCTCGCTTGCAGAGGCAAACCGGTGCTCGGGGTTCTTCTGCAGCAGACGGTTGACGATCGCCGCGAGCGCGGGGCTGACGCCGGTCTCGCGGATGTTGATTTTTGGCACGGGATCGCCGATATGTTTGAGCGCGACGGTCACCGGCGACTCGCCGGTATAGGGCAGCCTGCCAGTCAGCATCTGGTAGAGCACGACGCCGAGAGCGTATAGGTCGGCGGTCTCGTGTACTTCGTGCTCTTGTGCCTGCTCCGGAGAGATGTAATAGACGCTTCCCATTACCAGTCCAGGCTTCGTCAGTGCCATCGTCTGCTGCGAGACCGCCCGCGCGATGCCGAAATCCGAAAGCTTGACAACGTCGTCCTTGGTGACCAACACGTTCGCGGGCTTGATATCGCGGTGGAGCAACCCCTGACGATGGGCGTACGCGAGCCCGCTGGCAATTTGGGCGGCATAATCGATCGCGACCGGTTCGGGAAGGCGCCCGTCGGCGGCGATAATCTCGCCGAGCGAATTGCCGTCAACCAGCTCCATCACTATGAAATAGGTGTCGTCTTGGCGGCCGACGTCATACGTATTGACGATATTCGGATGGGAGAGCTTTGCTGCCGATTCCGCCTCTTGGTAGAAACGTCGCACGAACTCGTCGTCCGCAGCGTACTGTTCGCGTAAGACTTTGATGGCGACGCGCCGGCGCAGCAAGGTGTCGGTTCCGCAGTAGACCGTAGCCATTCCGCCTTCGCCGAGCTTGCGGTCGAGGCGATAGCGGTTATTGAAGACCCTCTCCTCGACCAACTACTCGGGACCTCCGCTTTCCAATGCCGTCCGAATCACCTCGCGAGCGATCGGCGCAGCGTAGGTCGCGCCGTAGCCGACGTTTTCCACGACGATCGAGAGGGCGACGCGCGGCTGCTCCGCCGGTGCGAAGGCAACGAACCACGCGTGCGAGCGACCGAGGGGATTCGTTGCAGTGCCCGTCTTCCCGGCGACGCTGACGTGCGCGAGCTGTGCCGGGATACCGGTCCCGTGCTGCACGACGGCCATCATCATCGACGTGACCTTCGCGGCGGTGTCGGGCGATACCGGGCTTGCGAGGGTTGCGCTCTCCGAGGTGCTCTGGGGCACGCCCTCACGAAGAACCTCGCGTACGACATACGGGCGCGGCTCGTTGCCGCCGTTGGCGATCGTCGCCCCAAGCAGTGCCATTCGCAGCGGCGTCATCAAGAGCGCTCCTTGTCCGAAACCCATTTGGGCGAGCTCGCCGGGCACGACACTCGACTCCGGCGGTACCCGGTCAGGCTGCACCGGAAGCTGAAAATCCGGCGAACCGCCGATGCCCCAGCGTTGGAGGTAGTCGTAGAACGTGCGGGTGCCCATCTTGAGCGCGATCTGCGCGAAATCAACGTTGCTCGAGAGCGCAAACGCAGTCGTCAAGTCGCCGTATCCCGTCGCCTCGCTCTCGTTATCGTGCAGCGTATAGTTGCCGATAACCAAATATCCCGGATCGTCGAAGTGCGAATCCAGTGTTACCGTGTTGCTGTCGAGCGCAGCCGCAGCCGTAAAGATCTTAAACGTGGATCCTGGCGGATAGAGACCGTCCAGCGCGCGGTTGAGCAGAGGCGACTCCGGATCGGCGTTTAGCGAAGGGAACTGCGCATCGAAGTCGTTGGGATCGTAGCTCGGCACGCTCGCGAGGGCCAGTACTGCGCCGGTACGCGGATCGAGCACGACGCCGGCGCCACGTGGGTAGCGCGATAGCAGGTCGAAGAGTTTCGTTTGGATGCTCGGCACGATCGTCGTGACGATGTCCGCCCCTTGATTGGCAACCGCGCTGCCTCGCAGCGTGGCAACGAGTGCCGCCAGCTGCGCCAGCGGGTCGCCGCTAAGGTCGGGTGCACTGAGGGCCCGGTCGAAACTTCCTTCAATCCCGCTCGTTCCGTACCGTACCGAAGCATAACCGATCGGCGCGGCGAGCGCGGCGCCGAGCGGATAGACGCGCCGCGTGCCGACCGTTTGCGCAAGCACGGTGCCGTCGGTCGCGAGAATGCGTCCACGACCGACGTTGAGCATCGCATGGCGCGGGTTTGTAACGCGCGCCGAGATCGTGGGTGCCGCGACGAGCTGCACGTATGTCTGTCTCACTGCCAGCGCGATGAAGAGTAAGACAAAGAACGCCAAGAGATCGCGAATTGCCCGGTTTGTCACTCTTTTGGCGCACTCGGGTTTGGCGTTTCGCGCAGCAGGACGCCGCCGCTCCGCGTCTTCACGGCCATGTGCGAGCGCGCGGGGTCGAGCTCGAGTACTTGGTTAACGATTGCATGAACGGTCGATTCGCTAACCTCCCCGACCGTCAACACGACGTCAACGCCCAACTCCGTCAGTAAGCTCGGAGCGACGTAGGCGCAGCTCGGCAGCGTTTCAAAGTGACGCTGCTCGTAAGCTCCCTCCCGCCAAGGACCCCGCTTACCGAAGACCTGTGCGTGATAGTCCCAGGCGCAGAGCTGCTTCTCTTTCCAAACGAAATCGTCGCGTATGCAGAGCCGCCGGCAGACGGCGCACTGCTCGAGCGCAACAGAAGGTCGCGCGAGCGCATTGGCCATTTCGTCGGGAATATCTTCGATGTTGAGAACGCTGCGCTCGTCGAGGGCCTGGGGGTACGGGGAGTGCCAGCCGGTCCGAATCAAAAGCTCAAGATCCCGGACCGATGCAACGAACGCATACTCGTCATCTGCCGGAAAGGTCCGATCGATCCAATCGAAGAGACCGTCGAGCGGAACGGCGACTTCCTGCCGGCCCGCGCCCAGGGCGAGTCCTAAGGGTGTCGCTGCAAGGGGTATCAGGTGCGCGGTGATCCGCCCTTCCTCGGGGCGAAGCGAACAGACGACGGCGAGCGTGCTCGCGTTTGCGCCGACGACGAATACCCGCGCCTCGCCCGGTACTACGACGCGATCGTCGCTCGAGCGCTGCGGTACTCTTGCAGGCTGCGCGGCGGTCCGGCCCGGCTCGTGAGCGCCTCCGCCAGCGCCCTCGCGGTATCGAGACTCGTCAAACACGCAATGCTCGCTTCGACCGCGGCTCGTCGAATCTTGTAGTCGTCGGAGATTTCGCGCGCGCCCTTCGCATCGTTGATGACCAAATCGACTGCACGCGAGCCGATCAGATCGAGAACGTGCGGCGATCCGTCGGCGATCTTGTTGATCGGCTCGCTCGCAATACCGGCTTCCTCGAGTACCGCGCGCGTGCCGGGCGTGGCGACCAGCGTGTGCCCGAGTTCGGCGTACCTCCGCAACACCGGTATCGAGTCAATCTTCTCCTCATCGGCGATCGAGACGAGAATGCGGCCGCCCGTTCCGGGCAGCCGAACGCCCGCCGCGAGGAACCCCTTACGAAGGGCGCCTCCGAACGTCTCGTCGATTCCAAGCACTTCGCCTGTGGACTTCATCTCAGGCCCGAGCACCGTCTCGACACCCCGCATTTTGGAGAACGAAAAGACCGGGACCTTGACGACCACGTACGGGACGTGCTCGATCGACCCGACGCCGTATTCCATATCGCGCAACTTCTCGCCGAGCCCGATGCGTGTCGCCGCGGCGACGAGATTGACGCCCGTCGCCTTTTGAATGATCGGAACGGTGCGGCTCGCTCGCGGATTCGCTTCGATTATGTACAGTTTCCCGCCGTGCAGGACGAATTGAATGTTGATCAATCCGCGGATCCGCAGCTCCGCCGCGACGGCGCGCGCGACGTCGGCGATTCGCAGCTCCATCGCCGGCTCGATGGATTGGACGGGATAGACGCCGATCGAATCGCCGGAGTGTACGCCGGCACGCTCGACGTGCTCGAAAATACCCGGGATGAGGATATCCTCCCCGTCGAACGCGGCGTCCACTTCCAGCTCTAGGCCGCGCAGGTACTTGTCTACCAGCAGCGGCGCATCCGGAAGAATCGGGGGCGCCGACTCGGCGTAGGCGGCGAGCTGCGCTTCGTTATAAACGATTTCCATCGCGCGCCCGCCCAAAACGAACGACGGCCGAACCAGCACCGGGAAACCGAGTTCGCGCGCGATCGCCCTAGCCTCGCGGAAGCTTCGGGCGGCCTTTCCTTCCGGCCGCGCGACGCCTAGCCGGTGAAGCGCCGCGTCGAACTGCTCGCGATTCTCGGCCATGTCGAGCGAACGGCGGTCGCTGCCAACGATCGGCACGCCGCGCCGGCTCAGCTCCCCCGCAAGATTGATTGCGGTCTGTCCGCCAAAGGCCAGCATCACGCCGAGCGCCTTCGTTGCGTGATACGTCGCCTCGACCTCGTCGGCGCCGGGCGGCTCGAAGATCAGCGCGTCGGAGATGTCGAAGTCGGTCGAAACCGTCTCGGGATTATTGTTGATCACAACGGGAGAACGGCCGGCCTCCTTCAGTGCCCATGCGGCGTGCACGCAGCTGTAGTCGAACTCAATTCCTTGTCCGATTCGAATCGGACCGCTGCCGACGACGACGACCGCATCTCGAGGCGTCTTGCGCATCTCGTCGAGTTCGCCGTTCGACAAATAATAGTACGGCGATTTCGCCGGAAACTCGGCTGCCGCCGTGTCAACCATGCGGAACGACGCGACGCGCGCCCGCCCGTTACGCCGCGCCGGCGTATCCGTGAGGCGCGCCAGACCGGCCGTCGAGTAACCCGACTCGAGCGCGTCGTGAAGGTCCGCTTCCGATGCCCCCGCGCGGATTCGCTCTTCGAGCGAAACGAGCTCGCTAAGCTCGTAGAGCCAGAAGCGATCGATGGCCGAGAGTGAATGGACGCGCTCGATGGTCTTGGTTCGATCTTCGATACCGTGCCGGTGCAGAAGCTCGCAGAGCGCGAAGAGCCGTTCGTGCGTTGGGCGCGCCACTATCGCTTCCAGCTCCGCATCACTCCAGTCAACGAGCCATCCGGTTAGCGTCTCGCGATTGAGATCGAGTCCCCGCACCGACTTGAGCAATGCCGCGCGAAAGGTTCGGCCGATGCCCATCGCCTCGCCGGTCGACTTCATTTGCGTCCCGAGCGCCGTGTCGGCGATCGGAAACTTGTCGAATGGCCAGCGCGGTATCTTCACGACCACGTAGTCGAGCGTCGGCTCGTAGGCCGCCTTTGTCACGCCCGTCACGGGGTTCGGGATTTCGTCGAGCCGCTGCCCGAGCGCGATTCGCGTCGCGATCTTCGCGATTGGGTAACCGGTCGCTTTAGAAGCCAGCGCGGAACTGCGCGAGACGCGGGGATTGACCTCGATGATGGCATATTCGCTGCGGTCCGGATGGAGTGCGAACTGGATGTTGCAGCCACCCTGCACGTCGAGCGCGCGAATCACGTTGATGCTCGCGCTGCGCAGCATTTGGTATTCCAGGTCCGAAAGCGTCTGCGACGGTGCGACCACGATCGAGTCGCCGGTGTGCACGCCGACCGGATCGATGTTTTCCATGTTGCAGACGACGATGCAGTTACCTGCTCCGTCGCGCAGCACTTCGTATTCGATCTCTTTCCAACCGAGGAGCGACGTTTCTAAAAGAGCCTGATGAATCAGGCTCGCGTTTAGTCCGGCATCGAGAGTTGCGCGTAGTTGCGCTTCGTCGTAGACGACTCCGCCGCCGGTCCCGGCGAGGGTGTACGCGGGGCGAACGACGAGTGGATAGCCGATTTGCTTTGCGAATTCCACGCCTTGGTGGATGGCGGTGACGATCGCACTCTCGGGCACCGGTTCGCCGATCTCGAGCATCTTGTTCTTGAAGCGTTCGCGGTCTTCTGCAAGCCGTATCGTCTCGATCGGCGTTCCGAGCGACTCGACGGCGTAACGGCGCAGTACGCCGGCCTCCTCGAGTTCGACCGCGAGATTGAGCCCGGTCTGCCCCCCAAGTGTCGGTAGAAGTGCATCGGGGCGTTCGCGCGCGATGATTTCTTCGACCGACTCGACCGTGAGCGGCTCGAGGTAGACCGCATCGGCAACCTCTGGGTCGGTCATGATCGTGGCGGGGTTCGAATTCACGAGGACGACGCGATGGCCTTCCTCGCGCAGCGCTCGGCAAGCTTGAACTCCAGCGTAATCGAACTCCGCGGCCTGACCGATTACGATCGGTCCAGATCCGATGACCATCACGCTGCGCCGGGGCATGCTGGAGCGACTTGATTAGTTCTTTGGCTAGAGCTCCCCTTTGGGGCTCAGGGTTGGAGACGCGTAAACTGCCAGATGCTGCCGACTCGAGCGTACTCCACGCGATCGTGCATGCGGTTCGGGCGCCCTTGCCAAAACTCGATTCGCGACGGTTCGAGCAGGTAGCCGCCCCAGGAGTGAGGGCGCGGGACCTCTTCCCCTCCGAAGCGCGCATCGAAGTGCGCGAAGCGCTCTTCGAGCGTGACATAGGCGTCGAGCGGCGCGCTCTGCTCCGATGCCCAGGCCGCAATTTGGTGGCCGCGCGGGCGCGCGTTGAAGTACTCGTCGGATTCATCCTCCGCAAGCTGAGTAACGCCGCCTTCGATGCGGACCTGTCGCTGAAGTCGTGGCCAGTAGAGTACCGCAGCTGCGTGCGGGTTCGCGCCGAGTTCCACTCCTTTGCGGCTCTGGTATGACGTGAAGAACCGCAGGCCGCGTTGATCGAGTCCGCGCAGAAGCACGATGCGCGCGGAAGGGCGCGCCATCGCGTCGGCCGTTGCCAAGCACATGGCAATCGCGTCGAGTGAATCCGGGCCGCCGGCCTCGTCGATCCAACGCGCGAGCAGTTCGATCGGATCGCTCATGGGTATCGGCCGAGTCCAAAGCCGGCCAGAAAAGCAGCGAGCATTCCAAGCGCTCCGCCGGCCGCGAAGCCCAGCGATGCATCGACCGGCTTGCGCTGGAGCGCGGTAACGCGCCCGAGTCGCGCAAGCGCGTCATGAAGCTGCGTGGCGTTCTCGGCTCGCGCGTACGCGCCCCCGCTCGCCTGCGCGTAACCACGCAACGCCTCTTCGTCGATCGTCGCCTCCTCGTTTGTCCCAGGAATGATTCCCCCGTTGGGCGTTCCGATGCCTACAGTGTAAACCGGAACGTGGTGCGCGCCCAGGTACTGCGCGATCTCCATCGGGTCCGTACCGGAGTTGTTGACGCCGTCGGTTATCAACACGACGACGCGGTGACCGGTCGGCGGAAGCATTTGCACGGCGAGTTTGAGCGCGTCGCCGATCGCAGTAGCGCCGTCTGGCTGCGGAACGTCATCGAGCGCCGCGATAACCGACTGATGGTCCGCGCTAAGCGGCGCGACGACGCCGGCCGCGCCGGCAAACGAAATGATGCCGATCTTCGTCCCGGCCGGGCTTTCGGTAATGAAGGCTTGCGCCGCAGCCTTTGCCGCCTGCGCGCGGGTGGGAAAGACGTCGGTTGATGCCATCGATCCCGACGTATCGATGCAGATGAAGACCGAACCGTCCCGCACTGGGATCGGAACGGTCAAGTGGGGGCCCGAGATGCCTAGCACGACGCCGGCAAGCGCGAGGATCCAGAGTGCTTGGAGCGCGCGCGGTATCCACCGTCGCGGCTTGGCCGCCGCGACGAAAAATTTGATGTTTGAATAGGCAAGATCGCGAGCGGTTGCGCGCCGCTCGAGCCGCGCGTAAAGCAAGGCAAAGGCTGCCACGAGAACGATGCCGAGCGCTAGGCGTGCCGGGTGATCGACGCTCACGGGTGTCGCAATCCGAACGCGGCAGCTAGCGAATGCGCACCATCCTCTTCGCGGAGAACCCCACTACGCCAATTCGCCGACTCAAAGCGACTGGCGAGCTCCGTCTCACGCTCGCGCACGGCCTCGTGAAACGCCGCCCGCTCTCGCGCTCCGACATACGCCCGGACGTTTCCGCCCTCGGTACCGCGCATGCGAACGATCCCGCCAAGCGGTAAACCTTCGTACCAAGGATCGCGCGCGATCAGCGCCGTGCAGTCGTATCGCGAGCCCAGCTCTGCAAGATCGCGGTCGAGCTTCGCGTCGAGATCGTACCAATCGCCGATCGCCAGCAGCGCCGTACCGCGGGGAAGCGCAGCCCGCGCGGTCCGCAGTGCACGCGGTAGATCGAACCCTGCACTGCGAACGCCGATCGCCGCGGCTCGATGCGCGTAGCGCTGGAGCGCCGGCGGCGTCACGCCCCCAGCGTCAACGCGAATGCAGCGGTCTTCTCCGACTGCCGCACCGAACCAACTTTCGAGCGCCTCGCGGGCAGCTGCGAGCAGCGGCCGGCGGCGGCCGACCGCCATAGAGCGCGACTCATCTACGATTGCAGCTAGTGTAAGCGCGACGTCCTCGAGCACGACGCGCGTCTGAAGGTCACCGGAGCGCGCGGTCGCGGCCCAGTCTATCCGCCGGACGTCGTCACCGGGAACGTACGCTCGCAGCTCGACGAACTCGTAGCCGTCGCCTCGATAGACGGTTGGCGATCCGGCACCGAAGTGGCGGGGACGCCGGCGTGCACGCAGCAACGCCTCACGAAGCGTCATGGCGCCGGAACCGCAGCAATCAGCGCGTCGATCACGTGCTGCGCAGCGATGCCATCTGTAGCGAGACGATAGTTGAACCCGATACGGTGGCATAGCGCGTGCGACGCAACCGCGCGGACGTCGTCGGGGAGCGCGAAATCGCGCCCTGCCAACAGCGCGCGGCCACGCGCCAAGAAGGTCAGCGCGAGTGTCGCGCGGGGGCTGGCGCCGTAATCAATCAGCTCGGCCGCGGGCAACGCGGCGCCGGAGTTCGAACGCACCATGACGTTCCCCGCTTGACGGCTCGTCGCAACCAGCTCGACGATGTAGCGCTTCAGCTTCTCGTCGACATGTACGTCGTGCGCCTGTGCGCGCCAGGTGCGAACGTCTTGGAGCGTCGCGACGGCGCGCACCGGTTGCGTGTCGGCAACCGCAAAACGATCGAGGATTCGCAGCTCCTCCTCACGCGAAGGATAACCGACGTTGACCTTCATGAGAAAGCGGTCCATTTGGGCGATCGGGAGTGCATACGTTCCTTCGGAATCGAGCGGATTCATCGTCGCCATGACGACGAACGGATCCGGCAGGCCGTGCGATTGCGGACCGATCGTCACTTGACGCTCTTGCATTGCCTCCAGCAGGGCGGACTGCACCTTAGCCGGGGCGCGATTGATCTCGTCTGCGAGCACGACGTTAGCGAAGATTGGCCCCAAAACCGTGGCAAAGGCGCTCTCGCGCTGATCGAAGATCCGAGTACCCACGATATCGCTGGGCAACAGGTCGGGCGTGAACTGAATCCGCTTGAACTCACCGTCGAGCGCGGCTGCCAAAGAACGGCAGGCCAGCGTCTTTGCCAAGCCCGGCGGTCCCTCGAGGAGGACGTGTCCGTTGCAGAGCAAGGCTAACAACAGCCCCTCGACGACGCTCTCCTGTCCGACGATCGTTCGCCCAAGCGCGTCGCGTAGATCGGTCAGGCCGCGCGGGACGATCATGGCGCCGATCCGATGTAGCGTTCGAGCACGCGGCAGGTGTCGTCAATCGCCGCGTGCAGATCGCCGTCATACGTGAACGCGCTGCGCTCCAACGCCGTCAGGAGATCGCGCATCGTCGTATCGTGGGGATCCGCTCGTCGCAGCACGTCGTTGAGCGTTTCGCCGTCCGAAGCACCCGCCATGCGCCAAATGGCTGCGCGCACCGCGACGGCAGTCGAGCGCGATTGCTGCGCGCGCAGGGCGACGAGTGCAGCCTCGGCCTCTTCGCGGCGTGACCGCGTGCGCTGCACCGGCGCCGGCGGCGGTACAGGCACCGGTCTTGCGACCGGCCGGCGGCGGAAGAGCAGCACTACTACGGCAGCCGCGCAGCCCAAACCTAGCACCAATACGCTGACCCACAGAAAGAGTCGCAGTGCCGCCAGCGTTGCGGCGAGCAGCGCGCCAGGGCCACCGCCAAGCGGCTGCCCGGGAGCACCGATGACGCGCAGACGAAGCTCGTTTGTAAACCATTGCTTGGGTTTGCCGTCGCGCGCGTCAATGGCTTGCAACGTCGCCGGCGCGATTGCGAGCGCGCCGCCTTCGTGTGCAACGACGGTGATGCTCTCGCGATAGAGCGTGCCGCGCGGACCGCTCGCCGTCTCGCGTTCGTCGCCGAGCAGCTCGAGCTGCGCGAGAATCGGAAGATTGAGATTATCAATGCGAGCTACGCGCTCGCGTACGCGCAGCGTTACCGTCAAATGAAAAGGGGTGCCGACTCTCGGTGAAGCCGTATCCGAACTGAGAACGAACGATTCCACCGCTAGCCGCTGCAGCGATTGCGCGCCGGCCACCGCGAACGTCGCTGCGACGAGACAGATCGCCGCCGCTACTCCGGCGGGAGCTCGTCTAGCCATTGCGCGAAGATCCGGCGGGCATCGAACGGGCCGGGGGAGGCTTCGGGGTGAAATTGCACGCCCGCAATCGGGAGCGTGCGATGACGAAATCCTTCATTGGTCCCGTCGTTGAGATTCGTCATGGTCGCTTCGAGCTGGGCGGGCAGCGACGCGGCATCAACAGCGTAGCCGTGATTGTGCGCGGTTATGAGGACGTCGCCCACTACCAGATCCTTCACCGGTTGGTTGCCGCCGCGATGACCGTATGGGAGCTTATACGTACGTCCGCCGCAGGCTAGCGCGAGCAGTTGGTGGCCAAGACAGATGCCGTAGAGCGGTTTACGCCCGACGAGCTTGCGAAGCAGCTCGATCGTCTCGGCTAAGTCGGTCGGGTCTCCAGGTCCCGGCGAAATTACGATGGCCTGCGGATCGGATGCAAGCAGCTCGGCCTCGGTCGCGTCGTACGGCACGACTGCGACTCGCGCGCCAAGCGCCTCGAGCTGCTCGATGATCGCGCGCTTCACACCGCAGTCGATGAGCGCGACGCGCCGCCCCCGGTGGGTCCCGATCGTAAACGATTCACGCGTGGCGACGCTCGGAACGAGCGCCTTGGTGTTCGCGCCGCGCACGAACTCGCTCAGTCGTCGTTCCGCATCGCGCAGAGCGGGATCGCCGATCGCAAGCGCAGCCCAAAGTGTCCCGTGCTCGCGCAGCGAAATAGTGATTGCGCGGGTATCGGCGCCGATCAGTGCCGGAATGCCCTGTCCGTCGAGCCATGCAGGCAAATCGCTCTTGGCCAGGTGATGTGACGGATGATAAGCGATCTGCTTGATGACCGTTCCGGCGACGCAAGCTCGCCGGTACTGCGCGGCACTTCCGGAGATGCCATAGTTACCGATCATCGGATAAGTGAACGTCAGAATCTGTCCAGCATAAGACGGGTCGGTGAGCGCCTCTTCATAACCGGTCATGCCTGTATAGAAGACCGCTTCCCCGAGTGCTATCCCCTCGACGCCGAGCCCGTGGCCGTCGAAGCGGCTTCCGTCAGCGAGAAAGAGGGCCGCGCGAGATGCATCGCTCCTCACGCCGCACGCTCCGGCGCCCGATAGCGCACGATACCGCCGACAATCGTCGCCAGCACTCGGCGCGGAAGCCGGCGTCCCGCAAAGGGCGTGCATTTTCCCTTCGATGCGAACGAGGCGGGATCGACCGTCCACGCTTGGTCCGCGAAGATCGTCACGTCAGCCGCTTCTCCAATCGCCAAGTTGCCGCCGCAGACGCCGACGATCCGCGCCGGGTTCGTTGAAAGCAGCTCGACGAAGCGCAACAGCGGCAAATCGGGAAGTGCCGCGGCGTACGCGCCGACCGCAATCTCCAAGCCCGAGAACCCCGGTGCGGCGCGTTGCGATTTGCCGATCTTCTCCTCCTCGGTATGGGGCGCGTGATCGCTGGCAAAGGCATCGATCGTGCCATCGCGCACGCCGTGGCGAAGGGCTCGCATGTCGGCGTCGGTGCGCAGCGGTGGATGAACGGACGCGGCCGGTCCAAGCTCCGTAACCAGCGTGCTGGTGAAGGTCAAGTGATGCGGCGTGACCTCGCAGGTAACGCGAGCGCCGCGGGCTCTAGCGGCGCGAAGCTCGTCGAGCGCGCCGGCGGTTGAGAGATGCGCGAGATGCCAGGCTCTCTTTGTCTCGTGCGCGATTTGCAGGTCTCGCGCGACGATCGGCTCTTCCGGCTCGCAGTGCTCGATAAAGGGTGCCGGCACACCGCGCGCTTGCAGCGCCGCATAGCGTATCACCCGCTCGTCGGCGACCGTATCACCATCGTCGGAGAAGGCGACGGCGCCCGCCTTCGCAAGCGCCGCAAAGTCGGCCGGCTCGGCGCCTATGCGACCAAGCGTAATTGCCCCGATCGGATAGACGCGGCAGCGGGCGCGGCGCTCGATCTGCTCCATCAACGCCACGACCACCGCGGGATCGTCGAGCGCGGGACTCGTATTCGGCATGCAGGCCACTGCGGTAAATCCGCCGCGGACCGCGGCCTCCGTCCCGGTTTCAATCGTTTCTTTCTCCGGAAACCCGGGCTCACGTAAGTGTACGTGGATGTCAACGAATCCCGGCGCAACGATGGCGCCGCTCGCATCGAGCAGCTCGTCTTCCTCGCTACGTTCGAGATGCTCGCCGATTTCGGCGACCCGCCCGTTACGTAAGCGTAGATCGCGCAGCGAATCGAGCGCGCTCGCCGGGTTGACGATCCGCCCCCCCTTGATCAGGATCGATCTCATCGTGCGTTGACGAGCTGATCTAAAACGGCCATCCGGACGGCAACACCGTGCAGAACTTGACGTGCGTATCGCCATCCGGCAAACTCCAGCACCGAATCGTCGAGCTCCACCCCGCGGTTATAGGGGCCGGGGTGCATGACGATTGCATCTTTGCGAAGACGCGCCAAGCGGCGATGGTCGAGCCGGTAGCGCTCGACGTACTCGCGATCTGAGATCGGGGTCTCGACGAAGCGTTCGCGCTGGATACGCAGCAAAACAACTGCGTCGACGTCCGGCAATGCCGCGTCGAAATCTCGTTCGACCGTAATCCGGTTTCCGGCGTAGCTGCTGGGCAGGAACGATTCCGGCCCGACCAAGACGACCGAGGCGCCGAGACGCGATAGGCCGCGTATCGTCGAGTGTGCAACGCGGCTGTGAAGGACGTCGCCGACGATCGCGATCGTGCGCTCGCTCAGCTCTCCGAACTCCTCGATTATCGTGTAGATATCGAGCAGCGCCTGCGTCGGATGCGCGTGCACGCCGTCGCCCGCGTTGATGACGTGCCCGTCGAATGCCAAGGCCACCCGTTGTGGAAAGCCGGCTTCGTGATGGCGCACCACCACGACGCTGATCCCGAGGGCCCCGAGGGTGAGCGCCGTATCTTCAAGCGTCTCGCCTTTGGAGGCGAGGCTGAGACTCTTCGGCGCGAGATTGACGACATCGGCGCCGAGTCGCAACTCGGCGAGGTTGAACGACGTAAACGTGCGGGTGCTCTCCTCGAAGAACATGTTCACGCATGCTTTGCCCGCAAGCAACGGGCCGGGAGGCGTTAGCTCGAACTGCGCGGTGCGTTCGAAGATCGTCTCAAGCTCCTCGGCGGTTAAATCGTCAAGATCTATGAGGCTACGGCGAATGCGCACTTAGGGAACCTTCACTTCTCAGCGATCGTGATCTCGTCCGACGGCGCAAGCTTAGGCGCGAGTGTCACCTTGACTCGTTCGTCCGGCGTGGAAGGCGTGAAGCGTCCGACGTAATCGGGATGGATCGGCAGTTCGCGCAAGCCTCGATCGACCAGGACGCAGAGCCGGATGGCCGCTGGGCGTCCCAGGTCAGTGACTGCGTCGAGCGCCGAGCGAATCGTCCGGCCGGTATAGAGCACGTCGTCAACGATGACGACGACGCGCCCCGAAAGGTCGAGCGGAATCTGCGACTCGGGAAGCTCGTGAGATACTCGGTCGTCGCGGTAAAGGTTGATGTTCAGAAAGCCCAGCGCCGGTGCCCGTCCGCTGATCGTTGCAATCGCGGCCGCGAGCCGCATCGCGAGCGCTTCACCGCCGCGGCGTACTCCCAGAAGCACGAGCCCTTGCTCGGCCTCGTTTGGTTCGAGAATCTGATGAGCGAGACGTGCGATGATGCGTTCGATTTCTGCGCTGCGCGCGAGAACGCGCGTGGTGCCCGTCGTCATGCCGGCTCCTTCAGTTCAACCAAGGCCGCCTCCACCCGCGCAAGCTCGCCACGATAGCCCTCGAGCTTCTCCCGCTCCTTTGCGACGACGCTCGGCGCGGCTCTAGCGACGAAGGACTCGTTCTCGAGTTTCCTCTCACCACGGTCGATTTCAGAGCGCAGGTGCTCGGCCTCCTTGCGATAGCGCAGCGCAAGCAGCTCGCGCGGAGCACGAACCGCGGTCGCGGCGAGCGCTTCTTCGGTGGTGTTCCCAGCCCGCACGCCACGCTCGATCTCGACCGTGGCGAGCAACGCGAGAAGCTCCGACATCTCCTCGGGCACGTTCTCGGGAACGTCGAGGATGACTCGATCCCGTGGATGCAGACCGATCTCGGCGCGCGCGTTGCGAATGCGTTCGACGGCGCGTTGCAAGCCTTGAAAGCCTCGCGCATCCTCTGGAAAGGCCGGGACCTCGAGCAGATCGGGCCAGTTCGCCGTAACGATGGTCTGGCCGTCGTGGGGCAGGGCGAGCCACACCTCTTCGCTGATGAACGGCGCGATCGGGTGGAGCAGGCGCATCGCCGCATTCCAAACATAAGAGAGCACCGCCGCTCGGGTCGGCCGGTTGCTCGCGGCCTTCGTTGCTTCGAGGTACCAATCGCAGAACTCATACCATACGAAGCGCCAAATCGTTTCAGCGGCATTGCCGAAGTCATACTCGCGCAGCAAGTCGCCCATTCGCTCGATCGTCTCGCGCAGCCGGGTTAGAATCCAGCGATCCGCGAGCGTCAGCGAACCCTCCGAGGGGAGCGTCATCGCTGGCGGCAGACCTTCAGGGAGACCGAGGATGTAGCGGGTCGCATTCCAGATCTTGTTGTTGAAGTTCCGAGCCTCTTCGCAACGGGACTCGTTGTAGCGCATCTCTTGGCTCTCCACGCGCATCTGCCGCAGTACCGAGATGCGAAACGCATCGGCGCCGTACTTCTCGACGAGATCCATCGGGTCAACGACGTTGCCGAGCGATTTCGACATCTTACGGCCGATCGCGTCGAACACCAGCGGAGTGATAAAGACGTCGCGGAACGGGATCTCGCCCATGACGTGGATGCCGAGCATCACCATTCGAGCTACCCACAGGAAGATGATCTCGCCGGCGGTGATCAGGACCTGCGACGGATACCAGCAACGCAGTTCGGCATTCTGCGTCGGCCATCCGAGAATCGAGAAGGGCCAGATTCCGCTCGAGAACCAGGTATCGAGCGTGTCCGGATCGCGCGTCAGATCGCGCGTGCCGTGCGTGCGTTGCGCAATGTCGAGTGCCTCGGCCTCGCTCTCGGCAACGATCTCCCGCCCGTCAGGCGCGTACCAGACGGGAAGCTGGTGGCCCCACCAAATCTGCCGCGAGATGTTCCAATCTCGGATGTTCTCCAACCAGTGTTCGTACGTGCGACCGTAGCGTTCCGGTACGAAGCGTAACCGCCCGCTGCGATAGGCTTCCAAAGCCGGCGCGGCGAGCGAGGACATCTTTAGGAACCACTGCAGCGATAGGAGCGGCTCGACGACGTCACCGCTGCGTTCGCTGGTCGCGACCGAGTGACGATGCGGTGAGGCCGCAACGAGCGATCCGCCCCGCCGCAGATCGTCGACGATGCGCTCGCGCGCTTCGAAGCGGTCCAGTCCTGCATAGCCGCCGACCTCGACGTCGGCGTCGCGGATGCGCGCGTCGTGTCCGATTACCGACAGCATCGCCAACGAGTGCCGTAGGCCGATCTCGTAGTCGACGGGATCGTGCGCGGGCGTCACCTTTACCGCTCCGGTCCCAAACTCGGGATCGACGGTCTCGTCGGCAACGATCGGAATCACACGTTCGAGAAGCGGCGGCAGCCAGACGGTACGCCCGACCAGATGAGCGTACCGCGAATCGTTGGGGTGAACCGCGATCGCGACGTCGCCGAGCATCGTTTCCGGTCTCGTGGTCGCGACCTCGATACCGGTCGTGCAATCGTCCTTCGAAAAAGGATAGCGAATGCGCCAGAGCGTCCCTTCACGTTCGACGTACTCGAGCTCCGCGTCGGAGACCGTCGACTGCGCAGTCGGATCCCAGTTGATCAAACGCGTGCCGCGATAGATCAACCCCTGCCGGTAGAGCTCGACGAAAATGCGCCGAACCGCGGCCGAAAGACCCTCGTCCATCGTAAACCGCGAGCGTTGCCAGTCGGGGCCGAATCCGAGCCGCCGAAATTGCGCCTCGATCTCGCCGCCGTACGTCCGCGACCACTCCCACGCCCGCGCAACGAATCGCTCGCGCCCCAGGTCCTCGCGGCGCAATCCTTCTCGTCCGAGCTCCCTGGTGAGTACGGCTTCGGTCGCAATAGCTGCATGGTCGGTGCCTGGGAGCCAATCCGCATTCTCACCGAGCATCCGATGATAACGCGTCAGCACGTCCATCGGCGCGTAGGTGGACGCATGTCCCAAATGGGCTCGCGCCGTGACGTTCGGCGGCGGCATGCAAATGATGAAAGGCGGGCGCGCGGGATCAGGCTCCTCGTGAAAGTACCCGTTGGCTTCCCAACGGGCATACAGGCGCGGCTCGACCGCGTGCGGATCGTAGCGTTTCGGGAGATCCATCGGTTGGCCAGCGTTCATCATGGCCGGGGGTGCAGCCTTTTAGCGCCCGAGCAAGCGGAGCTTAGGGGCCAGATTTGGATCCAAATCTAGGAGCCAAGAGCCGAAGTTTACAACGGTAATCGAGGCTCTTGGTGACAACGAGTTGGGCCAAATATGGCCCCTAAGCTGGCATGTCTTTCTTTTGTTCGTGGTAGACGAGCGTCGGCGATTCTTTCTTTTCGATAACGTCCTTGTTGACGACGCACTTTTTGACGCCTTGCAGCGAGGGCAGGTCGTACATGACCTCGAGCATCGTTTCTTCGAGGATCGAGCGCAATCCGCGCGCACCAGTCTTGCGGCTCTGCGCCTTGATCGCGATCGCTACCAGCGCCTCTTTGGTGAACTGCAAATCGACCCCGTCCATGTTGAGAATCTTCTGGAACTGTCGAACCAGCGCGTTGCGCGGCTCCGTGAGGATTCGGCGAAGCGCGAGCTCGTCGAGCGCGTCGAGCGTCACCACGATCGGTAGACGACCGATGAATTCGGGAATCAGACCGAACCGCAGAAGATCTTCGGGCATCAACTGCTGGAGCAGTTTGCCAACGCGCACCTCGCGTTTGCCCTCCGGCTGCGCGCGGAAGCCCATGTTATTCGCCGCCACTCGCGATTCGATGATGCGCTCCAGACCGTCGAAGGCGCCGCCGCAGATGAAGAGCACGTTGGTGGTATCGATCTGAATGAACTCTTGATGCGGGTGTTTGCGGCCGCCCTGCGGCGGAACGTTGGCAGTCGTCCCTTCTAAAATCTTAAGCAGCGCCTGCTGTACGCCTTCGCCCGAAACGTCGCGGGTGATCGACGGGTTCTCGCTCTTGCGCGCGATCTTGTCGATCTCGTCAATGTAGACGATGCCCTTCTCGGCGCGTTTGACGTCGTAATCGGCCGCCTGTATCAGCTTGAGCAAAATGTTCTCGACATCTTCGCCAACGTACCCGGCTTCGGTAAGTGAAGTGGCATCGGCCATCGCCAGCGGAACGTCGAGGATCTTGGCCAGCGTCTGCGCCAGATAGGTTTTGCCCGAACCGGTCGGACCGACCAGAAGGATGTTCGACTTTTGCAGCTCGACGTCGTCGGCGGTGCCACCGGCGTTGATTCGCTTGTAATGATTGTAGACCGCGACCGCCAACGATTTCTTCGCGCGTTCTTGTCCGATCACGTACTGGTTGAGAATGTGGTTGATCTCTTTAGGCTTCGGGATGTTTCGAAGCCGGAGGTTCTCGTCGACGTTCTTATAGAGCTCCTCTTCGATGATCTCGTTGCAGAGCTCGATGCACTCATCGCAAATATAAACGCCGGGTCCCGCGATCAGCTTGCGCACTTGCTCCTGCGATTTTCCGCAGAAGCTGCACTTGAGCTGGCCCTTATCGTCTCCGAAGCGAAACATCGCGCGCGGGGTATCCCTCCACTCTTAAGCCGGTAACGGCAACCCTTCACGGTTTTCGATGATCTGGTCGATTATCCCGTAATCCTTTGCCTCCGCCGCGGTCATATAATAGTCCCGCTCGATATCCCTCAGGATCTGTTCGAGCGGCCTTTTGGTCGTTTCTTGGTAGATCCGTGCGACCGTCTGCCGGGTCGCGATCAGGTCGCGGGCAGCGATTTCGACGTCGGTGGCCTGCCCCCCGATCTGCGAGACCCAGGGTTGGTGGATCACGATTTTGGCGTTGGGAAGGGCCATGCGCTTCCCCGGGGCCCCGCCCGTTAAGAGAATGGATCCCATCGAGGCGGCGAAGCCCATGCAGATCGTTGCGACGTCGGGTTTGATAAAGCGCATGGCATCGTACATAGCCAAGCCCGCGGTCACGCTGCCGCCGGGACTGTTGAGGTACATGTCAATGTCCTTCTCGGGGTCTTCCTTCTCGAGAAAGAGCAGCTGCGCGATCACGAGGTTTGCGAGGTGATCGTCGATCGCACCGCCGACAAAGACGATCCTATCCTTGAGCAGGCGCGAATAGATATCGTAGGCGCGTTCCCCACGCGCGGTCTGCTCGACGACCATCGGTACTAAATGTCCCATGCTCCGTCCTAACTACGACGCCGTGCCGGGGGTTTCTTCGTCCACGGTGACGATCGCATTGTCAATGAGGACGTCGAGGGTCTTGTTTCGTACGATCCCGTCGACGAGCGAGAGGACGTTATTGCCCAGCGCTTTGCGTATTCGAGCGGCGGGTTGGCCGTATCGCCGTGCAAGCGCTTCGACTTCCGCAGAGACGTCGGCAGGTGTAGCCGTGATATTTTCGGCCTTGGCGATCGCTTCGATCAGCAGCGCAGCTTTCACGCGCGACTCCGCCTCGGAACGATGCGCGGCACGCAGCTCGGTCTCGTTGCTTGCGCCGTCGGGCGCCGCCCCGGCAAGGTCTTCGATCAGATGATTCAGTTCGTTCTCGACCATCGAAACGGGCAACGGAAAATCGTGCGACGCCAGTAGCTTCCCCACTATTGCGTTACCGACGTTACGGCGCCCGCGACCCGCTGCGACGGCCTCGAGCCGCCGCTTGACGTCCTCGCGTAGTTCCGCAACCGACTGGTCTTGCGAAACGGCTCGCGCGAAGTCGTCGTCGATAGGTGGCAGCTCGAGCTCCTTGAGCTCCCGCAGCGTGACCGTGAAACGCGCTTCCTTGCCGGCAAGTTCAGCCGCAGGGTACTGATCGGGAAACCGGGCTTCAATTTGCCTAGTCTGGCTCGGAAGCATCCCCACGATGCCGGTCGCAAAGCCGGGGACGAATCGCCCCTCAGCGAGTTCCACGATTTCGCCCTCTCCGCGCCCGCCTTCGAACGGTTTGTCGTCAACGAAACCCTCGTAATCCAGGGTCACGACGTCACCGAGCTTCGCCGGCCGCTCGACCGGCACGAGGGTCGCCCGTTCCTTGGCGAGCGCCTCGAGGCTCTTGTCCACGTCGGCATCGGTTACCGTGTGCGGCGGCCGCGACACGGTAACGCCCTTGTAGGTGCCCAAGGCGATTGATGGCCGAACCTCAACGGTGGCCTTGAGACGGGTTGGCCGTCCGTCAGTCTCCTCGACGACTTCAAACTTCGGCCGTTCGACTGGCTCGAGGGCGTGCTCACGAACCGCCTTTGCGTAGACCTCCGGCACGACCGCATCGACGGCCTCGTTTGTAACCGCTTCGCTCCCGTAGGTTTGCTCGAAGATTCTGCGTGGAACTTTGCCCCTCCGGAAGCCCGGCAGGCGTACGTTCTTCACGAGCCTGCGAAAGGCGCGTTCCTCCGCGGCGGCGAGCTCCGATTCGCCGACCGAGAACTCCAGCGCCACGACCGTCGGGCCAAGATGCGTCAATGTAGATGCCGTCATAAAAAATTAGCGGAAGACGAGATTCGAACTCGCGACCCTCGCCTTGGCAAGGCGATGCTCTACCACTGAGCTACTTCCGCAGGTGTCGCTCGATATCAAGATTCGTGCGTCTCGGAGCCGCTCGTCACTGCGCCGTCCAGGCTCCGCTCCTGCTGCACTGCCTCCTCGCTTACGCCATCCGTGGCTTCGCTCGTCGGTCAGAGCCTCCTCGACTGCACGAATCTTCATATCTCGCTTAGTCAAAATCGATCCTTAAGTTTCGGGCGCATTCAGACGCCGTGCGAACCAAGAGCCTCCCCCCGAAACCAGCTCGCTAGTTTTAATTAGGCCTCCCTGGCTTCGCTTGAAATCTCAAAAGAAACGATTCGCTGGGCTAAACTCATTTCGGGCTAGGACGGCTTGTGTGGGCAAGCAGAGACTCGAACTCTGACGGGTCGCCCCACTGGATCCTAAATCCAGCGCGTCTGCCAGTTCCGCCACTTGCCCGGCGACCCCCATAGATAGAACGCACCCCGTGCTTTTCCTCCAGGGTCGCTCCTAGGAGCTCTACGGAGCGGTCGAAAATGCCGTGATAGCAGCGATGGGACGTGACGGAGGTCAGGGCTCAGACATTTCTATTGATGACTCTGCGCGAGGGGCATTGACCCGTCGCGATGCAATTGCGAGGATGCTAGCCGCGGGTGTGGCCTTGGGCGCGACCGCGGGGGGCGCTTCGGCTGCGACCCTGGAAGCCGCTGCGGCGCATGGCGGGCGCTTCTTTGGATCGGCGGTCAAAATCGAGCAGCTCAGCACCCAGCAAGATCTGCGCGACGCCGTGCTGCGCGAATGCCGGCAGCTCGTCCCCGAATACGAAATGAACTGGAGCTCGGTCGAGCCCGCTTACGGCGAGCTTTCCTTCGGCAAGATGGATGAGCTTGCGGCTTTTGCGATCGCCAACGGGAAGAGCCTGCGCGGGCACATGTTGCTGTGGCATCTCAGCGTGCCGCAGTGGGCCGACGAAATGCTTCGCGAGCGTCCCGATTGGAATCTCATCGCGCGGTACTTTGCCTCCGTCATACCCCGATACGGCGACGTCATCAACACTTGGGAGGTCGTCAACGAAGTGATCGACGTCGGACACCGCATGGACGGTCTGCGCGAGAACGTCTTCCTGCAGGCGTTCGGCCCCGACTACATAAGCCGCGCCCTGCAGCAGGCTCGAATCTTCGCTCCCAAGGGACAGTTGCTCGTCAACGAGTATGGCCTTGAGTACGACAACGTCGAAGAGCGCGACCGGCGTTACCTTTTGCTGAAGCTTCTCGAGCGCTTAAAACAGACGAAGACGCCGCTCGACGGACTCGGCTTGCAGTCGCACCTCGATTTGAGTAAAGGACGCGTTTCACAGACGGCGCTCGTGCCATTCCTCAGAGAAGTTGCGGATATGGGTCTCTCGATTACCGTCACCGAGCTCGACGTCAAAGAAGCCGACTACGTCGCGTCGGAAGCAGACCGCGACCGGATGGTCGCCGACGAAACCCGACGCTATCTCGATATCGTCCTAAACCAGTCTAATGTTCTGGGAGTGACGACGTGGGGATTGAGCGACCGGCACTCGTGGCTCTCGGTTACGCCGCAGGATTACGCACGATTTCCGGGCGCCTGGGCCAACGGCAGCGGCCCGGGCCTCAACCGGGGGCTGCCGTTCGATTCATCGATGCAGCCGAAGCCGATGTACTACGCGATCAGAGACGCCCTCTGGTACGCAAAGCGCCTGCGTCAGATACGCCGCAAGTAAATGGCTCGCGAGTAGATGCGTGGCGAAAATCCGGATTGCCAGGCCTCGCCGACCGAAAAGTCAATCTCCGAGGTCTTGTCAAAGGCGAAGCCGGCGTATGGGCCGACCTGATAAAGACTGTAACTGGGATTGCCCTCACTGTAGCCTTCGAGCCCCAGCCGCCAGATCGGAGATAATGAATGCGTACCCCCGATGAAGGCCGCATAGTCCTCGAGCTTCGGGCCGTAGTAGCCGTACCAATCCAAACGATAGGGTCCGGAGAGCGAGCTGCCGTCGGTGCCGACGCGAAGCTCGGTCTGGTTTCCGCGCAGCTTGTTGGTGGGATCGTTCGGCACTAGGTTCGTGTACGTATCGTTGACGCCAAGAGAGAAATCGGCGAAAAGGTTCTTGTGCTCTACCTGATAGACGCCGTCGAGCTCACCTCCGCCAAAGTTTGCCTTGACGGTACCGAGGTCGCTGCTGAGGTAGTTGTAGCCGCCCGCATCCAACTCGCCGCGAACGGCAAATCCGTTGTTCGAGCCGTTGCTGCTTGGCGGCCGCGGCAGCGAAATGGTCGCGCCGATAAAGACGTAGTTGGCGAAGTCGAGCTGAGCTCCGGCAAAAAGCTCGACGTTGTTGTCGTCGGCCAAGACCCGCGCCGGCAGCGACGCCAGCATCAGGAAGCCTGCGGCGGCTAGAGCCACGACTCGCTCGACTCGACGTTTTCCTCGCGTTTGCGACAATTTCGTTCACCCCTCAACCCGCGTGCGCGGAAGGATAGCGTGCGTGTAGTGTCTCGCTGCTAGACCAGCAGCTTTTGCTTTTCAAGTTCCGCAACGGTCGTCTTGGTTCGATCGACCGGCGCCTTCGTTACGCTAACCCAGCTGATGAGCTCCTGCATCCCTTCGTCAAACGAGCGCTGGGGTTTAAAACCGAAGGTTTCGTCGATTTTCGAAATGTCCGGAAAGCAGTGCCGGATGTCGCCGACGCGGTACTTACCAAGGAATTCCGGCGCAATGTCTTTTCCGAGCATGCGCGCCAGGGTGGTCGCGATCTCCGCAACCGTAATCGGAGACCCGCTTCCGACGTTGAAAACGTCCCAGACCGCGCGGTCGCTGTCGAGCACGGTTACGAAGGCATTGGCGACGTCATGGACGTGCACGAAGTCGCGCTGCTGATTTCCGTCTTCAAAAACCAAAGGAGACTGGTCGTTGAGCAGGCGAGAGATGAAAATGGCGGCGACGCCGGTATATGGATTGCTCAGAGCTTGGCGCGAACCATACGCGTTGAATAAGCGCAAGGCGACCGTCGGTATCTGCAACGCACGGCCGACGGCGACGAACATTTCCTCATGGTCGCGCTTGTTGATTGCGTAGATCGAGGCCGGCTTGAGCAGTTTTTCCTCCGTGGTCGCAATCGGGATCAGCTCCTCGCCGTCGAGTGAAAGCTCCCAGCGACGGGCCGCAAGCTGATCGTGGCTTCGCAGCTCAGGCGCGACGATCGCTCCCGACGGCAGGCGGTACGCGCCTTCCCCGTAGATGGACATCGACGAGGCCACGATCACGCGCTCGACCGTGTGCGGGCGCTGCGAGAGAACTTGCAGCATGCCGGCGGCGGTCATGACGTTGTTGCGCGTGTAATCGACGATGTTCGTCATACTCTGACCGACTCCGACCGAAGCAGCCAAATGAACGAGATGCGTCACGCCCTTGAGGCTCGCTTCGAAGAGATCGGCGTCGATCAGGTCTCCGGCGATTCGCTTCGCTCTCGGGTCTAAGTAGATCGGCCAGCCGTCGGCGTCGCGCTCGGCGTCACCGTGCACCTGCGGTAACAGGTTGTCGAGCACGGTCACCTCATGGCCGCGGGCCAACAGCCCGTCGACGACGTGCGATCCGATGAACCCGGCTCCGCCGGTGACGAGCACATGTTTACTCACGATTTGGCTCCCCGCTTTGGCTTAGAACAGTTGCTTGGTCTCTAATCTTCTTACGGATCAGCAGCTTATTGGCGTCGATTTTCTCGGTGCGCTGCCACGCCAGACCCTCATCGAGCAGATACATGCGAAAACCGATTACCAGCGGAATGATCCAGAGGAACCACCAGATGAAGGCCGACAGCGGATTGACGCGGATCATATACCAAACCCGATCCTGCCATCGAGTTAGAACCAACCCCGTTCGGCGCCACACAATGACGTAGAGCACGGCCATGAGTGCCAATACCATGATGATATCGGCGCCGGACAGGTCGATTGCCCACAGCGGCAGCCACTTATCATGCACGAAATATGCGTAGGCAGCGATCGCGCCAAGGAAAAGACCGACGCTGTTAATACTCAGAGACAGGCACGGGACAAAGATCAGCCAGGACTTGAGACGCTGCCAGAAATTCATCCCCATGTAGCCCAGGGGCGCGCCTAGCGATTGGAAGAAACCGCATACCCAGCGCTTGCGCTGCGTGATGCCTTCCCGCCAGGTTTCCGGAACCTCCTCGATGAGAGGACTTCGGAGGATGCCAAGGCGCTTACCGTTCATCCAGTACCGCAGCCCGATCTCTGGATCTTCGATCGTTATCCACGGATGGAAGCCCCCTAACGGAATCAGGTCCGAAACGCGATAGAAGAGCCCCTTACCGAGCACCCAATATGGCTGGCGTCCGTGCGCCGACAAGTGTGGGTACATCCAGCCGTCCCAGGCCATGTGATCGAAGGCATGCCACGCGGCGGCCTGCGATTTGTTTAGGTTGCCGGCGACGTTGAGGGATTGCAGCACGTCGTAATGTTTAAAGCCGATAACGGCCCCCTTGAAATGATCCTTCGGCGGGCAGCTGTCGGCGTCAATGTAGTTAATCGCGAGATTCTTCTCGTGCTTGAGCTCTTCGGCGGTGCGGTAGAGCGCGTAGATCAGCTGACGCGTCTTCTTCGGGGGTAGAAATCGGTCGCCGGCGCGGCGGCCTTGATGCCACCAATAGGCTTTTGGATTAGCGTCCCAAGCATCCCAGACGATTTGCCAGGATGGATCGCTGGTTGGCGGTACCTCGAGCATCTTGAGAAACGGAAACTCGGCCATGAGCCGGCGAAGGCTGGCGATCGTTTCGGTATCGTCGCTGTTCGGGATCGCGACGACGCGGTACCGGTCCGCCGGGTACTCGAGCTTCGTGAGCGAGAGCATCGTCGTGCGCATCGTCGTTTCTAATTCACGCAAGACGGGATAGAACAAGACGATGTACGGCCACTCGCTCTCCGGCTCCGAAACCTTCTCGTTCATGTCGACCCAGTCGACGGGGAGGCTGAAAATATACGCAGTGGTGAGCAGGCCCAGCGCGTAGAACGACTGGGTCGCAATATACACGACGCTATACGCTACAAGAAGTACTAATAGGGCGGTTGTCATGGTAAGCCTAGTTTCTGTTTTCTCCGGCTCAGCGGGCGAGAGTCTCGGCTCCGCGCGCCGCGGTCCGAAAGTAGTTCAAGGTTGCGGAAAGCCCCTCGCGAAGCGCTACCTTGGGTTCCCAACCAAGCTGCGCGCGCGCCCGTCCGATGTCGGGCCGCCGGCGCGTAGGATCGTCAGGCGGCAACTCGCACGCAATCGTTTCGAGCGGTACGCCGGCGACGTCCGAGAGGATACCGGCGAGTTCGTTGATCGTGAACTCATCCGGGTTACCCAGATTTACGACGCGCTCCGCGACCACGTCGCGCTTGGCGAAACGAACGATTCCCTCGACGAGATCGCTGACGTAGCAGAAGCTTCGCGTTTGGCGCCCATTGCCGTAGACGGTTAACGGCCGGCCGGCCAGGGCCGCCAGGCAAAAGTTAGGAATCACGCGACCGTCGCCGGGCTGCATCCGGGGACCGTAAGTGTTGAAGATTCGCACGATTCTCGCGTCAATGCCGAGCATTCGAATCGCCGACGTCACGTACGCTTCGGCATAGCGCTTCGCCTCGTCATAGCATGCTCGAACGCCGATCGGATTGACGTTACCCCAATACGTCTCGCGCTGCGGGTGCTCCAGCGGGTCGCCGTAGACCTCGGAAGTCGAAGCGAAGAGCAATCGCGCACCGCTTGCGTTCGCAAGCTCCACGCCGTGCATCGCGCCAACCGCGTTGACGGACATCGTTGCGAGCGGTTCGCGCCCGTAGTCGACCGGACTCGCAGGAGATGCAAAGTGCATGATGAGACCGGGCTTCTCGGCGTTCTGCGCCCAGGTCCATGGCAACGAGACGTCGGCGTTGACGAATTCGAAAGGCAGATCGCTCCCGATGTGTTCGAGGTTGGCAGCCGATCCGGTTACGAAGTTGTCGACGCCGACCACGCGATCGCCGTCTGCGAGGAGCCGATCGACCAGGTGCGACCCTAGAAAGCCGGCGGCTCCCGTGACCAATACCTTCAAGGGCGCTTCATTCGGCAGCTTCCACGTACGCTAGATCAACGACGCTTGGCTCTTTCGCGCGTCCGACGCCGATGTAGCGCAATCCCTCGAGCGTGACCTTCTCGGCGTCGAAGATGTTGCGGCCGTCGAAGACGACGTTTCCGCGCATCAGCTTTCTAACGATCCGGAAGTTGATGCTCTTGTACTCATTCCATTCGGTCGCCAATACGAGGACGTCACATCCGTTAATTGCTTCGTACATGTCCAAACAATAGGTGACGTCGTCGCCGACCCTGGCCCGCGCCTCCTCGAGCGCGATCGGGTCGTGAACGTTAACCCGCGCCCCCGAGCGCAAGAACAGCTCGATCAGATGAATCGCCGGAGCTTCCCGGATATCGGAGGTGTTCGGCTTGAACGCGAGCCCCAGCACGCAGATGGTCCTGCCTTCGACCGAGCCGTCGAGGGCCTTTTCAATCTTCGCGAAAGTGCGCGGGATCTGCGAACGGTTGACGCTCTCCACCGAACGTAGGAGCGTGGCTTCGTAGCTTCGGCCGTGCGCGGTCCTCTCCAACGCCCGGACGTCTTTGGGAAAGCACGAGCCGCCGTACCCGATGCCGGCGCTCATGAACTGCGTGCCGATGCGATGGTCGAAGCCGATCCCGCTTGCAACCGCCTTAACGTCGACCTCGACGAGCTCGCATATGTTTGCGATCTCGTTTATAAACGAAACCTTCGTGGCCAAGAATGCGTTAGCCGCGTACTTAATCATTTCGCTCGTTCGAACGTTCGTTACGACGAACGGTGCGTCGAGCGGAGCGTAAAGCTCGCGGATGATCGCTTCCGTTTGCGGATTGCTCGTGCCGACGACGATGCGGTCGGGGCGCATGAAGTCCGCGACGGCCGATCCCTCCCGGAGAAACTCCGGGTTGCTTACGACGTCGACGCGGTGAGGTTCGACGGCATTCTCTGCGACGATCGCCGCGACCATCTCGCAGGTATCAACCGGCACGGTAGATTTCAACACGACGATCTTAGGGCCATTGAGCTGTCGGCCGATCAGCGCCGCGACGTCCCAGATCGCCGAAAGATCGGCGTGGTCGTCGTGACGCATGGGCGTTCCGACAGCGATGAAGACTATTCCGCAGTCGCGCACGCCCGCTTCCACATCCTCGGAAAATGAAAGCCGGCCGGCGTGATGATTGCTCACGGTCATCTCGAGCAGGTGCGGTTCGAAGAACGGCACTTCGCCGCGCCGGAGCATCGCGATCTTATGCGAGTCGGTATCGAGGCAAATCACCGATTGCCCCAGTTCCGCTAAACACGTTCCGGTGACCAGCCCGACGTACCCGGTTCCGATGACGGCGATCTTCCGTCGTCCGTTGGAGTGGTGTACGGGCATTGATTCAGCCACAGGCTGCCGGTGCAAGCCATTTGTCGTCACGAGCGTGGATGCGGGAGGCGGTAATGACGGACCAAGCGTTTCCATCCTCGTCTCCTTTTCGACTGATGAGTGGTCGACGGGTGACTTAAGTCCCACGGTATTGCTGCTGCCTGCAAGCCCTTTTTTGCTTCGATAGAGCTTCCTCCTCCCGGCGGCCATAGCGCTCACTCGCGCTCAATCCGAATCGGGAGGCCGCCAATCGAGCGGCTGGAGTTTGAAATAATTCCCATTAAGCGGAGCATGTATCGGTACGAACTTTCGCGGTGCCTGCGAGAAGTCGAATGCATCGTCAGGCGGATTCGCCCGCACGTCGCTGCCGTCGGGCGAGTTCATCCTCGCAAGTCCAAAAGTGTTCTCGACGAACTTCAGGATGCTGCCGTGTTCGTAGTGGGTATGCGATACGTATCCAGTCTTCGCGTATGGCGAAATTATCAACAGCGGAAGGCGCATGCCGAGTCCGTCATTGTCTAGGTGCTCAGGTGCCTCCGGATCGTACCAGCCGCCGTAGTCGTCCCAAAATACAAAGATTGCAGTCGAGTCCCAGTATTGCGACTCGCCGATTGCGTTGACGAGCGAGGCAACCCACGACGGACCCGTTGCCGACCCCGATCCTCCGTGATCGGAGTTCGCAAACGTCGGCGTGATCCACGTGACGTCGCTGAGCTTTCCTCTTCCGATGTCGTTGAGAAACTTCGAGGGCGGCGTCATGACGTGCGCGTTCCAGGCGGGACCGTAGCAAATATACTCGATCGTCTGATAGGCGCTCCAGATCCCGCGTCCGTTCGACGAACCTTCGCCGGCGGCGTCATCGCCCTTGTGCCCGCACGTCTTGCTGTTCTCGTCTCCGAGCGGTGTTGCGTAAAACGACCACGACTTGCCGGCCTTGTTGAGCTCGTCACCGAGCGTCTCTTGATCCCAGCACGGGCGTTCCGACCCGACCGGCCAAACCCGGTTGGAGCCCAAGATCGAAATCCGATCGCTCTTGCCTCCGGGGCAGCCCCACGCCCCATCGGGAATACCGATCGACGCGTCGGGATTCACGCCGGCGATAATGTATTGGTGCGACATGAAGCTCGTCGAATCGAAGTTTGAGGCGAACATCTCGTCGGCCAACACGTACTGGTGGGCCATATCGAAGTACGGTTTAGTCTCACTATGGGGTACGTATGCGTACGGCGGGTACTCGATCGGGCACTTCGGGTGCTTCGGAGTATCGCAGGTCCATTTCTCACGATCGAAGCCGTTCATCCGGCATTCGGTGCCGGGAATTTTTTTTCCGGTACCGTTGCAGGCCGCTATGAATCCGTTTGGATTGTGCTCGAGATCCCACGACGTCGCCAAGCCGATCGGTTGAAGCGTGACTTTCTGCTTTTTTGAGTCGAGGCCGTACTTTACGGTCTTTGCCCCAGGATAACCGTAGAACAGGTTGTTGAAGCTGCGGTTCTCTTGGATGATGATGACGACGTGTTGAATCTTGCTCTTGGCGTGACCGAGCTCCCGAACCGCCGAGATACTCTGATAGCCGGTAGCCGGCAGCGTCGCCGGCGTACCGAAGCCGGCCTTCCCCCCGCAAGCGGAAAAGCAAAGCGCCGCGGTCGCGGCCATTAGCGGCCGGCTCCGGACCGGAATGCGACGCATCTAGCTTTCTCCTTAAAGTGGCGGGCTATCCGGGTCACTGCTATGACGAAGCCGGGAGCAATTCCCCCCTGACTAGCGATGCCTCAAGTCATCTTTATTGATGATTCTTGACCGTAGCAGTCTGCCAATCTCGCCGGCGCGCCGGACCTCGTACGAACCAGCGGCATCGAGGACTCGACTTTAGATGCGTGACGCCGTGGACGAGCTCCGGGAAAACATAAGAAATCGTGAAAAATTGGTACGAATGTACCAAGGGAGCGCGAAGCGGGCGCTCCAAGCGTCCCATTGCTCCAGTGCAAGTTCCACGCTGCTGAAACTCCACGGGGCAAGGATCGCCCCAGAAATGGGGCGGTCCTCTCTTTTTATACAAGCTACACAAGCGCGCAGATCAAACGAGCGCGGCGAATCGCCGTCGCTACCTCGCTAAGGGGGGACCGGCGAGGCCGATTGCCAAAGGCCCGCCCTCTTACGACCGTCGCAGCTCTTTTGAAAGGTACTGCATGCGAATCAAATTTATGGCGCACAACTTCGTGCGCTTCTGCGCTGCCGGCGTTATCGCCGCGCTGGCAGCAGGTTGCAGCGGAGGGATGACACCCTCAACCGGCTCCCAGCCCGCAGGTTACACGGCGCCTCTCCAATCGAACGAGGGCGCGGCGTACGTTCAACGCCAGATTGCGGCTGGAAATTTCATAGAAGCCTGTCCCGACATCGTTTTCGGGGAAGGGCGTTGCCTTGCGCTGGGATTGAAAGATAAGTCTCGCGCGCCTCGCTCGGAAGCCGGCGTTAACGGCTCGGTGCAAGGCTGGGGACCCTCGCAACTTCAAGCGGCGTACAACATTACCAAGGCTGCGCAGAAAAACCCCGGCGGCCTGGTCGCTGTCGTCGAAGCCGGTGGCGATCCGAGCCTCGCCTCGGATCTCGCGGTCTATCGCAAGCAGTTCGGGTTGCCGCCGTGCGGTCGAAAGTCGGGCTGCCTTACGATCGTAAACCAACAAGGCAAAGGTCGCCCGAAGCCGCCGGTGATCAAGGGTTGGCTCGCGGAGCAATCGCTCGACGTTGACATGGTTTCCGCAAACTGTCCGAACTGTAAGATTCTCGTCGTTGAAGCGAGCACGAGCCTGGGCAAAGCCGAGCTTGTTGCGCAGAGAGCCCATCCCGTTGCCATCTCCAATAGCTGGGGCGGCGGCGAATTTAAGGGCGAGAACCCCTCCGAACACCGCCTCTTCAGTGATCCCGGCGTCGCGATCACTGCCTCATCGGGCGACGGCGGATACGGCGTCATCTTCCCGTCCTCAGCGAACACCGTGACAGCGGTTGGGGGCACCTCGCTCTACACCGCCAAGGGTTCGCGCGGCTATACGGAGACCGTTTGGGGCGGCGCAGGCAGCGGCTGCAGCCAGTACATTCCTGAGTCGTCGTGGCAAGCGCCAATCGAGCAGCAGTTGGGCGGTTGTACTAATCGCATTACCTCGGACGTTGCGTACATCGCAGACCCGAACACCGGCGTAGCCGTCTACGAGTCCATTCCAGGTGACGGCGAATCGCCCGGGTGGCAAGTCTGGGGCGGCACGAGCGTCGGCTCGCCGGCGATCGCCGCGATTTACGCGCTCTCCGGTAACACCGCCGGTATTCCCGCATCGCTCGCATATGCCAAGCCGAACGACCTCTACGACGTTACCAGCGGCAGCAACGGGCAGTGCGCACCATACGACTACCTTTGCACCGGCGAAGTCGGCTACGACGGACCGACGGGACTCGGAACGCCCAACGGATTGGGCGCCTTCTAACCGATGGGTCGAATATCGCCGGTAAGACGCTTACTGGCGATCGCCGCTGCGCAACTCCTCATTGCGAGCTGCCGCAGCGGCGGCCTCGGCTCGTCCAGCGAGCCGCCCAACGCCAACGGGCGGCCTGGTCCCGTTGCGATCGGGCGCCTCGCGCATTCGATCGACAAGATCGATCACGTCGTTATCATCGTTCAAGAGAATCGGAGCTTCAACGACCTCTTTTACGGCTTCCCCGGAGCCAAGACCAAGACGTACGGCTACGATTCTAAAAACGAGCGCGTCAAGCTCAAACCGATCGGTTTGGCGACGTCGTGGGACCTCGAGCACAATGCCGAAGGCTTTGAAGCGGCGTGCAACGGCACCGGTAGCATTCCGGGTACGGATTGCCGGATGAACGGGTTCGATAACGAGACGTGGACCTGCGGCACGGCAAGCCAACCCAAGTGCCCGATCAAGTATCCGCCGTACAGCTACGTTCCGCAGTACGAAACCGCGCCTTACTTTTCGATGGCGCAGCAGTACGTCTTAGCCGACGAGATGTATGCCTCCAACTTTGATAGCAGCAGCTACGTTTCGCACCAATACATCATTGCCGCGCAAGCTGGAGCGGCAATCAACTATCCGGTGAGTAACTGGGGTTGCCCAGGTGGGGCTCCCGACTGGGTCTATACCACCAACGCTCAACGAGGCTACGGAGCGAAGGTTCAGGACTGCTTCGACTATACCACGCTCGGCGATGAGCTCGACGCGGCCGGCCAGCCCTGGGCGTTTTACGCCGCGCCCGTTCAAAGCGGCCCGGGCGGAGCGTGCGGTGCAAGCAAAATCGAGGGTGATTCGTATAAAGAGAACAACGGCATTTGGAGCGCCTATCAAGCGGTGAAGCACATTTGCTACGGCGCCGATTGGAGTGCGGACGTTATCTCGCCTCAGACCAAATTTTTCACCGACATACAGAATGGCAATCTTCGCGCGGTCACCTGGATCGTGCCGACCTGCGCCAACTCCGACCATCCCGGCTGCAACTCGGACACCGGTCCTTCTTGGGTAGCCTCGCTCGTCAACGCAATCGGCGAGTCGCAGTTCTGGGGCTCCACAGCGATCTTTGTCTTCTGGGACGATTACGGCGGGTTTTACGATTCAGAGCCGCCGGCCTACGTTGATTACGACGGTCTCGACGGCCGAATCCCGATGCTGATCATTTCACCGTATGCGAAGCAGGGCTTCGTTTCGCACGTTCACTACGAACACGGCAGCATCCTCAAGTTCGTCGAAGACCGCTTCGGCTTAGCGCCGCTATCCGCCAGCGATACGCGTGCCACTTCGCCGGCCAGAGATTGCTTTGACTTCTCACAATCGCCGCGCGCGTTCGTGCCGATCTCGAGCAAGTACCGCGAGAGCTTCTTCTTGCACCAACCCGTCGATCTGCGGCCGCCCGATACGAACTAGGAGTTTGCCGGATGTCTAGGGCGTCACCTGAACCGCCGTCATGCTCCATGCCGGAAGCCTAACCGCCAGACTCCCACTCCATCCTGGAAGCGACGTCACCAGGGGCGCGCTCCAGACGCCCTGCCGCGAATAGTCGTAAAGCTTCTTGTCATAAGTCGCGACCGTGCCCCCCGGTCCGTACGCCTGTCCATCGATCGAGATCGTCGCGTCCACCGCGTTCGTCTCGTCGAGGTTGAAGATCAGGAGCGCATAGCCGCCGAGATAGGTCGAGGCGTAGGCGCGGACGTTCGACGAGCCGTCCACTGAAACGCCCACCATGCTCTCGCCGGCCCGGACGAAGTACGATGCAACCTGAAAAGCATTCGCCGTCGCTACCAGCGTCCCGAGCGGGGCCGAATCGCCTTTGCAGCCGCCAGGGTTGTCATCCGAAAAAATCTCAGCGCCGCCGTAGTCCTGCCAGCCGTACAACGACTTGCGGAAGTCGCCCCCCGCGCCCCGAGGATTGCAGCCCGTGAAGGCAAGATGCCAGGTCGCGCGAGCGACGTTATCGTTGAGGAGTTCGCCGATGACCTGACCGGCGTAGAGTGCCTGCGTGATTGACTGACACTGCTTGCCGCAAGGGCCGGTCGTCGAGCCGATCTCGCCGAGATAGATCGGCGCGTTTGGATGACCGGCCGCTGCAAGCTGCGTCTTCGCCGCATTGACGAACGTCGTAATCGCGGGACCGGCTTGGTCGACGAGAAACTCGTCGTCCACTCGCCCGTGCTGCGGGTAATAGTGGAGTTCGACGCAATCGTAGCGTGCTTGAGAAAAAACCACTTCGTCCCAATGGTTGTGCGTGTTTTGCGGGTCACCGTCGACGCAGACGTTGATCGGCGTTGGCGAGGCAGCGTGCATCGCATTATAAAATGCCTGCTCGTTCGCTGCGTACTGCGCGGGATCGCGGTGCTCAGAGTAAAGGTCGACCGACCCCTTCGTATACTGCTCGTTGCCCACGGTCCACCATTGGATGGCGTAGTACCTCGTTGCGTTCGCGTAGGCAACCCAAGAGGCTGCCTCCGAAGGATCGCCGCCTCCGGTGCATTCCAAGTTTGAGCCATAGTTCACGGTAATTGCGACGGCGAGGTCTGCCGGTAGCGCGACGTCTTGCATAAAGTTGTCGAAGTTCGATTTCGGATTGGCGTTGCCGGCGCACGCGCCCGGTCCGTCCGTTCCGGTTTCCCAATGGTAGATATCGGCCTGGGAGCCGCCCGGGTAACGCGTCTGGGTGATTCCGGAGCTCAAAAACGACTGATACAATCCCGATAGCGTATCGTTGAACCAGTTGTCTGAGCCGGCGCCCATGACGCCGGCATTGACCGGCGCTAGCACCCGGGAAGGATGCACGTCGATCGCCGAGTCTGCGACGGCGCGTCCGACGACGACAGTAGCGCAAATAAGAAAGGCCGCCAGGTGAATACCGAACTTCATCCTTACTCCTCGCTGCAGGAAAAAGTGATGTTCGTAACGTGTGCGTTGTGGTGGGCCGCCGTTGATGTGAAGACAAACGCCCGAGTCGACGTGCTCGCTGCGAAGGGGCTCGGATCGCGGTGCCGGCTGGGGTCTCGGTACGCGTCTTCACGCTAGCAGGGCCTTCCGACAAGTGCCCTGACTATCCCGTCTCTCGCGCTCTGGGGCAGAAATCTTCGCTCGCAGCCGTCAAATAGACGTTACGCAGCGTTTTGCATTTGATCTACCGAACGGCGTGAACGCGGATAGTCTGTTGGATAGGCGCCTCCGAGCCTACGCCGAAGTGGCTTTAGAGACTGACATCTCCGGCGGCTGCCGCAACGTCTGATAAACGACGCGGTAGCGCTCGGTCAACTTAATAAACCTTCCGCCGACGGCCCGGAGTACCACGACGTCGCGCCATGAAAGACGCGCGGCCTCGTTCCCTTCGCGCCTTTGTGAAGGAAAAAGCCACGGCTTTCCGGCAGTTGCTAGGACCGCCGATAGAAAGGGCGATGAGAGTGGGCGATTCGAAGAGCAAGATCGATGCCATATACGACCTGCGTCAAGCGGCCGAAGAAAAAGCACTAGCCGAGAAGGCCGTCGACGATAACCCCTCTTGGGAAAACCGTGACGTTCTACTCGAAAAGCAAGCGAAGCTTGAGGCGAAGACCGTTAGCGCGATCGAAGTCTGCCATGAGTGCGGACACGAGCATTTGTCCGACGCTCCGCACCTTAACTAGCGCATCCACAACGCCGCCAGGCCTCCTTCACGCCACGCTGTTTTGCTTCAGACTTTTTTCATCCGCCTAGTATAGACTCTGCGGCATTGTTCCTCTTGGACCCGACAGGAGAACCACTCATGCGTTTGTCGCAACAGATTCTGATCGCCGCCGCTGCAACCGCGGCGATCGTTACCTCGTCCGGTGCCGCCATGGCGCACATCAACGGCGGTGCCACAAATATGATTGCCCCGGCCTCGCAAAGTTACAGCGGCAGCTGGCCGGTGACCGTAACCCACTCGCAACGCAGCAACGGTACGTACTGCCTGACGCTGGCCGAAAATGGCAGGAACGAGGGCGCGGCGTCGCTTGTGATGGGCAGCCAGAGATTTCCTTTCGGCTCATTCGTAGTCATCAAGGGCATTCTTATGGCGACTATCTCGGAACCACTCTATGGTCAGAACGGCGCCTTGACGTTCACCGCTGACGCTCACCGGGGCAACATCGGCCAGGGGATCTTCGAAAATATCGAAGGTGGGTCAAACTTCGACTTCGGTGCATTGGCGTTCGGCATGAAGAACGGCTGCTGAAGCTGCTGCGAACGGGCTCGCTGCGGCGGGCCCGGATGGCGGAGGGAACCTAGTAAAAAAAAGCGGCCGCGAACTCTCCGTGTTCGGCATCCGCGAGTTCTTCAATCATTCAGACGGTTTGAATCAGCCCTTAGCAGCAGGGTCTGGGAGCGTTAATATTCGTAACGATATTGAAACAGTTAGCCTGTGGCGCTTGATAAATCTAGCGTCGAGCGTGAGCGAAACCTAAACGACCGACGATCCGTACGGAAGGTAGGCGGAAAGGGAGGGTCCTCAATTGAGCTTGCCGACTGCGATAGTCGTCGCAACTGGAATAGTCTGCGCGACCGTTTTGCTTGTAGTTCTGGTCTCTCTTTTCTGGGCAACCCGCCACCGGTAGCGGTTTGGCCGCCTGCGATTCATGCCGGCGAGGCTGGTGGCGGCGATAACACCCTGTTATCGGTAACGTCGACGAGCGCCGGTTTCGCGTTGCTCGTACCGCCGGCAATGAGCACCCGCGGCTCGTCGTCGGTAAGTTTCCCGAGCACCTGGACGACCTGCTTCGCGCGTCTATCATGGTCGTTGATGCCCCATCGACGCTAGAGGTTCACCCAGCTACCGTTTCGCAACACCTCTACGTTCGTAATCGGTTCGATTTCCCAAGGCGTCGCGGTGCCGCCGTGGGTTTCGCCGAACGACTCTTGATCATAGAGTAACCAGCCAGTAATGCGGATGCGACGGCCCCCCGCCACGCCGCGCAGATTCACCGGTCGCCAGGATGTATAGGCGGCGCGCCAGCGAGGCGTTATTTCGCCAAGAATAATTTGCTGGCCGTCGGTTACGCCGGGTCGCTGGGCCAAAAAGAGCTCGACGTCTTCATCGCGCGGCAGCGTCGATCCGCAATTGCTCGGCTCGCCCGTTTCGCGCGCCACCTGCAGGATGTAACCGGTGAACACAACGCCTTGGCCCTCATGCGGCTCAATCGTGGCTCGCGAAGACGCCGACCAGTTCGCGCGCATCGTTGGCGTGGCAGCCGGCAGAATCGGCAGCTGCTTCATGCCGGCAACGGTGATCGGAATGGTAGACGCCGGCGCAGTGCTGCGGTTCTTGAGTGCGTTGACTTGCGGGTCACCGCCGGAACCGTGCGCGGGACAACCTGCGAAAGAACCGGACTCGACAAGGTTCGGAGCGGCCGAAACCGACGTTAAGGTCGCAAGAGCAATAGCAGCGGTCACGGCAGCGATCGAGCGGCGAGCGCACATCGTCCCTACCTCCTCCGCTAACATTCGCTTGACCTGGGTCGCGTCCCTCATCGCCCATTTGAGGTGTGCCCCTTCGCCCATCGCAAAACCGGTCGGTTGAGGGACGGATCGGCGCTTACGTTGTCATCAAGCCATTTCGTTCCCGTAAAGTCGCGCCGATGCCGCCTAACCCTTCTTCACCGTCGTGAAGGCGATGATAATCTTGGGCACGGTGCCGTGCGCCGGAAGGACGATAGTCCCCGAGAGCTTCGAACCATGAACGGTAGCATGGCCCGTGCCGTGGGTGTGCCTCCCGCTAATCCGCATCTTGATGCTTAAGTGCTTCCCACTCCCGGTCAGGAAGCCCGTAAATCCCAGGTGGGCTTTGTGCGTTGGGTACTTTAGCCTGATCGGACCCCACAGGTAGCTAATATACTGTCCCACCTTGATCGTTATCAGGCCCGACTCCGACCCTCCAGCGGTCTGCTTCCACGTTCCAACGTAAGTGCCGGCGATGTAGGGATACGTTGCCACATGAACACCGTTGGGGCTCAGCGTCGTCGCGGATTGCGAAGACGGCAACATGGAACCAGTCTGCGCGGAGCATGACGCAAGCGCGATCGCTCCAACAAGCACCGCGGTCGCGAGGCGTTGAGGGCTACAAAACATCATAGACACCTCCCGGCTCTTAGCATTCAACTGTGATGCTTCAGCGACCTCGCTCAGTCCCTAAACCGTCCGTTTACGGGACGTCGCATCTTGTGATCAAATCACGCTCAGTCTTAAACGTTTTGGCACACCGTTTCGGGAATCACCCCGCTGCGCTTGGCAAACAAAGCGTTTCGGCCTCGATTCGTAACGGAAAGCTCGTAACTCTCGCCAGCATGGAAGGCACGAAAGATCACCAGGAACTCGGCCTGTTTTCGCTCTCGTGGAATCGCATTGACGACGACTGAGAACGCCCTCTTCAAAGTCATTTCCTCTACAAAGTGCCTATAAATAATAGGTTTCGTCGCCGGGTGGCGCATAAAACAGCATCACCACCGAGCTTTTATGGACAGCCCCCGCAAAAGTTGTTATTTTGCAGGGGCTTGGAGACTTGCACCGCCAGGGACTCGAACCCCGAACCAAGTGATTAAGAGTCACCTGCTCTACCATTGAGCTAGCGGTGCGAACTGTGCGCCCTCCGGGACTCGAACCCGGGACCAACGGCTTAAAAGGCCGCTGCTCTACCGACTGAGCTAAAGGCGCTCGCGTCGATGCGCCGGCTTAAGTTGTACGCGTACCTACATAGAGTCCTCCGGCGAACCGTGGGGTGACTGACGGGGGTCGAACCCGCGACCTTCGGTGCCACAGACCGACGCTCTAACCAGCTGAGCTACAGTCACCACGAGGGGGTATTGTACCATGCGCCCGGAGGGACTCGAACCCCCATCTTCGAGTTTAGAAGACTCGTGCCTTATCCCGTTAGACCACGGGCGCAAGATTGGTCGGGGCGACAGGATTTGAACCTGCGGACCTCCCGCTCCCAAAGCGGGCGCTCTACCAAACTGAGCTACGCCCCGAACGCGTGTGAGAAGTTTAACATTGAGACGGCTCTAAGCGCTACAACAGAAGCTGGTGGCGCCCGATGTAAGTCGATAGGCCTGTGAGCGGAGCGTCGCTTGCGATTGTAAACGGATCCTGAATTCTCAAGCCGGCTCGTAGCGACGCTCTTGCGATTCGGCGGTTCGAACCTGGAACGAGCGCCGTGCACCACGAGGCCCCGTGGACGCGTTGCAATGTTACCAGCGCGTAAGCAAAGATCTGCACCAAGTAAACTTCCGACGCGCACGCCGACGGCCCGACGCAGCCATCCGGCCAGACGTACGCGTAGCCGACCAATTCACCGTTCAAGGAGAACGCATTGCCGGACGCTTCGCGCGCAAACGACGCATGATCGGTAGGGCGGATCGTTCCGCGTGTCTGTCGGTCGAGTTCGTTCAACGCCAAGCCGTGCGCGGCGGGGTCGATCGGCTCGACTCCAAACCGGTACTCTCCGGTGGCCATCTTCGCAAGCTCTTCTTCACGCGGAATGGCACCGGCAAAACGCAGAATCGGCTCGCGCAGCGCCATTCCGAAGCGATATGCCAATCGAGCGGCGGCCGGATCGGTCGAATTGAGGAGCATGGTCCGGGCACGGTCTTGCGCACTATCGAGCGCCGCTGCCAACAGGCCGCCCCCGATTCCTTGCGCTCGGTACGATGCTTCGACGTAACAATCGCCGATGTAGCGCTCATCTTCCGAATCACGAGCAATCGCAATCCCGACGATTTCGCTCTGGTCGCGTGCTACCCAGGCACGGCCGAGGTCCGCCGCCTCCAGCGAGAGCCTCAGTGCGGTTTCGTCGAGCTTGCGTCGTCGGGCGATCGCCCGCACGTCGTCGATCGACGCGCTGCCGGCAATCTCAACCACGCTCTTGCAGCACGGTCAGCAGCGCATCGGCGGCGTTGTGCCGGTGGCTGACCGCATTCTTCTCCTTTTCGGTGAGCACCGCAAAGCTGCGCCCAAAAGGCGGATAGAGGAAGAGCGGATCGTATCCAAACCCGCCGCTGCCGGCCGCGCTCTCCAGAACGTAGCCGCGGACCTCGCCTGTCGCGGTAACCGGCTCGCGCCCCGGCTCGATCAGTACGAGCGCGCAGACGAAGCGCGCGCCTCGTCGATACGGCGGCACGCCGCGAAGCTCAGCCAATAAAGCCGCTCGACGGGCGGGCCAATCGAGTTGCGGACCGCCGTAGCGCGCCGAAAGTATGCCGGGCCTTCCCGCCAGTGCATCAACCTCCAAGCCGCTATCGTCCGCCAGCACCGCTGCCGCAGTATGCCGTTCTCGCAACGCTTCCGCCAGCGCCGTTGCCTTCAGCAAAGCGTTACCAGCGTAGCTCGCGGCGTTCTCAAGCACGTCGAGCTCGATCCGCTTGCGGGGCGTTACGATCTGCAAGGGCGAGCGCGCGAACATCGCCTTGAGCTCGCGAAGCTTGCCGAGGTTGGTCGTGGCGACGTACGTCTTCACGTTCCCAGTCTCAAGACCGCCATGAAGGCTTCCTGCGGCAGTTCGACCTTGCCGACGCGCTTCATGCGCTCTTTTCCGACCTTTTGCTTTTCGAGCAGCTTGCGTTTGCGCGTGATATCGCCGCCGTAGCACTTAGAGAGCACGTTTTTGCGCATCGCGGTCACCGTCTCGCGGGCCACGATCTTACCGCCGATGGCGGCTTGAATAGGAACCTCGAAGAGCTGACGCGGGATGAGCTCTTTGAGCTTTTCGGCCAGCGCGCGTCCCCGCTGAACAGCCTTGTCGCGCGCAACGATAAACGACAGAGCGTCGATCGGCTCGTTGTTGAGCAGTATTTCCAGCTTGGCCAGGTCACCCTCGTGGTATGCGATCACCTCGTAATCGAGCGAAGCATAGCCTTTGGTTCGCGACTTCAGTGCATCAAAGAAGTCGACGATCACCTCGATCAGCGGCATCTCGTACGTCATAATGACGCGCCCGTCGTGAAGGTACTCCATGTTTGAAAGCGTGCCGCGGCGGTTCTGCGTGATCTCCATGATCGCTCCCACGTACTCGGGCGGCGAGATGATCGTCGCTTTGACGTACGGCTCCTCGATCGTACGAATGACGTTCGGCGCCGGCAGCTTCGACGGATTGTCGACGGTCAGCGTCGTGCCATCCGTACGCACGACGCGAAAAACGACCGACGGCGACGTTGCGATCAGATCGAGTCCGTAGTCGCGCTCGAGCCGCTCCTGCACGATCTCCATGTGCAGCAAGCCTAAGAAGCCGCAGCGAAAACCGAAGCCGAGCGCGACCGAGCTTTCGGGCTCGTAGACTAGCGCCGCGTCGTTGAGCTTAAGCTTTTCGAGCGCATCGCGTAGTCCGTCGTACTCACCTTCATTCGGATAGAGTCCGCAATATACCATCGGAACAGCCTTGCGATAACCCGCCAGAGCTACGTGGGCCGGATCCGTTGCCGATGTGATCGTGTCGCCGACGTCAATTTCGCCGAGCGATTTGATGTTGGCGATCACGTACCCGACGTCGCCGAGCTGGAGCGACTTCGTCGGTTGCATCTGCGGCGCGAAGATCCCGACCTCGGTACACTCGAACACCCGCTCGTGCGCCATTGACATGAACCGTATCCCCGGCGAAAGCGTGCCGTCCACGACGCGTACGTAGCTCACCACACCGCGATACTGGTCGAACTGTGCGTTGAAGACCAGCGCGCGCAGACGGTCGCGATGCCCCTTCGGGGGCGGGATGCGGTGAACGATCGCTTCGAGGATCTCCTCGATTCCGACGCCGTTCTTCGCGCTTGCCAGGATGCACTCGCTCTTCTCCATGACGAGCAGCTCTTCGATCTCACCCATTACGCGTGCCGGGTCGGCGGCGGGAAGGTCGATCTTGTTGATCACCGGGATGATCGTGAGGTCGTGTTCTAACGCGAGGTGATAGTTGGCGAGCGTCTGCGCCTCAATTCCTTGCGCCGCGTCAATGATGAGCACCGCGCCTTCGCACGCGGCAAGCGAGCGCGAGACCTCATAAGAAAAATCGACGTGGCCGGGCGTGTCGATCAGATTGAGCCGATAGAGCTCGCCGTCGTTGGCTTGATATTGAAGCGTTACCGGATGCATCCGGATCGTTATGCCCCGTTCGCGCTCGAGGTCCATCGCGTCGAGCGCCTGTTCTTCGAGCTCGCGCGAATGAACGGTTCGCGTAATTTCGAGCAGCCGGTCCGAGAGAGTTGTCTTCCCGTGATCGATATGCGCGATGATGCAGAAGTTGCGGACGTTGCCGGCGACGTCAATGCGGTGAGGCCGCTCCGATTTCAGCGCCAAATCACCAACTACGAGCCAAGCATGCAACTGGTGGCCAACGACCAAAGGGCCGGCCGGACCAGCAGCTGCAGTACGAGCAGTACGATTAGGAACGCGAGATCGAGCCCGCCGACCGGCGGAATGATGCGCCGAATAGGAATCAAGACGGGTTCGACGAGCGCGGCCAGCGCGTACGTCCAGCGCCCGCGAAGATTAGGAAACCACGAAACGATCGCATAGATTAAGAGCACGGCCGTGTACGCGTAGACGGCGTAGTAAAGAACGTTTGCGATCCCGCAAAGGAGCTGGTTCACGCTTGCGCCGTTCTACGATGCGGCGAGACGTGCCCGCTCGATGGCCTCGAGCTCTTCGGCCGAAGCCCGCACCTTGGGCTCAAACGCCTCGACCGGCTTGCCGAACGTACGAGCGTCCTCGCGCGAATAGATGCTGTTGAGGACCACGCCGTCACCCTGCCGGTTCAGCAGTGCGAGCGCGTATGAGAGCCCCGATCCACTGCCGGTGAAGGCGTCGTAGCGGACGAACCCAACGCGCGAGAGGTCGGTTGCGGCGAGCGCCTCGAGCGCGCCGAGCCGATCGTTAAGGCCTTGCAGGGCCGAGCGCGCGGAAGTCTGCGAATTCTCAAGAGCGCCCAGCCGGTTCGCTGCGCTGCGCGAATCCCCCGAGAGCAGATTGTCATGCAGCTCGAGCAAGCGGTTTGTCCGCTGCAGCGCAGGGCGCGCAACGGCAGCATGATAGATGAAGAGCGCCACAAGGGCGCCCACAAACGCGCCTGCGGCAGCGTAGAACGTTCCCAACTCCATCCTCCGACGATTGAGCCACGACGAGAGCCAGGTGGCCCACGGCACCCGTAAGGGCTCGCTTACCGTTGCTACCTTCCGGTTCTGGCGGGGTTCACGGGGTTACGCCGCGTGAGGCCTAACTCCCATCATGGCCACGCCATGATACCATACGGTCATGCTCCGAGTTGCAGCTGCGCCGGCCATCCTTCTCGCGGCCGCAACCGCCATGATGAAGCTGGGCAGCTTGGACTTCCAGGACGGAGGAGTCGTTCCGTCGGCATCAATGGCCACCGACTGCGGCGGGAAGAACCGCTCGCCGGCGCTAGCCTGGCGTGACGAACCTAAGACGGCAAAATCTTTTGCTTTGATCGTGCAC
>JBAVSO010000046.1:0-10280 GCA_049695635.1 Candidatus Cybelea sp. | reverse complement strand
ATCAACGCTCACCACCAGGGCTCTTGACCCCAGCAGCTTGAGGTGGTTTGGAATCTGCCCCCATCGGCCGATTCCGAGGGACCTACCCTCATCTCTCATGCAGTTAGCATGACACACGTCACATTTTTGTCACATCGGCTTTCATTATAATTAGGCCACGAGCCGCTCGAAGGCAGCCGCCGCCGCAGCGTCTCGCTCCTGATAGACGGTGAGGTACCGATCGACCGTGATGCTGATGCAGCTGTGACCCAGGCGGTTGCTGATCACTTCGATCGGCACGCCGGCCTTTGCCAACAGCGATGCATGCGTATCCCGGAGGTCGTGCAGCGTGATTGGTGTGACGCCGGCTCGTTCGACGAGGTCTTTGAAGGCCGCGCCGAAATTCCACGGCGTAACCGGCCCGCCGTCAGGCCGCGCAAAGACCAGATCGCCTTTGTCGTACGCCTCACCGAGGAGTAACTGCTCCTCCGCCTGCTTTGCTTTGTGGGTCTGGAGGATTGCTGCCAGCTCCGCACCGATCGTAATGGTCCGCACCCTTCCGTTCTTTGGGCGTTTGAACGCGAGCCCGGAGCGTGGTTCGCTCAGCGATTCTCGAATCGTTACCGTACCCGCGTCGAGCTCGAGATCGGACCATTTGACCGCCAGCACTTCGCCGCGCCGGGTTCCGGTATACGCCGCGAAGGCGACGGCCGGATAGAACCACGGCTGCGACGATAACGTGCCCCGCTTGAGCGCGCGTCTCGATGGCCGTTGGGCTTCGGCCAGCAATGTGCGCAGTTCCGCCTCGTTGAGGACCACATTCTCGGGTTTGAGAGCCTTGGGTAGATCCTCTGCGGTGACCTTACGAGCGACGTTGGTTTCGGCGTAATCGACGCTCACTGCCCAGTTGAGCGTCGCCCGCAGCAGATCGTGTGCATGGTGGATCGTGCGGCCGCTGGGGCGCCGCGCACGCGCCTGCCATTTCTCGTACGCCTCGAGCAGATTCGCCTTTCGCAGCGATGCCACTCGGATCGTGCCCAGCTCCGGGCGTAGATACGTGGAAATCAGGCTTTCGTATCGATCGATTGATGTCGCTTCAAGCCGCTTCTTCTTCACGGCAATGAACTTATCGAAGAGTTCGGACATGGTCATCCCCGAATCATCGGCGAACCCGTGGATCCTTGCGCGCTCAACGCGCTTTGCGAGAGCCGCTTCGGCTTCTATCTTGGTCACGCCGCTGAGGATCTCACGTTTTTGTTGACGCGCCTTGCCATTGCGCGGGGGCACGTCATAGACGATCATGTATTTTTTGTTCCCAAGTCGTTTTGGCTTTGCCATGGATGCCTCTTGGGTCCCGGCAGCGAGGCTATTCGACGCTGCCGCCGAGAAACTCTCGCAGCGCCGCCTTGGTGATGAGCAGTTTTTGGCCGACCCGTACACTCTTGATGCTTTGTCTTTTGATCGCATCGTAAACGGCGTTGCGTCCGATCGGCAGGAACGCGATAAGATCGCGCGGAGTGAGAATGTCTGGTAAGTCCGCAAACCGTGCGTTTGGCGCGCCCGCCGGCATCGACCCGATCGATCGTGCAGTCATCTAGGTCACTCACCCTTGCGTTTTTGTGGAAAGGAACAAGGCTCGAGGACTCGAGCCTGATGTTATCGGTCGATCGTCATGGAGTCGCGGGCGCGCTGTTCCCGCCTGATGCTGTACTCGACGTCACGTCGTAGCGTCTCCGGTATCGTCTGGTATCCACGCTCAATCGACGCGGCAAGCTCATCCAGCCGCGAGCCATCGTAGCAATCGACGTGTGCGATACCGGCCCGCGAGAGAACATTCAACTGCTGCTCGATTTTCGGTATCCCATCGCGGGCGTCACGCGCGTGGTTGATTTCGCGCTCGAGCCTCAATGACGCTGCGGCGTATTGCCGGTAGTGGTGCTCGTGGGCGGCCAGCCGCTTTTCGATCTGAGGCACGTCACGCTGCTCAAACTCATGTATCGCGCTCCCCAGCGCCCTCTCGTAATTCGAGCGTTGCTCGCCCTGCAGCCGCGCTTCTTCCTTTGATCCAGCGCTGCGCGTCAACGGATTCCACGACCGCTTCTCTTTGGCAATCTGATCCAGCCGAGCGCGCTCTACGTCCGTAAAGCGGCTAGTCGCGGCAGCACGCTCCTGAATTCGTCGCCGCTCGATCGCCACAGCCTCGTCAAGTGTCGGTGGACGCTCGATGTGCTCCAGATGCCGGCGCTCAACACGTGCCCGCTGATATCGCCCATCTTCTTCCGCCCTGATGACGTTGAGCCGCAAGCGCACCTCCTCCAGGGTGACGCGACGCGGTTCACCCTGCAGGACACGCTCCTTGCGCTCGCGCGTCGGAGGAACGAGCGCTTCGATCACTCGCTGTGCCCCGAGGTCGCCGCGCCGCGCCCTTTCATTAACAAAGGAGCGATAATCCATCGGCTTCTCCTCGCGCACTCGCTGCCGCTCCGACGCCAGTACGATCTTCGTCGACTCCCAGCGTACCCGCGCGGCATCATATTCCTCCGCGCGCCGGCGGCCGATGACCGCATTAATCGACCAGTAGGCCAGCTGACGGGCGATCGCACCGCGCGTGCCCAACCGCGCCACTGCGCGCAATAGCAGGCGCGCTTCGCGGCGCTTTTGGGCATCGCGCTGCCGCTGCATCCGCTCGCGCTCCCACGCTGCATCCCTTCGCGCACCGATCGCGTCGGCACGCTCACTGAAGAAACGGTTGCGATACCCCGCGTACTCCGAGCGCAGCCGGGCATGGTCGGCAATGCGTTCGGCGTCACGCACTGCCCAGCGCGGGTCACGATGAGCCTCGTGCTCGGCCCGATCGCGGACCTGGCTGCGCTTGGGTTCAGTTCGCTGCTGCGCTTCATGCGGGAACGGGCCGAAGCGCTGCTCCAACGTTGCCTTCTTGCAACGCGGATGGATCCGCGACGCCCCACAGCCCGGCGCCTCGGAATCCCGACCGGCTGAAAACGCGAGACCCTGCACGCGCGTGCCGCGCTGGATCAGCTTGACCACGATCCCGTCACGATCGAGCCGCTGCATGAGCTCATCCCAGGTCTTCGCCGAGTCGACCGCCGTCAGAATCTTCGGACGAACCATCTCAGCCCATGCGGTCCGGTGCGCCACTTCCATAACAGGCTCGGGCAACGGGATGAACGGCCCGAGGCGCGACTCCAGCGCTCGCAGTGCACAGTGTGAATCGATCCGTGACGCCGCACAGCCCGGCGCGCGGCGATCGAGTCCTTCGGCAAATGCCAGGCCTTGCACGCGCTCACCACGCCGAACCAGCTTCACGACGACGCCATGGGAACCCAAGCGCTGATGCAGGTCACTCCAGTCCTTGGCGCGATCCACCGCATCGAGCACGTAGGGCCGTGCACTCTCTTGCCACGGCAGCTCACCGCGTTCGTGCAGACGGCGATAGGCTCCATCACTGAGCCGGCGCTCGGGATCCGGCGGTGGCGCGTACAGATGCCTGGCACGCTGCACGATGTCCCGGTTGTGGTGACCGACGACGATCTCCCAGCCGCGTTCCGCTGCGATCTCCGCACAGACGCGCTCCCGGATGATGCGTTCGCGCCACAGGTCATTGGCCTTGCCATCCGGGCCGATACGATTGGCAATCACGTGGGCGTGGAAGTCGTCGGTGTCCTTGTGCGCCGCCAGCACGTACTGGCTCTTTTGCATCCCGATCGCCTTCAGCAGCCGCTCCGCGTCACTGACTACCTGCTCGTGCGTGGGCCGCTCACCCTTGGCATAGGCAATGATTAGATGATAGACGGGATCGCGACAGCGCCTGGACAACGCCGCAACCGCCTCCATCTCGATCGCAGCCGTCTCCACCGACATCACACCACGCAGATGCACCCACTCAGCTTTCTCCTGTGCACTCGCATACGCCACGCCACCCTCAAAGGAGTGACCGGCCTTAGCAACGGCGCGCTGATGGGTATGCTCGGTGATGTAGTCGACCCCGATCGCGAAGCTGCGGGTGTGAGCGCGCGCCGGCACTGCCTTCGTAATCATGGCACCTCCGCAAAAGAAAAAGCCCCGTGCGAACTGCGCTACGGGACTTTAGCATTTCGCCCGCATTATTATGCGGGCGTTAGTCAAGCGAACTTTGTCACCCCAATTATAACACAGATGCAAGTTCGCCGCCATGATTTCTTTTCGCGGCACGACCGCTGCGCCGAGGGTTTTGTCAACGTAGCAACGGCATTCTCCTCATCTGCCCTCGTCTTGAACCGCAGAGCATGCAACGCTATACTTTTGCCCATGCTAGGGTCGTAGCGGCGGAAGTTTCGTAGTGTAGCCGCGCCTGCTCCCGATCGCCCTCTTTTTAAAACGCAAGCCGGTGGTTGTGCGTACAAACGCACAACCAGAAAGGCGGGGGTCGCGCCGCCTTCGGCTGCGCTCAGCCCAATGGACCCGCCCGCCCGATCGGTGGCAATGCGGTCATGTAGGCGAAGCTGCAACGCCCATCCTCGCCACGACGCTCGCAAAGAATGTGGTCTCGCGAATCGCGAAGGCGTGCCTTGGGCGGCGCGAGGTACTGCCACTGCTCGATGAGTTTCCGCTGAACGAGATCGCGGCGGCCGCAAGATTATCGCTCGCGGCATGCTCGCGGTTTCGAGCGGGGAAACGCGTGCCGCACCCGCGCCATTGGGAGGCGCCGCCTATGCTCGCCGGCTCATAAAAACACTCGCTCCGCTGGGGAAACGACCAGCCGCGGCGGAACTTTCTCAGTCGCCAATCCGTTCCAGCCTCAGGGAGAGACCGCCGACCATGACTACCGTTCGACTACGCTATTCGTTTGCCGCTAGTGTTGCGGCTTCACTGATCACGGGCTGCGGTCATGCGGGGCCGCCAATGGGGGATCAGCCTATCGGCGCCCTTCGAGCGGGATCGGCTGAACGACGGTTAGCGGATACGACGTATAAAGTAGACGGTCCGCTCTTGTACGTCACGAACTACACGGCTCACTACAACGACGTCACGGTTTACCGCGCTCGCCTAAGAGATCCCGATCCAATAGCGACGATCTCGGATGGAATCGATACGCCCGCCGGCGACTGCACGGACAGCCAGGGGACGCTCTACGTTACGAATGAGCCCATCAACGGGCCGGGTTGGGTCTCTGAGTATCCGATCGGCAAGACCAGCCCATCCGAGACAATAACCGTAGGCGTCAACACCCCCGCCTTTTGCGCGATCGACGCCAAGGACGACCTTTGGGTAACGAACATCGCCTCCGCCAACGTGACCGAATACAAGGCCGGTTCGAAGAAACCGTCCATGGTGATCACTGACGGGGTGCCTGACCCCGATGGAATCGCAATCGACCACCGGGGAAACCTCTACGTGTCAAATGGTTTGGGCGGCGGGGGCAGCACGATTAACGTGGTCGTTTATCCGCCGGGGAAGCGGTCGCCGAGCCGGACGATCACCGATAGCGTGAGGTCACCCGTCGGCATCGCCGTCGACTCCGGGGGCACCCTCTACGTAACGAACGCCAGCGAGAATAACATCGAAAAGTATCGGTACGGTAAGAGCCATCCGTACCAAATCATTACCGAAGCGATCAACGGCCCTTTTGGCGTGACCGTGAGCAAGCAGGGCTGGCTTTACGTCGCTAATAACGGAAACAACGTAGTCCTCGAGTTTCCTCCGGGCTCGACGGAGCCGTCACGCCGACAGATTAGCAAGGGTCTTTACACGCCGGTGAGCATGGCATACTTTCCCCCACTGCTCCCGTGAAGACCGCGGACTCTCTCCAACGGCATCTAGCGGCATAGAAGAAGCCCTCGGTCCGCACGCAAAGCTAGCTCGGCTCGGCATCCGAGCGGCGCGCAAACTTAGCGACCATGAAGCTGACAATTCCAGTACCCAAGGTTATTCGGCGCAAAATTAAATCTCCTCAAAACTCGGGTAAAGGCGAGTACGCTCAATTACGTCTCACGGCCTGATTTCAGGAAGTGCGAGTAAAGTTGTGGCTCCTGTTCTTCTCGCGGGCGTGACCTAGCCAGGAAGCGACGCACGTCATTAATGCACTGTTGCGGTAGCGGTTGCGATTGATCGCGGCCCGCGTCTTGCGCCGCAACCGACGAAGAAAACTTAAAGGAGATAACCATGGGCAACCTCATCGCTTCCGGTCAGAACCCAGGCACTGAGTACCAACCAGCAGAGACAGACGGAGTCTACCACGAGGACCGGGAGGTCACTGTCAGCGGCAGCCCCGGTTCCCAAATGTACCGGACGTATAACGCTCAGTTCGAGATCTTAGGTTCGACGTGGTCCATTCAAACACCGGGATTGCCGGCGTACGCAACGGTTCAGAATCCCGACGGTTCAATCCACTATCTCACCAGCCCGGCAAAGAGCACATGGCTGACCTCAGAATGGGTTGGAAACGGTAACAACGCCGTCTACAACGGCGTCGACTTCGGGATGAATCCCGGCAACAGTGACAATAGCGACGCTCTTCAGGCGGCGCTAGACGCGGCTATCGTGGCTGGTGGGGGCAAGGTTTTCATCCCGTCCGGAATTTATAAGTTCAAGCCGACGGTCAGCCGCACGGCGCTGGGGAATGAGGATGTCGGTATCATCATCGAAGGAACGGCCGGCACGGAACTCGTTGCGGATTTCGAAGCGACCGGCGGAAAGCTGCTATCGTTCGAAAACTTCGGTACTCGGGGTAACGGAATCCGAATTCGGAACCTGCGTATTAGTTACGCAACGTCGCGTCACCACCAGGCCGCGGGACCGGCAATTTACGTCAAGGACTGCGAAAACGTCAGCGTCGATCAAGTCTACTTTGCCGACTGCCCGGGCGCATTCGTTGACGACGGCAAGGCCTTGCAGTGTGGGCTGGCTGATTGCACCATCGACTATGCGATTGGCGCGAACGACCAGGTGATGGTCGTCTTTACCGGTGCGGAGAACTACATCCATAACTGCATTATTCGCCAAGCGCCGCTAGGGCCGCAAAAAATACCCACGAACTGCACGGGCATCGAGATTCGGTCGGCAAGCGAGCCCTATATCACCAATACGCACATCTCAGACTTTGACACCGGTGTCAGCCTTGTAGGCGAAGGTTCCAATCCTATAGCAGGACATTTCTCGAACCTTGGGTGCCAGAGCAATGTGAGCTCCGTCTCGGTCGTCCCGGCCGCGTCTGGAGGAAAGATCCACCAGGTATTCTTCGACAACTGCGTGTTCGCGTTGACGCACGACTCGCACGCGGTCTCGCCCGGCGTCAAGATTGACACGTCCGGCGGGCCCAACTCCGACGTCTCGGATATTCATTTCAGCAACTGCATATGGTACGATTGGCGCGGCCCCGCCATAGAGATCCACGCCGGCCAAGACATCATCGTCAACGGTTGCCGGATCGGTTCATGCGCACTGGGCTCGACGGATACGGGCGGACTCGCCATCACCGGTACCGCGACCAACATGACCGTTTGCGCTACCGATTGCTCGGGTACCGTGCCCGGTGGCAAGGGGCAACAGCCCTACGCGATCTCAGTCACGGCTGCGGTCGCCGGCTTGTACGTGCGGAGCTGCAATCTCTCCGGCAACGCCGTGGGTGCCTTGTACGTTGGCGCCGCCTCAGGCACCCAGATCGTCATTACCGACTGCCCCGGCTACAACGATCGAAACACGCGGCTTAACGGCGGTCTCGCGCCCACCGCCCCGCTTTCGGCGGCGGAGTGCCCCTCCCCGTATTTTGGACCGTCGCTCATCAGTTTTGCGCACTCCGAAGAGCTTAAGGTCCACATCAGCGGAAAGGGTTTTATGATGAAGTTCGGGACGCTTTACTTGGCCCGCCCGCTTGATCGGATTTATTTCGAGTCGGCGAAACCTTCCGATTTCGCCTGGCTTGGCAAATGATCGAACCGGCCCGCCCTACTTACGCGGAAACGCCAGGAAGAGGACACGAGACTGCTACAGCCTCGTTCCTCTTCCACTGCTGCTTCACGAGAGGTCTCCCTGGGCTGAGTGTCATCGCGCATGGAGCATGCAAGGCGGGACCGCGGCAAAACGTTTTGTGGCATATGCATTTTCGAGGTGCGTGAGTTTTTGCACACGCGCGTTGCAAAATGCAGGACGGGCGAGCGTGGATCGTGAGAACTGAAAACCTTAAAATTAGGGTCTTTTCGCACGCTGGCGGATCGTAGTCCCAGAGGACGGTGGCGATTTCGAGGCTCTTACGCTATGCCCCCAGCAGCCCAACCGTAGCGCTTATTGTACTTTGCTGCTAGAGGGCGAGGTCAGAATCGCATGATATCCCCTGTCAGGCCTTCGATTTCAGGTTGCGCAGGGATTCCGCCAGGCGACTTAGGAGTTCCGTGCCCACTTACCCTTCGATCCCGGTAGAAGGAGCCCGGCGCAAATCGTAAATGCAGTTGCCGCTCTCGCGGGATCGGAATCAGTGAGCAAGGCTGATTTTGCTCACGGATTGCTCACAGCATAAGATTGGCCTCGCGCGGCTAAGGCGCTGAAGCTCTAGCTCGACGCGCCTCCCGGCACTTGGCGACTCTTATCGAGATGAGCGGTGTGCATTTCAAGACCGCCTCATTGAACGGGCTCGGACGCTACCTCCTACAATTTTGCAGCTGTTTCCCCGCGATAATAGACAGCGCATTGCTTGCGCTGTGGTTACGAAGAAACAGGCCGGAATTATACCGATGCTTGCCGAGAAACGCCTCCCCATTCTGGCAGCCGTCAACATCAATCGGGAGCGAGGCTAACAGAGTCTCCGCCTGGTTCTCCTCGCAAGCCGCTGGTGACGACCCAGCAAATCGTCGAAGGCTGTGACGAACGACCGGACCTCGAGGAAGAGTAGCCCTTCGTCGAAACGCGCGTACCAGTGCTGCTCTTAATCGCGCATCGCGTCGATAGCACGGAAAGTTCCTCCGTATCTAAAGACCTCAAGTGCTGAGATGCATTATTAAGGCATTTCTTCATACCGATGGAAATGCCGTCTTGGAAGACCTCGCATGTACTATCAGGACCTATTCCCATAGCAACTTGTTAGCGAATCAGGAATTTGCTAACGCACTTGCTAACGGCGTTCGGCCGGCGCGGGTACCTATGGTTCCGCTAGGCGTACCAGACCTTGGCGACGCGTGCTTCGCTCGCTCCTCGAGGAACTCGGCGATTCCCGCGACGTCGAGTTCTTTTGCCGCTACGCTGAGTATCATTTGAACGGCATCGTCCTCAGCGGGCCCTACGCCTAGGCCGTTGACTTCGAGAAAAACCATCGCCCCGGCCCACACGGTGCGCTTGTGTCCATCGGTGAAAGTTTGGTTCTCGGCAAGCGATCGCAGCAGCGATCCGGCGGCATGGGCGGCTACTCACCCATGTATCTGTATAATCACCCAGCCGGCAGGACTCAATGGTGCTTGCGGCAAGCGCCACCGGTTCCGAGTGCCCGCATTGGCACCGCATCCGGAAAGTAGAACGAGACCCGCGCTTAAAGCCGAACGCGGAAACCAAGCCGTCATGAGAACAGCTCCCTTCCTCTCGTTTAGCATAGCATTACGAGCGGCGGTCTTCAGAAGACCGCGCACGTTGCAGGTTCCGACGCTGTGAGATTCGGTGAATCGCGATTGCCATTGCGGGATTCCTTTCGAGGCTGAGCCTTAACCATATCAGCTGGCTGCGCTACGCCTTACCCGTCAACGCATTCTCACGCTATAGGCGGTTGTTCCCATAAACCTTAAAATGACTCGGCGAACTAAAGCAGAACGCGTTGCTAAAGTCAAACTCACCTGAAGCCAGGGCGTGGCCGATGTTAATCCTGTGCTTTCCTGGCGCAAGTCTAACAAAGGAGAGCGCTATAGCTGCTTGAGTAGCGTTAAGAAGCGGCCGAAGCGTAACAACAGGTTTCCCGTCTAGCTCGTACGCAATCCCGTTTGTCTGAGATACTTTAAGGTTGTGATATGAAGGCTCGACGCCATATTCGATCGTTAGCTTTAGCCGGCTGCCATCGACTTCCATTGAGCGAATGTTTATATACTCCGGTATGTCAACGTTCACCGATGTAACCTTGCCCGTGCAGAGGAGGTCATACACGGAATATGGCACGCCGCTTGGCGCGCTACGTGCTGGCGCAAGCGAGGCAGCGATCAAGACCGCTGGCAAAAGCATGTAGATTTTCGGAAGAGTCATCGGCGCATCCTCATTGTGTTGCACCTGCCGGAACTCCGTAAAGGGTCTGCAGCAGCATCCTCAGCTGGCGGTAGAGCGGAATCGAGCAC
>JBAVSO010000045.1:0-2327 GCA_049695635.1 Candidatus Cybelea sp. | reverse complement strand
GCCGCGCTGCTAGACATAACTAAGAAATACAACACCCCATCTACCGGCGCCGCCCGAAACGTCAAGGCGTTGTCTCCCGAAACCGTTCGTTTACGAGACGTATCGTCGATCACGGTGGATTTGCGCTTTCGCGGCCGACAGAATCGTTGTCAGTAGCTCCCGTTTAATGGGCAGAAGTGGTTTCCAGCAGCATGGCCGGGAAGCACGGCGGGACGCCTCGGGACTTACAGTTTCAACCTGAGCCGTTTTCCCACGTCATGTATCCCATTGCCCTGAAAACCTCTAAGGATTTTGACGACCGTTCTCGCGCTGATGTGTAAAGCCCGCAACGCGGAACGGCCTCGCGATCGGGAAGCCGTTCTTCCACCGGGCTGACGCTAAGCGATTACAGACGTTACCGCGACATGCACTCTCCGTTGCTGTATCCCCAGCATATTAGGACGGTTCCGTTACCACTGTTTACGCCGTTTTGCGAGGACACGTTCGTCGCGGATGGCTCCGCGTAACCCGAGCCGCCGCCACCGCCGCCGCTCGAATAAACGATACGCCTTTACCAAGGTCTCTATAAACTAGGCGCACCGCTATAAGGACTAGCGATTTGTTCACTAAGCCCATGACCGAGCGTACATTTGCTTCATTCTTGGCGAACTCTCGGTGAGCGAGTTACGTGCACTGATAGCGAGACTAGCCTAAGCGCGAAGGCGTTGTTTCAGCGCACTAACCCTTACGCTAACCGATTACTGCGCTACCGCGATCCGCATTTGCTGTATCCCCAACAGATGTGCACCGTTCCGTTGCCGCTGTTTACGCCGTTTTGCGAGGACACGTTGGTTGCGGATGGCTCCGCGTAACCCGAGCCCCCGCCCCCACTCCCGCCGTAACCACCTCCGCCGCCGCCGTAGTAGCCGCCGCCACCGCCGCTGCTGAAATAGAGATAAAAATGCTCGACGGTGAAGAAACGGGTGCAATAGTCGGCACCGGCGCCTCCGTCACCCGCTGAGCCGCCGTTGCTTCCCGCCCCTCCAGACCCTCCAGAAGACTGCGTACCGCCGCCACCGGCGATGGGACCACTGCCGGGGCAGTCAGGAGTTTCTCCACTGCCGCCGTTCGGCAGGCCGCCGCCCACTCCGCCGTTGATGTTGCCGAAGCCTGCGACGACAGCGCCGCCGCCTCCGCCCGCCACCACGAGGCGGTCCGCCAGCGTGTCGCCGCCCTCGCGGATATCACTTGCGCCGCCGCCACCGCCACCACCACTCCAGTTCTTTTTCCTTCCATAAGCTTGGCCGGCGCCGCCACCGTTGAAACCACCATGCCAGCCGGAGCCGGCGCCACCGACCCTGACGATCAGCGTCTCGCCCGACGTGACCGGGACGGTTGCGCTCAACTCACCGCCAGGTCCGCCGTCGGTTCCGCAACATCCAGCCCCCGCCGCCCCGATAGCGTCTATGTAGATACTCGTCGCACACATAGGCACCATGAAGTTCTGTGATCGGCCGGTGTAACGGAATGATCGCCGACCGCGGCACGACGCAGGCACGGCAGCAACCGAAGAAACCCCTTGAGCCCGAGAGCTTTGGCTGATAGGTGGTTGATTCAAGGGCAACGTCGCGCCACCACCGCAGCCAGCAACGAGAAATGAAACCGTGACCGCGCTCAGAAGACGCGGTGTTGTCAAAGTATCAAACGAGGGTGTCTTCATCAGATGCTCCTCCGCAAGTCCGCAAAGAGGGCGGCTGAACCGCTCATTTACAATGCCGTGGGAATGCATTTGCCGGCCGTGACGCGGCACACGGCTATGCCGACCGGTCCGGTCCCCGCTGTAAATGGCGATCCCTTCGCCTTTCTTAGCGCGCCGCTGGCCGCGATTGCGTAGACCGAAACATTGTTGGAACCATAATTCGTGATGTACGTGAGCTTGCTTGTAGAATCGACGGCCCCAGTTATGGGATTAGAGCGTCCACTGCCATCCTTGAACGGCGAACCGGCGACCGGTGTCAGCGTGCCTCTGGTCGAGTCGATGGTGTACGCGGAAACACTGGCGCCTTCTGCGCTGTTGCCCTCGTTGGGTGCATAGGCGAATCTGCCGGTAGGAGCGACCACGAGATCTTTAGGACTGTATCCCTCGGCAAAGGGCGATCCCACCAGCGGCTTCAACGCGCCGCTCGCCGAGTCGATGGCAAAGGCGTAAATGTCGTCGGATATATGCGCGGCCACATAGACAAACTTGCCCTTAGGGTGCACCGTCACACTAATGGGTTCGTTGCCTACCCGAAACGGCGACCCTTTCACCCGCGTCAGCGCGCCGCTGGTTGCGTTGATTGTATAGG
>JBAVSO010000044.1:0-65078 GCA_049695635.1 Candidatus Cybelea sp. | reverse complement strand
CAATCGCTCTTCTCGCCGTTGCCGCAGACGCCACCGGCCGATCCGTTCGCCGTGGCGGCCAACCCGACGACCTGCAGCAGCGAGAATGGGGCGAAAGCGCGACAACTCGCGGCCGAGCTCAAGGCCTTCGTCGCTCAGATCGAAGCGGCACGCACGGCGGCCGGATATCCAGCGACGATGCCGGCGCCGGCGCTCAGCGACGCAACGCTTACCTATCACGGCCTCGGCGTGACGTACGCGATTGCGATAACGCCAAAAGGCACGGGCATTTTACGCGCTCTCGCGGGCTGCATGTCGCTCCACATCGCGCGCGCCGACGACGTGGCTCAGCGCAAGCTCTACGCGCCGGCGAGTCCCCTCTTCTTCGTGCCGCAACTCAACTTCATGCCGGCGGTCGGCCTCTACTTCGTTGCACGCCAACCGCAGGCCGGTCAGGAAATGTTCCGCCTCTACAAGCTGCCGGCGACGCCGCCGAAAGATCCTTTTGAAATCCGCGCGTCATCTTCGTGCGTCGGCGAAGCGCGAAACCTCGCGTCACAAGCGTTCTCGGAGTTGAAGAGCCACTTCACAAACGGCGCTACAACGCCGAGCTGGACGATTACGCCGCATCCCGCAAAATCGGGCACGTGGTACGAGTTGCAGCCGGGCGATGCGACGGTTATTCCGGCGATGATGATCTGCGGACGCGTTGCCGCCACGACGGCCGAAGCGCTTACTGCGCGCGGATTCGATGGCAAGCCCGTTCCCGAGCTGAACTACACGCCGAATCTGGGCATCTACTTGGTTCGCCCCACTCCGCGTTCGTCGCCGTCCCCCGCGCCGTCGCCGTAAGCCTTAGACTCGGCTGCGACTCGCTCAGCCTCGCTCAAGTCTCCGGCGAGCGCCCCTGGTGGCGGGCGCGCTCGACCATTTCGCGCATGCGCGGATGCTCGCCGCGTATCGTTTCCACCCACGATTCGAAACGCGGCACGGCCTGCCCGGTACGGAAGAGGAAGTACCAAACGTTCATATCGCCCATCAGGGTAAAGCGTCGCTTAATGTCTTTGGCTAGCGCTTCGTACGACGGGAACGATTGCAGGTACTTTTCGAAGCCGCCGTACTGGCGTTCGGCTTCGAGCAACGCCACCGCGTCCGCGATCGTCGCGCGCACCTTGCGAGGCATGCGCAGGACGCCGGGCGTTTCCAGCACGCGCTCGACGTCGAGATCGTCGTACGCGGCGACGCGGGCGGGCTCGAAGTTAGAGAACGCGTCGCGGTAAACGTCCCAGTGTGCGGCGATTTGCTTCCAGCTCACTCCCGCTTGGAAAACCGCCCGCGTCATCACTTCGAAGTAGTCGGCCAGCGAGGCGGGCTCGATCACGTCGGGAATCGTTTCGGCCACGCTGTGGCCCTTCGCCCTTCGCCGTTCGACTCCGCGCCCTTCGACAAGCTCAGCCCCTTCGACAAGCTCAGGATGACAGATTGGCGAGGCAGGGACCGGCGTGGCTGAGGTCGCAGAAGCGCCCACACAATGCTGCTCTCGTCACGTGGTCGGAGTCTCGGTCCCCCCGGGTTCAGAAGCCCACACCGTCGCAGAGTCTAAGGAGTTTCTCGTTTCGTGTACGTTGATGAAATGCTCAACTGTGTAGACTGTGGACGCCAGTTTGTTTTCAGTTCGGGCGAACAGCGCTTTTACGAGCAAAAGGGCTTCCAGAATAAACCGAATCGCTGCCCCGATTGCCGCCAAGCGCGCAAACAGATGCGTTCGAATGGCGGCGGCGGAGGAGGAGGCGGCGAGCGTACCGGACGCCCGCGCGAGATGTTCACCGCGACGTGCAGCAACTGCGGCGGAGTTGCCGAGGTGCCGTTCAATCCTCGCGGCGATAAGCCGGTCTATTGCCGGGATTGCTTTGCATCCCGGCCGTCGTATCGCTGAAGTAGTTTACCCTAAAGACTCTTACGACGCCGTCGTGATCGGCGCCGGCCACAATGGGCTGGCGTGCGCGGCGTTATTGGCTAAAGCGGGGCGCTCCGTCGCGGTCTTCGAGCGCCGAGATCGACTCGGTGGCGCGGCGGTCAGCGAGACCGACATCTGGCCCGGCTACACGGTGTCGACCGCGTCATACGTCTGCAGTTTGCTCGATCCGTGGCTGGTCGAAGAGCTCGGGCTGCGCGAGCGCGGCCTCACGTATTATCGCAAGGATCCCTATGCCTTCTCGCCGCTGCTCGACGGGCGATCGTTGCTCTTGAGCACCGACCGCGAAAGCAACGCGCGCCAGATTGCGGCCTTTAATCCTGGCGACGTCGCCGGCTTCGAGGCATACGTCGAACGGACCGATCGTTTGGGCAGAGCGCTCTTCGACTCGTTTTCCGACGACGAGCCGAGTTTCGAACGCTTCGATTCGGAAACGCAGACGCTGCTGCGCGGCTCGGCCGCCGATTTGGTCGAGCGATACGTTGAGACCCCGGTTCTCCAAGCAGAGTTGGTCAACGACGGACTGATCGGTACCTACCTCGGTCCGCGCGATGCGGGCACGGGATACGTTCTCGCCCATCATCTTGCCGGGCGGTTGCTGGGAACGCAGGGCGCGTGGGCGTACGTGCGCGGTGGCATGGGTTCGGTCTCTCAGGCGCTCGCTTCGGCTGCACGTTCCTACGGCGCCGAGGTTTTTGCGGACGCGGCAATCGAGCGTATCGCGATAGACGACGGCCGCGCGTGTGGAGTCGAGGTTGGGGGCAAAATTGTGCGGGCGCGTGCGGTGGCGTCGAACGCGCATCCGCGCACCACGTTCTCCGAGTTGCTCGACGGATCGCTCTTCGATACGGCGTTCTCCGCCAAGGTCGAGGAGTGGAAGAGCGTCGGTCCATCGCTGAAGCTGAATCTCGCGCTGGGCGAGCTGCCGAACTTCACGTGTCGCCCCGGAACCGATCCACAGGCGCATCATTTCGCAACGATCCACGTCGCGCCGTCGATCGCGTATCTAGAAAAGGCCTATTCCGACGCACGCCGAGGCGGCGAAAGCGAGGAGCCGCTGATCGAGTGTTTCCTTCAGACGCCGACCGATTCGTCGCTCGCGCCGCGGGGCAAACACATCCTCTCGATCTTCGCGCAGTACTTTCCGTACGATCGCGCCGGCGGCTGGCCGGAAGGCAAGCGCGAGGCCGCCGCCGAGAAGATCGTCGCGATCCTGGCGCGCTATGCGCCGAACCTGCCCGACGCAATCGAATGGCGTCAGGTGCTCGCTCCGCCCGATTTGGAGTCGCGCTTCGGTTTAGTTGGCGGACATATTTTCCACGGCGAGCTGCTGCCGGGTCAGATCTACCAAGATCGGTTCGGGACGCGTACACCAGTGCGCGGCCTGTATCTGTGCGGGTCGGGCGCGCACCCCGGCGGGTGCGTCAGCGGCTTTCCCGGCAAACGCGCGGCCGGTGCGATCTTACGAGACCTTGCATGAGGGCTCTGATCGTGGCGCTCGCGGCGTTGCTCTCGCTCGGGGCGGTGTCGAGCGAACAATACGAAATCGATCAAGCCCGGTATTTTTCAAGCCCTTCGGCCGAGGCGGCCAGCCGCACGACGCTCACGGCAGAAGCCGGCGCCTTCATAGCCTCGGCGACGCCCGAGCGCGCGGACGCAATGCGGCGGTGGCTCGAAGCGTACGACGCATTGCTCGAGCGCTTAGAGCGGCACGATATCTACGTTTACCTTCGTGCCGAAGAGAACGATAGCGATACCGCCGACGCTAAGGCCGACGATGAACTCGGCCAACTGGAGGATCGTCTCGGCGATCGAATCGTGCGCGCGGCCCAGCAGCTCGGCTCGTCGCGCGTCGAAACGATGTCGCGCGCGGCATCGCTCGCTCCATACCGGTATCTCCTCGAGGATTCGCTGGCGAACGCCGCTCATCGCTTAAGCTCGGCGCAGCAGGGGGCGGTTGACCTTACCGCCACGCCGGTCTTGGATGCCGCGGCCGCAACCTACAAGAGGCTCCGTAAGTCCTCCGATTCGATCGCGAGCCATCAGGAGGCCTATGCGGCGCTGCTCGTCTCGATCGCGGCCGCGCGAAACGGCGTTGCGCGGCTGCGCGGATTCGACGGCGCTGCTGAGGCTTCGTACTTCGATAAGGCGATCCCGCGCGGCTCGGTCGAACGAACGTTGACGGCCGTGCGCGCGTCAACCGCCTATGCACGCTATCGAGCCGTTGCGGCGCTCGCGCCGAAGCCCGGTTTTTCACCAGCGCCACTTGCAATCGCGGACGCGATTCCGGTCATCCTGGCTGCCGAGCAGCCGATGGGCGACGAATACGCGAGCACCTACGCTGCATTGCTCGATGCAAAGACCCGCCGGCTGGAGATCTGCACCGCTTCGGAATGCGACGATACCGGCTTTTCGCTCGGGTTCGCCGGATTAGAGTCGGCCGTCTATTTCGGCGGCTACACCGGCTCCGTCAGATCCGTGCGCGCCGTTGCTCATGAGTCCGGCCATGCGGTTCATCGCCAGTTCATGAGCCGCAATCAACCGATCGCGGCGTATAACCTGGGACCATCGTTTATGTTCGAATCGTTTGCGATCTTTAACGAGCTCCTTTTTCTCGATCACCTTTACCGGACGGCCCCCAACGACCAACAACGGGCGTATTACCTGAACTATTTCCTGGAGGATGCGACGTTCCAAGTCTTCGGCTCGGCGCAAGAGACGGATCTCGAGGGCGCGATCTACCGCGGCGTGGACGGCGGCTCGGTTCGGACCGCGGACGACCTGAACGCGTTGGCGGTTAAAGTTTTCGCGCACTACGATCCGAGTTCGGCGCAAGATCCAACGACCGCACTCTACTGGGCGCGGGACCGGCTTTTTTATACCGACCCGCTCTACGACGTCAACTACCTTTACGCGGGACTCCTCGCGCTGCAGTACTTCACGGACTTCGAGCGCGATCCGGCGGCTTTTTCAAGGCGATATGTGGCGCTGCTCAAGAACGGGTTCACCGACGCCCCGGCGGCGCTCGAGAAGCACTTTCTCGGCATTGATCTCACCGATGAGACGGGGCTGGTCGCAGGCGCGGCGGCGCTGATAGACGGGCGGACGGCCGCACTGTCGAAACTGTACGGCAACGCCCCGTCGACAAAGGCGGGATACGCTTCCTGGATGCAAGTTACGTGGAAACCCGTGGCCGACCCGGCGCACGCGGTGCGCGCCAAGCTGCCGGAGAGCGCGTTCGCATTTCCGAGCGAACGGAAAGAGCCGCTTACGGACGCCGGTCACGTTCGAAGCGCGGTCGCGCGCTTCGGCGAGGTGCAGGGAGTGACCGACACTGAGCGCGCCCAAGCCTTTGCCAACATCAAAGCCGCCGCAGAGTACTACGGCGTAACGGTCAGCGCCTCGAGCTGGCGCGACTTAGTAGGATAGCTCGCTGCGAGTATGAAAAAAGTGGCGTTCGGGTGGGTGCCTTTACGAGGGACTCAATGTACGCTACCGGCTATCAGTTTCCAGATGGCAAGCGAAAGCGCCGCGCCGATGCGCCGAGCGAGCATGTCGCGCGCATCGGATGGATGCTCATCACGCTGCTCTGCGACGGCGTGTTGGAGTATGCGCGCTGCATCGACCTTTTCGGCATCTCGCCTCGTCAATTCCAGCGTGACATTCGCCAGATTCGCGACCTAGGGCGGCCGCACGGGTTCGCCATTTCGCCCAGTAAGGGCGGTCGCGTTTTCTTGTCGGGGGCGCCCCGGCGGGCTGTGACGCTCGGTTCCAAAAGCCGCAACGTAACGGCGGCACTGGCGCGACTTGCAGCTGCGTTCGGCGGCCCAATCGCGCGCGAAATGCAAGATGCGATCGGAGAGATCGCCGCCGACCCGCGCGCGGGTTTCCTTCAGGTTCGCGAGCCGTTGCCGGCAGCGAGCGACCGGGTTACTCGCTGCTTCGAGGAGTTGAAGGCGGCTGCTGCGGGCCCGGCGCGGGTTGAGTTCATCTATACGCCCGCGAAAGGCGCTCGCGCGCGCCGGCGCGTGGAGCCATACCACATCGTGGCCCGCTCGGGACGCTATTACTTGGTGGCGTACGATCTCGCGCGACGCGATTGGCGGCTCTTTGCACTCGACGCGATTGGAGACGCAATCGTCCGAGAGGGTACCTTCACACCGCGAGCGGTGCCGGAGCGATTCTTATCCGAACGCGCGGTCGGGTGGATGACCGGTTCAAAGGGCGGCGACGTCACGGTTCGGCTCAGTGCGCTGATCGCCGCGGCCGTCGGGGCGCGGATGTGGCAGCAGGGACAACGCTTTGTATTCTTGCCCGATGGTGGCGCACAAATCACGTTGGCCTTCGAAGATCTGAACGAAGCCGTGCGCTGGGCGCTGCAGTTCGGTACTGAGGCGACGATCGCGGCGCCGTCTGAAGCGGTCTTGCTGGCTCGTGAAACGGCGGCACGCATCGCGCAGGCCTACGCCTTGGCGGCCCACGAGCGAGCCCCGGGCCGCAAAACTGCCTGACCCGGGATCCGTTGCTTCGACCCAGGCTTGCTGCGACACCCGTGTGGCGCCTCGCTTTGGTAGGCTGGCGACCTATGACGATGACGGCGATTCACTGGAGCGTTTTTGCGTTCTTCGTGGGCGCGCTGGCAGTGTGGCTTGCTCGTGAGAAAGAGGCGACGGCACTCCGAACCAGCGCGGCCGAGGAGAGAGTCTGTATCGTCGAGCTGGTGACGAAGCTCTGCCGTTGCGAGGCCAATCTGTCGGAGCTGCGCGCGGCGCTTTCGGCTGCCGGCGAGCGAGCCGCCGCACTCGTACGGATCGTCGAGCGAGGCTCTCAGTAACCTTTAGGCGGAATCGCCGTAGAATAGCGTATGAATAAAAGCATTTTAGCGCTGGTGCTGGCGCTCGGCGTCGCGCCGGTCGCCGCGCTCGCACAGGATACGAACGCGCCGGCCGCGCCGACGGCCGATCAGCGGCAAGCGATGCGGCAGACCTTCGAACAGTTTGCACAGCAGGAGAAGCAGCTCCACGAGCAGATGCGCTCGCAGATCCTTTCCTCGCTTAGCCCAGTTCATCTCCGCGCCGTCGCGGCGACGATCGGCGACCTCGCTATCGAGCAGAACCCCGACCCGCAAGCCGCAGCTAAGCGGCTCGATCAGATCCTTTCGCCCGGCGAGCGGCAACGAATTCTCACGGCGCACTCGTCGTTCGCGCAGCAGAGCCGTCAGCTCCACGATCAGATGCGAACCCAGCTGCAGAGTGAAATGCCGGCCGGCCACGCGAACTGGATGGGCCACGGTCCGGACGGCGGGATGCCCCAGCGCATGCAGTTCGACGCCGGAACGGTGCTGCTGATGGCGCTCTCGCCGCACCCGATGCTGGGGATGATGGGGCTGGCTCACGGTCCCGGCATGATGCAGATGGAGGGCGCGCCGCCTCAATAGGGTACAAGCGAGGGCGTGACGCCTAGCTCGTGGCAGCGCACGCTCTGGTTAATGGTGACGGTGCAGGCCTTGATGTCCTTCGCCTTCTCCGTCTCCGGCCCGTTTCTGCCGCTCTACATCATTCAGCTCGGCGTTAAGCCGATCGCCGCAGTTTCGGCCTGGGCCGGACTCGTCGCCTCGATAAACTTTCTGGCAGCGGCAATCTTCTCGCCGGTCTGGGGCGGCATCGCCGATCGCACGGGCCGTAAGGCGATGGTCGTTCGCTCGTGCGTTGCGATCGCGGTCTTTACGGGGCTGATGGGTTTCGTGCAGAACGTTTGGCAGCTCTTTGCGGCGCGCGCCTGCATGGGGATTTTCAGCGGCTTCTCCGCCGCCGCCATCGCGATGGTCGGCACGCAGGTGCCCGAAGAAAGCCTCGGGTTCGCGCTCGGCTGGATGACGACAGGTCAACTCGTGGGCGCGCTCTGCGGTCCGCTCTTCGGCGGACTTCTCGCCGATCGTCTGCAGGATTACCGCCACGTTTTCTTTGTGACGTCGCTCGTAGCACTCGCCGCGGCTTTGTTCTGCGTCGCCTTCGTTCACGAGCGCTTCAAACCCGAAAAGAGCGTGTCGCGCAGCTCGTTCTTCGTTAACCTGCGCGAGGTTGCGACGCACCCGCGGCTCGCGCCGATGTTCGTAGTCGTGCTGCTCGCACAGGTCGTCGCCTTCGGCGTGCAGCCGATCGTGCCGCTCTTCGTGCGCGAGCTTGTCGGCAACCCGGCCTGGCTTGCGACGGCAGTCGGACTTGCGTTTGCAGTCACCGGTCTGGCCGATCTGGTCGCCTCGCCTTTCTTGGGAAAGCGGAGCGATCGCATCGGCTACCGCCGCGTGCTGCTCATCTCGCTCTGCGGCGTCGCCGCGCTCACGATCCCGCAAGCGTTCGCGAGCACGATCGGCGCCTTCATCGGGTTGCGCTTCGGCGTCGGTTTATTCTTAGGCGGCGTGCTTCCGACGGCCAACGCGCTAATCGGCCGAATCTTTCCGCGCGAGCGGCGCGGCCAGGTTTACGGCATCACATCGAGTGCCACGTTTTTGGGCATGTTCGCCGGACCGTTGCTCGGCGGATTGATTGCGGCGCGCTTCGGATTCGAGGCGGTCTTTCTGACGATCGGCGGTATGGCGCTTGCGAACCTCGGGTGGGTCGCGCTCAGCGTGCGGACGCCGCCGGTGGTCGCACCGACTCGATGAACGCGCGGACGAGGGATTCGATGCCCAGCCGATCGACGTCGGTGAAGCGCGCGTGCAGCGGGCTGTCGCAGTCGAAGACCCCCGCGAACTCGCCGCCGATGAAGAGCGGCACGACGATCTCCGAACGCGAGGCTGCATCGCAGGCGATATGATCGTCGAACGCATCAACGTCGTCGACCACGAGCGTCGCGAGCTTCGATGCGGCCGCGCCGCAGACGCCGCGCCCCGCCGGTATGCGCGCACAAGCCGGTCGCCCACAGAACGGTCCAAGCACGAGCTCTCCGGAGGGGGTGGTGAAGTAGAAGCCGGCCCAGTTCACCAAAGGTAGTTCGTGAGCGATGAATGCTGCGAAGTTCGCGGCATTGGCGATGAGGTCGCTCTCGCCCTCGAGTAGTGCGCGGGCCTGCTCTTCGAGCTGCTCGTACGATACGTCCGACGTCACGGTGAGTACGGGTCCCGGCTATAGAAGGGCGCGCGCGCGCCGTCAACCGTTACCTGATACCACGTTTGAGACGGGCGCTTGTGAACCAAATCGAAGCGCTCACCGTTGCGAGCGATATGCGAGAGGGCGACGGTATAACGCAACGGCTGGTTTGGAGCGATGCGTGGAATCGCCTGCGCGCGTATGAGGTACGCACCGCGTCCGTCAGGCTCATTGAGCAACGTCGCGGTGCCGTCGGGATCCACGACGACCGAGCTGCCTTGATCGACGCCGAGCGCGAAGGCGGTGGGCGCATTCGGCAGCAGGCGATCGTTGAGAATACGCGCGAGAAAGACGACGGTGCGCCCGAAGCGGTCGCGCGCCACGAAGTGGGTGTCGGTGATCGTGTCGGCAAGCGCCGGCCATGCGAAGAGCCCGGTCGTGAAGCTGATACGCGCCTCCAAAGGATTTTTGACGGCGTCGCTGGTGGTCGTCTCTTCGTTCCGGCGATCGCCGGCAACCGAGTCATAGACGACGGCGCCCTGAATCGCCAGACCGGCGCTTCCGCCGCCGACGACTCCGCCGCGCGCGTAGACGCGTTTGACGGCCGCCATAAGCTCCCCGCCTTTCCACGCGACATAATGCGCTTGATCTCCGCCGGAGAAGTAGACCGCGTCGGCGCGGTCAACGATCGGCGCTACCGAATCTACCTGCGCGCGCGAGGCGCACGGCGGAATTAGCACGGTTTGTACCGATGCAAAGTTTCCATACCGCCAAAACGGCTTATCATAGATATCGGAGTAAGAGGCGCGCAACACGACGACGTTTCCGGCACGGCGCGTCGCGTCGCCGGTAAGACGCCGATGAAGCCAGACGATCGACGAACTGGGCGATCCGGTGACGCCGGCGCCGTCGAGCAGCAGCCCGGGACCGTGAAGGTGCGGCGTCGGCACGTAGGTGCCGTGCCGCCCGAAAACCGTGATGGAGCAGGCGAGCGCGACGTGCAACACGCAGCAGGCTTGTTCGCGGCGGCACGAAACTCCTTATGCGGCCTCGATCGACTGAAGAGCGCGTCGAATACTGCGTTTGAAGTCGTTCGGAGCCTTCAGCGCGCGTAGTCCGCCAGGTGATTGTTGGCGATCACGACCGACCACGCTTCACGGGAGACCGTGATCCCGCCGGAGTACGGCTGGCTCAACTCGATGATGAGTCCGAAGAAGAGCCCGATCGAGCCTGCCAGCAGGGCGGTCATGGACATTTGCTTGAGGTAGCTGCGTACGCCGAAGAAGAAAGTGAACGTGACGACGAAGATCGCTCCTAAAACGAGCGCCTCCAACATTCCCGCCGGCAAGTGACTCGAAGATTGAACGATGCGAAGTCTTCGGCTGTCTCCGATACTGCGTAGGCTGCCAAGCAGTGAGTCGCGAACGGCGGCGTTCTCGAGAACTTGAGCTGGGCTCGAGTTTTTCGTTGAAGGCGGGGTCGCAGTCACGATGCGTACTGCTCGCGCGAGAAGTTCACCGGTAGCATCGTTGCCTTCGATGCTCGGATTAGACCAGTCTTCGCGTTTTACCGCAATTGCATATCGCGCGACGAGCCGCTGCACTGCGCGCCCTTGCGACGGCGGCAACTCGCCCGCGTAGTTGAAGGCGTCGGCTACGTATCCGGCTTCGAGGTCCGCCGTCTGCTGCGCCGTCGAAAAGTTCGTCCAAACGGCTCCGACGAGGAATCCCAAGACCACCGAGTAGAGAACGCCCACCACGCCCACTAAAAAGCCCGCGACTTCGTGATGTTCGCTGAGTTTTTCGGGGGGTGGTAAGAACCGCCGAACGAGCGTGTGGGACAGAACTCCAATTGCCGCGAAGACGACGGCGAATAAGGGCAGCGTGATTACGGCAGGAAGGCTCGAATGCCACACCATCCTGGGAGCGTTTTGACGGCGACCGGCGCTAATGCCTTTGAAAGAGTTCTGAAGAGGAGTCAACGATTGTGAGTTCGTTGGTTGCGGCGCTTCTTCTCGGCATCGTGGCGGGGCTGCGGACGCTAACCGCTCCGGCGGTGCTATTGCTCTTACGAGGCGGTGGTTGGGCGTCGTACGTTCTTGTCGTGGGCGCGCTGCTGGAGGATGCGGGCGATCTCAATCCCAAGACGCCGGCGCGAACCGCGCCTGTGGGGCTGATCGCGCGTTTACTAAGCGGCGGATTTTGCGGATGGTGGTTGACCGCGCCCACCGGGGCGTCGGTCGTTATGGGGGTGTTGCTCGGCGCTTGCGGCGCAGTAATCGGGGCCTATGGCGGCCTGTCAGCGCGTAATCTGACGACCTCGCTGATCGGGCGCGTACCGGCGGCGTTGCTCGAAGACGTGGTAGCGATCGCGGCGGCCGTCGCGATCGTGACGCACGCAGGACGGCCGATCGTTACGCCGTGATCATTTCTGTTCCAGGTGGCCGCCGAACTCGTAGCGCATCGCCGAGAGCAGCTTGTCGGCAAACTCCGCGTCGCCGCGGGAGCTGAAGCGCTCGTAAAGCGCGTCTGTCAGCACCGACGCTGGGACCGCTTCGTCGATCGCCGCTTTGATCGTCCAGCGGCCCTCGCCCGAATCGGAGACGCGTCCGTCGAACGCTTTGAGCTGCGGATCTTGCATGAGCGCGGCCGCGGTGAGGTCGAGCAACCACGACGCCACGACGCTGCCACGCCGCCAAAGCTCGGTGATGTCGGGTAGATTGAGGTCGTACTGATAGTGTTCGGGATCGCGCAGCGGGGTGACTTCAGCGCTGGCGACCTGCTTTTGTTTGCCGATGTTCGCGTTTCGCAGAATGTTGAGGCCCTCGGCGTAGGCCGCCATCAGCCCGTACTCAATTCCGTTATGAACCATTTTGACGAAATGGCCGGCGCCGCTCGGACCGCAGTGCAGGTACCCCAGCTCGGCGGTGCCCCCGGCCTTCTCGCGCCCGGGCGTCCGCGGGATGTTGCCTCGCCCCGGCGCCAGCGCCGCGAAGATCGGGTCTAAGCGTTTGACCGAAGCGTCGGGACCGCCGATCATCATGCAGTAGCCACGGTCGAGTCCCCAGACTCCACCGCTCGTTCCGACGTCGAGGTAGTCGACGCCGGCCGGCAGCAGCGATGACGCACGCCGAATGTCGTCAACGTAGTACGAGTTCCCTCCGTCAATCAAGGCGTCGCCTTTGGCGAGCAGCGGCGTCAGTTCCGCGATGCTCTCGTCAACGACGGCAGCAGGGACCATCATCCAGACCGAGCGCGGCCGTTCGAGCTTTTGCGCGAAATCTTCCAATGTTGAGGCTCCCCGCGCCCCATCTGCCGCGAGCGCTTTTACCGCATCAGGACTAGGATCGTAGCCGACGCAAGCGTGACCCGCGCGCATCAGCCGGCGCACCATGTTCGCGCCCATCCGGCCCAAGCCGATCATACCGAGCTGCATATTTGATGGTTCCTCCTACAGAAACGGCAACGCCGACAGTCGAACGAGGCCGTAGATCAGTGCGATCATGCCGACACCGATGACCATTGCATGCCGAGGGTAGATCATCTTCGTACTCACACCCGCCAAGAACGAAACGGTGGCGAAAATCACCGTCAAGAGCAAGAACTCGTCGGCGTGATGGTTCGCCGCGAGAGCCGCGTTGAAGTTGGCTGTGGCAAGCGCCGTGTACCGCAGTGAGGCAGCTCGCGCGCGCAGCGAGTATTGCGGCATCACAAACGGCGACGAGGGCGCCCGGGGATTGGTAAAAGGCTTCGTCGCGAGCCAGGCATTCATGGCCGCACGCATCTCGGGCCGTAAGCGCCGGTTAACGAACTGGGCCTCGCGCAAGTTGCCCACCTCAACCGCGTCAACATAGTGGAGGAAGAGGTTGACGTCGATGGCAGTCAACGCGAGGTCTCTATCGGCGGCCTCGGCGGATTCGATTCGGCTCGCGTTTGCGACGTTGTAGAAGCGCGCCTGCGCTCCGCTCCAGCGGGCCGACTGGTACCCGGAAAGCGCGGTCAAGACGGCGGCCACCGAGATCAGGACGACCCCCGCGATGTCGACGAACCTGTCAATGAGACTACGCACTTCCATCTCGTCGCGTCCTTGTACGCCCGTTCGACCTTTTCATTCCGCGCCGTTTCCCGTCTCAGAAGGGACGGCTTCTTTGGCTTGGGAACCCATATTTGTCATGCACGCGGACAAGATTGTGGCGATGATCGCGCTGATTGCGCTGACGTTCGGGGCGGGCCTGGAGGTCAACCGCGAGCAACTCATTTCGATTCTCAAGAACGTCAGCTTGCTTGTGCGAGCGCTGCTCGCGAACTTCGTCATCGTTCCGCTCCTGGGAGTGCTTCTCGCAAAGCTCTTCCATCTGCCGCCGCTGGTCGCCACCGGGTTTCTCTTGATGGCGATCGCGCCCGGCGTCCCATTAGTTCTTGCGTCGGTAAGAAAACGCGGCGGACGCCTCGGGTTCGCGGTCGAGCTTGCCGTTGTCCTACCGCTGCTCTCGCTCCTAACCGTTCCGCTGACCGCGCATTTCGTGTTGCCGACCGAGGCCGCGGGGGAACTGCCACTGCGCCAGGTCGTCACGACGCTGCTGCTCTTCCAGGTGCTGCCGCTGCTGATCGGACTCATTGTGGCAAGGCGAATTCCGGCGATAGCGCCGCGCCTCGTGCAAGTCTCGCGCATTACCTTTTTCGTCACGATCCTTTTGGTGCTGATCCTGCTCGTTCCCAAGTTTGTGAGCGCTGTAGCTTTGGTTTATGGGTCGAACGGCATGCTGGCGATGCTCTGCCTGGCGGTCCTTTCGATGGTAACCGGCTGGTTGCTGGGCGGCCCGGCTCGCGAAGACCGGCGGGTGCTTGGAATCGCGACCACGCTGCGCAACATCGGCTTCTGTTTGGTTATCTCGACTTCGAATTTCCGGGAGCCGCTGATCATTGCGAGCGTCATGGCCTATTTGTTGGTTCAGTTCGTCGTCGTGACGATCTTCGGCAGGGTATTCGTCCAGCGCACTAAAGCGGCGGCCGGATGACGCCGCTTATTTATTCGACGTTCGCGCTCTCGACGCTTACGTTTAACGACTACATCTCGTTGATCGCGGCAGCTACGAACGCGTTCAACGGCGCGCTCTTGGCACGCCGTCCCGATCACTATAAACATTTCACCGTGATCGGCGTTATCATTTTGGCGTATGCCGGCGGTATCGGCGGCGGCGTCGTGCGCGACGTCCTGATCAACAAAATACCGACCGCGTTTGCTAACCCATGGTTTCTGATTGCGTGCCTGGGAGCGGCTTGTCTGGCGCTGATCATCGAATTCAACAGCGAGCAGAAGTTCAAGGACGGCCTCTTTCAGTTTATGACCGCGTTCTCGCTGCCGTGGTACGCGATCGTGGGAGCGCAGGCGGCACTTCAGGCGCACCTCGGATACTTCGCGGCGGTACTCATCGGGATGGTCGCTACGACCGCTGGGCGATGGATCATCGATACCGCTTGTAACGTCGTCCCCAAGCAGCTGGTCCGCGGTGAGTTCTTCATGCTTGCCGCGGCGCTGACCGGCATCGCCTACGTCATTTGCGCGCAGCTTGGAATGTCACCGACCGTTTCGACTGCGATTGCATTCGTCGTTGGTTTTGGTTTCCGACTTACGGCTCAGACCCTGGGCTGGGAAGAGTGGGAGCCGTGGGAGCCCGACGAACTAACCGGGGGCGAAAAGCAGCGCAAGACGCTAGGCGAAGGTTTGCGGGCCGAGCTGGAAGCCAACGGTAAAGACGCATGACGAATTCAAACGGCAAACCGAAGTGCCGCCAGAACGAAATCCTGCCGATTCCCGATCGGCCATACGCCGGATTCGTCGCCTACGACGCCAAGGACCCCGACTCGAAGTTTGCGCCGATCGAGCCGTTGCGGCCGCCGCAAGCCGCGCCAAACGTGTTGATCGTGCTGATTGACGACGTAGGTTTCGGCGCGTCGAGCGCGTTCGGCGGACCCTGCCAATCGCCCACCGCGGAACGGCTCGCAAAAGATGGCTTACGCTTTACGCGTTTCCACACGACCGCGCTCTGTTCGCCGACCCGGGCCGCGCTCTTGAGCGGCCGCAACCATCACGTCGTCGGTATGGGCGGAATCACCGAGATCGCTACGTCGGCTCCCGGCTACAGCTCGATTCGGCCGAACTCGATGGCGCCGTTGCCGGAGATCCTGCGACTCAACGGATACTCGACGGCGCAGTTTGGGAAGTGCCACGAGGTTCCGGTATGGGAGGCGAGTCCGGTCGGGCCGTTCGACCGTTGGCCGACGGGTTCGGGATTCGAGTATTTCTATGGCTTCATTGCCGGCGAGACGAATCAATGGTACCCGTCGATTCACGAAGGCACGAAGATCGTCGATCCGCCGAAGACTCCCGAAGAAGGCTATCATTTCATGGTGGACATGACCGACCGAGCAATCGCGTGGGTGCGACAGCAGCGTCTGCTGGCCGGTGATAAGCCGTTTTTCATGTACTTCGCTCCCGGCGCCACGCACGCGCCGCACCACGTGCCCAAAGATTGGGCGGACAAGTACAAGGGAAAGTTTGACCAAGGTTGGGACAAGCTGCGCGAAGAGACGTTTGCGCGTCAGAAAAAGTTGGGCGTCATTCCGCCCGATTGCGAGCTGACGAAGCGGCCCGACGCGATTCCCGCATGGGATTCTCAAACCCCTGAGTTCAAGCCCGTGCTCGCCCGCGAAATGGAAGTTTACGCGGGGTTCTTCGAGTTTGCGGACCATCACATCGGCCGGCTGATCGACGCGCTCGAGCAGCTGGAAGCACTCGATAACACGCTGATCTACTACATCATCGGCGACAACGGAGCGTCGGCCGAGGGGACGCCGCAAGGGACCTTTAACGAAGGCATTCCATTCAACGGCATGAACGCACTCGAAACGGCCGAGTTCCTCACCGAGCGAATCGACAAACTGGGTGGGCCTGAATCGTACAATCACTACGCCGTCGGTTGGGCGCACGCGCTCGACACGCCGTATCAGTGGACCAAGCAAGTCGCATCGCATTGGGGCGGCACGCGCAACGGGACGATCGTCCGCTGGCCCAAGGGGATCAAAGCACAGGGCGAGACCCGGCATCAGTTCCACCACGTAATCGACGTCGCTCCCACGATCCTCGAGATCGCCGATCTCCCCCAGCCGTACATGGTAAACGGCGTTGCGCAAGTGCCGATGCAGGGCGTGAGCATGGCATATAGCTTCGACGATGCGAGCGCCCCCGAACGCCACGAGACCCAGTACTTCGAGATGTTCGGTAATCGCGGCATCTACCACAAGGGTTGGACGGCCGTCACCCGCCACCGAACGCCTTGGCTTTTGACCGAAGTGGCTCCGCCTTTCGACGACGACGTCTGGGAGCTCTACGATACGACCAAGGATTGGTCGCAGGCGCACGATCTCTCGAAGCAGATGCCCGAAAAACTGCACGAGCTTCAGCGCTTGTGGCTGATCGAGGCGACGCGTAACAACGTCTTACCACTGGACGATCGCGGGAGCGAACGCTTCAATGCGGATCTTGCCGGGCGGCCGGTGCTGATTCGGGGAACGTCGCAGGTGCTGGCCAACGGAATGGGTGGGCTCAACGAAAACGGCGTGGTGAACGTGAAGAACAAGAGCCACTCCGTTACGGCACAGGTCACCGTACCCGACGGGCAAACCGCGAACGGCGTCATCATTTCGCAAGGCGGCATCGGCGGGGGCTGGATGTTGTATGTCAAAAACGGGATGCTTACGTATCTCTACAATTTCGTCGGACTGCGTCACTTCGTCGTTACCGCCACGGAGCAGCTGCCCGCGGGAACCCATCAGGTGCGAATGGAGTTCGCCTACGACGGCGGCGGCCTCGCGAAGGGCGGTAACGTAACGCTCTTCATTGACGGAAAACCCGTCGGAGCGGGGCGAATCGAGCAGACGGCACCCATGGTCTTCTCGGCCGACGAGACCTCGGACGTTGGGGTGAAGCGGGGCTCGCCGATGACGCCCGACATGGCGCCGGAAAGAAGCCAGTTCGACGGAACGGTTAACGCCGTCGTCATTGAAGCTCCAGGCGAGAGCCTCGATCATTTACTTTCGCGCGAAGAAGTGCTCCAGATGATCGTGGCGCGACAGTAAGGCTATAATCCGAAGATAAAGAGCGTCGGCTTCCCGGTTACTTTCCACGCGACGAACGACGTATTTCCGGCGGCCGCCGCGACGTATCGCTTTCCTCAGATCGCAACGCCTTTATTGTTGGCGCCGGCTTCGATGTCGGTTGCGTTATATTGATAGCTCCAAAGCTTCTTGCACGTTGCCCCGTCGATCGCGAACGTGCCGCCGGTTGTGGTGACGTAACGCGTGCCGTTGTACGCGACCGGGCTCGCTTCAAACGATCCTGGCGACGATAGGGCGACCGAACAGACCGGCTTGAGCCCAGCAACGTTTTGGGCCGTGATATCCGCTAGCGCCGAATAGCGCGCACCCCGATAATCCCTTCCATACATGAGCCAGTCGCCGGCGTTCGAAGCGGCCGCGAGCACGATTGCGCAGTCGAGAGCGTACCCGGAGTAGTGAGCGGCATTTCGGTGTGAATCGTCGACCAAAGCGCGCTGAGCGCCTTGCCGCGATATCGCAGGAAAAATTGATTTCCGGCGAGCGCGGGGCCGGCGCCGCCCTGCAGTTTTGCGCCGTGGCAGACCGCACACTTTTGAGCGAAGAGGGCCTTGCCTTGCGCCGCCTGACCTGTCGAATACCAGTCGTTGCCGATCGCTCCGGTCAGCGACTGCTGGGCGGCCGCGGCACTCGCACATCCCGAGAGGGCAACTGCGGCTGCAACTGCGCTGAATACCTGGTGCGATTCATGTTGCCTCCGGCCGGTACGGCAGGTAGCGGTAACCCGCGTCGTGCAGTTTGTGCAGGCGAGTAAGAACCTGCGGCTTCGGATCGAAGAATGCGTTCAAGGAAGACCAGAATCCCCCGTATTTCCGCTCCTCGGCAAAATACGCTTCGAGGTTAACTTGGTCCAGGAGGCGTCGTCCGATCGCGTTGATCAGCAAGCCGCGGAATCCGGCCGGCGTGAGGGCGGCCCCGTACCGGTCTCGCGAGTAGGTGCGCACGCGCTCCAGCGGGTTGCGCAGCCATCTGATCGAGGAAATATAAGTAAGCAGCATCTCATTCCAAACCGCCGTATGGTTCAGCCGGACCGCGCCGAGTTCGTGTCCAATAAGGAACGAAATGACGTCGAGCGTCTTTTCGTCGTTGATGTCGAAAACGATTTGATGAAGGACGATGTAGGTCTCGCGCCAAGACGAAAACGTTTGTGAGTAGGGCTGGATCGAACCGCTGGTGAGAAAGAGCTCGGGGACCCTCGTGATGCCTAGCCGCCGGCAGTGGTCCTTGAGAACGGCATAAACCTCGGGAAACTGCCGGTCGGAGAGGCGAACCGAGTTGCCACGTACCGACGCTTCACGGCGATTACGATTCAGCACTAGAAACGGAATGCCGATAAGGGCCGTAATTGCCAATACTCGAAGAAGCGTAATCTCTTTATCTATGAAAGCGTGGCCTTTTAGCCAACCCGGCTGGAAAAACACCAACACGATTGCGATGCCCATCAGGAGAAAATTGCCGGCGACCGACGCGAGAAAGATCGGACGTTCCCAGGGATCGCGCAATGCGGCCTCGTCGATCGAGTCGTCTCGGTGGCGGAGTTCGCTCACGTTTCGAAAGCTGCGAATCCGGGTCCGCTGAACGATGTCATAAAATCGCCCCTTCGGATTTAGGAAAAAGCGGGCCTCGCGAGGAGGCCCGCTTTCTTTGACCGCTGCCGGCTATGAACCGGAGTGAGCGGCGATAGCCTTTTGGATTTGTTCCTTGACCGCTTCAAGGTTGAACGAGGCGCCCTTTTGCATCGGCGGGTACTCAATCGCGCTCTCCGCGGCCTTCGCGACGACCTCTTGCACTAGAACGAAGCGCCAGAAGTTGTACACGAAGAAGTGGTAAAAGTTGAGCGAACCCGTCATGCCGGTACGTTCGAACGGATCGAGCCGAATGTTAGTAAGGAGCGGCCAATCGACCTTTACAGTGCCGCCAAGCCATCCCCCAGGCTGATCTATGAAACGATACTTGTAGTCATTGACGCGTACGGCCCCAAGCGTACCTTCGGCAAAGTAGAAGAGCTCGTGGCGGTTCGATGGCCCCTTTCCGGTGATAAGGTTCGTCTGATCGTACCCGTCGAGATGTACTTTGTATGTCCGGTCGCCGAGCTGCTTGCCTTTTTTAAGCTCGTCGACGATGTTGGGGTTTCCGGCGGCGGCAACGAACGTCGGGAACCAGTCGAGACCCGAGAAGATGCCGTTCTCAACCTTTCCTGCCGGCACTTTGCCCGGCCACCGCAGGATGCACGGCGCGCGGAACCCGCCCTCGAGCACGGTTCCTTTGCCGCCGGCAAACGGCGTTTGCCCGCCGTCCGGCCAGGTGAAGTTCTCCGCGCCGTTGTCGGTGGTGAACATCAGAATGGTATTCTGGTCGAGGCCGTCGTCCTTGAGCTTCTTCATGACGGCGCCGACGATGTCGTCGAGCTGAGCCATTCCAGCCTCGGATTCCGACCAGCCATTCTCGGGCGTGCGCATCTTTTCGTACTTGTCGGAAAGATGGGTGACGACGTGCATGCGCGTCGGGTTGAGCCAAACGAAGAACGGCTTGTTATCGGCCTTAGCCTTCTCAATGAATTTCAGCGCGTGATCGAGGATTTCGTCGTCGACCGTTTTCATTCGTTCGGGATAGAGGGTTCCGCAGTCGTCGATCTTTTGTTTTCCGACCTTACCCCAACGCGGATCGACGGTTGGATCGTCCTCGTCGGCGGCCCAGCAGTGCAGCATGTTGCGGGGACCGATCTTATCCTTGAGATTCTGCGGATAGTTGGGATGCGACGGGTCCTCCATCGCATCGAGATGGTACAGATATCCGAAGAACTCGTCGAAGCCGTGAAGGGTTGGCAGATACGGGTTCAAATCGCCAAGGTGATTCTTACCGAACTGCCCGGTAGCATATCCCATTGACTTGAGCGCGGTCGCTATCGTGGGCGCTTCGTCAGGCATTCCGACCTTGGCCCCGGCCTGACCGACCGTCGTCAAGCCCGTACGAATGGGAAGTTCGCCGGTGATAAAGTTGGCGCGGCCGGCGGTACAACTCGCTTCCGCATAATAATCGGTAAATCGCATCCCTTCCGACGCGAGCCGATCGAGGTTCGGGGTACGGCTGGCCATGATTCCTTGATGGTAGGCGCCGATGTTGAACCAGCCGATATCGTCGGCCATGATGGCGACGATGTTGGGTTGCGCGGGCATACTGTTTCCCTTCTCGCACCGTGGCGAGGAAAGTGTGGATTCTTCAGTTCACAGCGGGACCGGGAAATTCAGCGCTCAACGCGTGCCTCCCTCTCGGCATTGAATGACGTTTCAGAAGCGACGAGGGCCGGCTGTCAGCCGCGCTTAAGGATAGGGAGCCATGATCGAGGCGGTGCGCGACACGATGGTTCGGATCAACGGTGGAACCTTCCGCATGGGTTCCGATAGTTTCTATCCAGAGGAGGCGCCCGTGCGCGAGGTCCCGGTCGGGACGTTTTGGATCGATGCGTACGCGGTGACCAATGCGGAGTTTGCAAAGTTCGTGCGCAAGACTGGATACATCACGGTTGCGGAGCGCGATTTGAATCCGGCCGATTACCCTGGGGCGCCCGCCGAAAATTTAGTTCCCGGCTCGCTGGTCTTTCACATGACGGCTGGACCGGTCGATCTGCGGGATTACTCGCAGTGGTGGTCGTGGGTTCCGGGCGCGCATTGGAAGCACCCCGATGGGCCCGGGAGTTCGGTCGAGGCACGACCGGATCATCCGGTCGTGCACGTTGCTTACGAAGATGCCGAGACGTACGCGCAGTGGGCAGGTAAGCGATTGCCGACCGAAACGGAGTGGGAGTACGCGGCTCGCGGCGGATTGGACGGCAAGGATTTCGTCTGGGGCGACGAGATGGAACCCAACGGAGAACCGGCCGCCAACACCTGGCAGGGTCAGTTTCCGTGGAAGAGCAACGCGCGTCGCGGGCCGGGCACACTCCCGGTGGGCCGATTCGCAGCGAACGGATACGGACTTTACGATATGGCCGGCAACGTCTGGGAATGGACGACGGATTGGTTCGTGAGCGATCGCAATACCTTAGAATCACCGTGTTGCGCCGGCGACGCGCGCGAACGCAGCTACGATCCCTGCCAGCCGCAAACGCGCATCCCGCGCAAAGTGCTTAAAGGCGGATCGTTCCTCTGCTCGCCCAGCTATTGCTTACGTTTTCGGCCGGCGGCGCGCTCGCCGCAAATGATTGACACCGGAATGTCTCATCTCGGCTTCCGCTGCGTGCGGAGTTAGGATTTCAGCTTTGAGCAAGAACGGCGAGAAAAAAATCGCGACTCCCCTGGTTACCCATCGCGAGTTCAAACTGCTCCTCAAACCGGAGAAGTTTCCAACTCGGCGATCGGTGCTCGAGTTCAACGAGCTGCTGCGCCGCATGGCCGAGAAGTTGGGCGTGCACTACGAGCCGGTGGAAGCGCTCGACTCGCAGCTGCGTATCGTGCAGTTCTACGATACGAAAAACCAGGATCTTCGTAAGAACAAGCTGATCTTTCGCCGCCGGCAGCTTCGCCAAGCGATGTGGCCCGACGAGAGCTGGGAGCTCACCTTCAAGTGCCGTACGCCGGATTACGACAAAGCCGCGGCCTTCGACACCGACACGACGATGTCGAAACTGCAGAAAAAGAAGTTCAAGGAGGAGCTGATTCGCGGCGAGGCGCCCGGTACGATGGACAGCATCTTTTCAAACAACGTCATCGTTGAGTACCCAGAGGTCGCGGCGGAAGCTCCGCTCTCGCGGTTGGCTGCGGCTTTGCCGCATTTGCGCACCCTGGGTCTCGACATGGAGCAGATGCTTTCGATCGTTGGCGACGCAAAGGTGTTCGAGCTTCAGTCGACGCTTGGCGCCCTCTCGTTCGGTAATGGGGTCACGGCGCATGCGACGCTCGCTCTTTGGGCGCGTCCGATACCCGACCGCTTCGAACCCTTGATCGCGGAGTTCGGCTTCTCGACGCACGTTCTCGGCAAGGGCGACAAAGAGGAGAAGGGGCAAAAGGCGGCCGACGATTTCTTCAAGGCGTTGCAGGGTCCGCTGCACGACTATCTCGCCGGCGGGACCACGAAGACGGCCTTGATCTACGGCGACGAGGCGAGCTAAAGTACCTTAGCGAGAAAAAGCGCGCATGATGCCGTGACGACGGTCGCGACGGTGGCGCCGCCGGCGGCGAGCCAACCGCCGATGCGGTTCTCACCCATAATCGCGCGATTGGTTGCAACCGCGAGCAGGAGCCAGAGCGTGAGCGGCGTGGCCAAACCGCCGGCGACCGAGGCCCAGTAGAGCAGCGCGATCGGCGCGACTCCCGCATACGCAAGTGCGGCGGCAAATGCGAGCGAGCCGATCAGAACGGCATAAAAAACGGGTGCCTCGTTCAACGACGCGTTCAGGCTTCCACGCCAGCCGAAAGTCTGAGTGACGACATAGGCGCTGGTCGCAGCAAGGATCGGGACGGCGATTGCCGCCGAGGCTAGCAGTCCAATTGCAAAGAGTGCCGTGGCCCACGGACCGGCCAGCGGCTGCAGGGCGATCGCGGCATCGGTTGCCGTTTGCACGCTCGTATGGGTTCCGCCCAGCGTCGCCGCCGCCGCGACGAGGATAAAGAGAAAGCAGACGCCGGGCGCAAGCGCTCCCCACGCAGCGTCGGCCTTCATGGTGTGTGCCTCCGACGGCGCCGTTCCGCGTTCGGCAACCTCGATGGACTCCCAATAGTAGACGTAGCTCGTTAACGTCGTGCCGAGCAGCGCGAGTGCGCCGGTCACGACCGGCAGCGTAAAGTCGAAGTGCGGAACGATCAGCGAACGCAAGAACGCCTCCCAATCGGGTTTTGCTAAGACGGCGCTGATGCCGTAGCAGATGAAGATGAATGGAAGGTATGAGAGTAAGCGTTCGATGCGCAAATACGAGCGCGCCAAAAGCAGCCACGCAGTGCCGGCGGCAAAAGGCAAAACGAAGAATACGCGGGGGAGGCCGGAGAGCAGCTTCAACGATTCGGCTCCCGCAATGAGGTCGGCAGCTAGCGTAAACACGTTTACGGCGACAACCGCAACGAGCGCGAGTAAAGCCCATCCCAGGCCGTAATGACGGCGGATGGCGCCTTGAATGCTGGTTTGAGATGAGCCGACCGCCGCGGCGATGCTCTGCACGACTGCAATCATCGGAAATAAGAGTACGACGAGCCAAGAGAGCATATATCCGGTCGCGGCGCCGACGACGGTGAGGCTCGCTACCGTCGTCGGATCGGCGTCGGAGGCGCCCGCGATGAAACCGGGCCCCAGCGGGCCCTTTTTCACTCCGGGTCGCGGTGGTGCGCTTGCATCCGCGCGTCAATCGCGTCTGCAAGCGGCTGAAGCACCAAGTTCACTAGAATAATTGTGACGGCGCCGGCAGCGGCTTCGGCATAAAAACCAAAGCCGGCCAGCGCACCGATCGCGGCGGTCGCCCAGACGGTCGCCGCGGTGTTAAGTCCGGTAACGCTCAAGCCCGACCGTAAGATTACGCCGCCGGCAATAAAACCGACGCCGGTAACGACGCCCGCAATGATGCGCGTGCTATCACCCGCGTGGAGCGTGTAGTCGAGCAGAGCAAAGAGTGCGGCGCCGACCGAGACCAAACTGCTGGTATGCAGACCGACCGAACGGTGACGCCACTGACGTTCGAAACCGATGGCGATGCCCAGTACCGCCGCGACGCCGAGTCGCACCAGGAAAGCTTGGATCGTCACAAGTTAAAGGTGTAACCTAGCAGTGGGCCGGCCATCGTCAGCTTTTGTAAGTTCGAGGCGGGAGGGAATCCATAATAGTTCAAGGTGCGATAGAGAGCGATCAGCGTTTGACCGTGATTGAATGTGTAGCCGGCTCCGGTATAGCCTTCCCACGTTGAGTTGCCTAACTGTCCGATCGCCGTTCCAGTGTCAATGTAGTACGGCACAAACCAGTGATCGTTGAAGAACGCTCTGCCGCGCAGACCGAAGATGACGTCCTGAGTGTTAGCGTCGGCCGCGATGTTACCGGAGGGTGCGAGAATGCCTCGCCTGCCGATCGTCGCGGAATAGCCGAAACTGAGATCGGCCGGAAGCCCGCGCATGCCGGTGATGATGCTGAGATCGGCGTTGTGGCCTCTGGCGACCGTAAAGCCGGCCGCAATTTCCCAGATCGACGCTCTTAGACGCGCATTCGCGTCGATGCTCACGGGGACTTGAATTCTTCCGAGCGGGCCGGTGATGACTCCGGAGGTACTCGCGCTGCTAGTACCGTTCACGTAGATATAGTCGCCGAAGAGATCGACGATGCCCTTTCGCACGTCAAATGCAAACATTGCGGCTGAGTCGAGCTTCGAGAGATAGTCTGTTGGGCCGGATTGAAAGCTGGTCTGCAGGACGCCGCCGCCGTGGCCCGGCCGTCGCGGGAGCGTTGGAATGGAGAACTGCAAGTTCTCCGTCAGCGTCGGTGCCCAGATGTAGGGCGCCAGCGTTACGTGCAAGTTGCCGTCGTACTCGCGGTCCACGAAGGTCGGAGTGGACGTTTCGGCTGGCGCCGGCGTTTCTTGGGCGCGCGCAATCGCCGTGGCAGCCGAAAACGTTAGCAATACAACGGCGAGCGAGCATAGGTTCTTAAGGACATTCATAACCTGGCAAGGGCTCCCTTCGAGCGATTCTATTGAAGTTACCGTGCTTTTGTCTCCATCTACGACGCGCATCCTGCCATGACGGTTCGGGATCGGTCCTCGTATTCTGATCTCGAAGATTCGAGGATCGAGACCTTTGAAAAACCTTTACTTCGTCTTAACGATCTGGGAAGGCCGTTGTTTTCCGGCAACTTTTCGACGCGCGAGGAGCCAGGGGGAAGCAATCGTCTTCGTGAACTCCAGGGCTCTTCGAAACGCGAATTTCAATAGTCCGTTTTCAGGAAAGTGAGCTCACGTTATGGCCGATAAAAAGCCTAATTTTCTCATCCTTTGGGGCGACGACATCGGTATCTGGAATATCAGCAAGTTCAGTAACGGTATGATGGGGTATCGCACGCCCAACATCGATCGCGTCGCCAACGAAGGCGCGCTGTTCACCGACTACTACTCGCAGCAGAGCTGCACCGCCGGCAGAGCGTGCTTCATCGCCGGCCAAAACCCGATCCGTACCGGCCTCACCAAGGTTGGCATGCCCGGCGCCACCGTCGGTCTGCAGCCGGAAGACCCGACCATTGCCGAGTTGCTCAAGCCGCAGGGTTATGCCACGGGTCAGTTCGGCAAGAATCATCTGGGCGACCGCAACGAGTTTTTGCCGACCGTGCACGGCTTCGATGAGTTCTTCGGCAATCTGTACCACCTGAATGCCGAGGAAGAACCCGAGCTGCCCGACTATCCGAAAGATCCGAAGTTCAAAGCTATGTTTGGGCCGCGCGGCGTGCTGGATTGCAAAGCGACCGACGTCGACGACTCGACCGTCGATCCCCGCTGGGGGCGCGTCGGAAAGCAAACCATCAAAGACACCGGCCCGCTCACCAAAAAGCGCATGGAAACCATTGACGAGGAGATCACCGCGCGCGCTCTCGCATGGATGGAAAAGCAGGCCAAAGCCGACAAGCCGTTCTTCCTGTGGTACAATTCCACGGCCATGCACTTCCGGACGCACGTTGCCGAAAAGAACCTCGGCAAGAGCGGCCAGGATCCATACAGCGATCGTATGGTCGTGCACGACGAGCAGATCGGCATGATGCTCGACAAGCTCGAGGAGCTCGGAATCGCCGACAACACCTTCGTGATGTACTCCACCGATAACGGCCCGGAGAACGACACTTGGCCGGACGGGGCCAACTCGCCGTTTCGCGCGCAGAAGGACACCAATTGGGAAGGCGGTTGGCGCGTGCCGTGTTTTATTCGCTGGCCGGGCATGATCAAACCGGGATCCGTCTTCAACGGCATCGTCTCGCACATTGACATGTTCCCGACGCTGCTGGCCGCCGCCGGGAATCCGGACGTTACGAAACAGCTTCTCGATGGCTGTACGGTTGACGGGAAGAAGTTCAACGTTCATCTCGATGGCTACGACATGGGCCCGTATTTCTCTGGCAAGGTCGCCGAGAGCCCCAGAAACGCGCTTGTGTACTTCAGCGACGACGGCGACGTCATGGCGGTACGGGTTGGGGACTATAAGTTCCAACTCGCCGTCCAACGCGCCAGCGGGACCGATCTCTGGGCCGAGCCGTTCGTGAAGCTTCGCTTGCCGCATATCATGAATTTGAGGCGCGATCCTTTTGAGCGGGCGGACTTCAACTCCAACGTGTACTGGGACTGGGCGATCGATCACGTCCCTCAGATGTACCTGATGCAGGCGGTAATCGCAGGGCAGATCGAAGACTTCGCCAAGTTCCCGCCGCGGCAAAAACCCGCATCGTTCAACTTGGACGCCGTACTCGAACAGGCGAAGACAGCGCAACACGGCTAGCGCGCAGCAGCCCAAAGCGGCAACGGCGGTGGGTGACTTTTACGAAAGTCACCCGTACCCGCCACCCGTAGACGACCTGGAAGCGTATCGCCAGAACTGGGACGACGCGCGCCGGCGCGCCGAATCGCATCTCTTCTGGCCGGCTGAGCGATATCGTGATGACCGAAGCATACTCGTCGCCGGCTGCGGCACGACCCAGGCTGCACATTATGCAGTGCGCTGGCCGCACGCGCGAGTCGTCGGAATCGACGTTAGCGCGAGCAGCATCGTGTATACGCAAGAATTGAAGGCGAAGCACGGTCTCGAGAACCTCGAAGTGTTTCAGCTCGCGGTGGAGCATGCCAGTGAACTCGCGCAGAAGTTCGATCACGTCGTCTGCACGGGCGTTCTGCACCACCTGCCGGACCCAGATGCCGGTTTACGCGCGCTGCACGACGTGCTCGCGCCGGCCGGCGCGCTGCATCTAATGGTATACGCGCCGTACGGGCGCGCGGGTGTTTACATGTTGCAGGACTATTGCTGGCGGCTTGGGATCGGGTGCACGGACGCCGAGATTGGCGATCTCGCCGCAAGCCTCAAAGCGCTCCCGCCCGACCATCCGATCGTAGCGCTCTTGCGCAAATCACCCGACTTTGCGAGCCGAGCCGGCGTAGCCGATGCGCTGCTTCACCCTCAAGATCGATCCTACTCGGTGCCGCAGTTGTTCGAGTTCCTCGGGCGCGCCGAGTTCGTCTTTGGACGCTGGGTGCGTCAAGCACCGTATCTGCCGTGGTGCGGCGCGCTGGCTTCATCGCCGCATCTATCCCTACTGACGAGGCTATCGCCCGAAGAGCAGTACGCGGCGATCGAGCTCTTCCGGGGAACGATGGTGCGCCACGCCGTGGTGGCGTATCGGACCGATTTTCCGGCGGAGCGTAGGCACGTAGATTTCGACGTTGATACGTGGCTCGAATACGTTCCCGTTCGCCTGCCCGATACGATCGCGGTCCGCGAACGGTCGCCCGCGGGCGCCGTAGCGGTGCTAATTAATCGCAACCATTCTTATACGGATCTCTACTTGCCGATCGACGCGCGTCAGGAGCGGCTGCTGGCCGCGATCAACGGGGAGCGCACGATCGCGCAGATTTGCGGCGAGCGCGAGGACCGCGGCTTTGCGCGTGACTTCTTCCAGCAGCTCTGGCGCTGGGACCAAGTCGTGTTCGAAACAACTCCAGCCCGGCATGACTAGCCGACGCCAGGGGCTCGCGTTATACTAGAGAAGAGGCCCGGGTTAAATCCCGAGGTGCTTTGATGAAGGAGAAACCATACGTGAAACGTCTTGTTCTATCAGTCTTATGCGGCGTTGGGATCGCCGCAACGTCGGTGGTCGCGGCATTCGCCGCACCCCCGAGCCTGACCGGGTCTTGGAGCGTCCAGCAAACCGGCGCCAACGGAACGACGCAGTCCACAATAACGATCACCCAGTCCGGTGATAGCTTCGTCGGCAAGCGTGCCGATGGAACCGGTTTTACCGGCACGTTCGTCACCGACGAGAAGATCAACGGCAAGTGGAACGGTCCGGGCGGGGCCGGGTGGCTCACGATCTACGTGACCCCCAACGGCCACACTTTCAACGGCACCTGGGGCTATAACGGCCGCGCCGCCAACGGCTCGTTCATCGGCAACAAGGTGTTGCCGCCCTCGCCGTTGTCGGCGGCCGGAACCTGGAACGTTACTGGTGCGGGTGGTTCAACCGCCTTCGTCGGTAAGATGACCTGCAAGCAGTCCGGTGCCGCCGTCGTCTGTCTCTCGGGCGGCGTCACGCTCAACGGAAAAGTGACGCCCACCGACCCGCGCAAAGTCAGAGCCACGTTCAATATGGGCGGCGGGTCGGGCGTCTTCTCGTTCTGGTTCAACGGCGACAACAACAGCTTCAACGGTGTGTGGTGGAGAGGCAACGGTACCGGAACACCCACGGGCCGCGTAATCGGCCAGCGCTCGCTGGGAGGCTAATCGGGCTTCCGATAGTGCGCCGGCGAGAGGTTGGAACTAAAGGACAGCCGGCGTCGTTTCTAAAGGGCTAATGGGTGCGCCGCTGTGGGGGATCGGGGATGCGATCGCTCGTAACGCGCGCCCGTAGCGAAAGAATCGGAAGTCAGTCACAATCAAAACGGGCCTGCTTAAGTGCAGGCCCGTTTTTGCTTGAATGTTTTTCGCCTTAACCGCGACGATCGCGGAGTTATTGAAAGGTCCCGATCGGGTCCCCCGTAATATTTCGGTCGGGACCTTTCATTCCAGCTACTAAGGCTTTCTCGAGGTTACCTTGGTGTGCCGCAGTAGCTGACGTAAAAGAAACGCAGCAATCTCACGAATCGTTCCCTACTTTGCGGCTTTCGTCGTTCGATTGGGTACGCGCACTAGCCAGTACTCGACCCGATCGAGAACAATGCGTTTACGGCGTTGGCCGATCTGCGGCGACAAGATTACTCCATCGTCTTGGTAGTACAGCAATAGCCACGCCAACAACCGCGCTCGATCCGAAGGTGTGAGGTGTTTGATGGCGGCCTTAACCGCCGTCGCGTCGCGAGTAGGCTCGCCGTAAGGGTCGCGGTCGTACTGGGGCGGTCGCGCCATGAGGCGAACACACGTTCGCCTCATGGTTTGCAGAGCCTGCGCGCTGCGGCGGGTACGTTCGATTCGCTAGGCGGTCACGGCGAGATCGAACCGATCGAGGCTCATAACCTTCTCCCACGCGGCGACGAAGTCGTGCACGAAGTGATCGCCTTCGACCGCGTAGACCTCGGCGATCGCGCGGAGCTGCGAGTTCGAGCCGAAGATAAGATCGCAGTTCGTGCCCGTCCACTTAGTCTCGCCGGTGCGGCGGTCGCGACCCTCATAAGTGTAGTCGGACGCGGCCGGCTGCCACTTCGTCGTATTGTCGAGCAGGTTTACGAAGAAGTCGTTGGTCAGCGTGCCCGGGCGTTTTGTAAAGACGCCGTGTTTGGCGGATTCCGCGTTTGCGCCGAGAACGCGCAGGCCGCCGACAAGCGCGGTCATCTCGGGCGCGGTGAGGGTGAGTAGTTGTGCGCGATCGACGAGTTGCAGTTCGGGCGAGCGCGAATGTTCGTGGCCAAGGTAGTTGCGGAACCCATCAGCCGTCGGTTCCAGGACGGCGAAAGCGTGCACATCGGTATTCGCTTGCGTCGCATCGGTGCGTCCCGGCGCAAAGTTTACCTTCACGTCGCGACCGGCACTTTTCGCGGCCTGCTCGATCGCCGCGCAACCGCCAAGAACGATGACGTCGGCGAGCGAGACTTTCTTCCCGCCGGATAGCGAAGCGTTGAAATCCTGTTGGACTTTCTCGAGGACTTGCAGCACCTTCGCCAACTCCGCGGGCTGATTGACGGCCCAGTCCTTCTGCGGCGCAAGACGAACGCGCGCACCGTTTGCGCCTCCACGTTTATCGGTACCGCGGAACGTTGATGCCGACGCCCACGCGGTCGTGACGAGTTCCGACACCGAGAGTCCCGAGGCAAGAATGCGGCTCTTGAGTGCGGCGACGTCCTGCTCGTTAACTAGGGGATGGTCGACCGCGGCTATGGGATCTTGCCAAATCTGCTGCTCGGTGGGCACCTCGGGACCGAGATAACGCGAGATCGGACCCATATCGCGATGCGTCAGCTTGTACCATGCCTTGGCAAAGGCGTCGGCAAACTCTTGCGGGTTTTCGTGAAAGCGCTTCGAGATCGGCCCGTAGATCGGGTCGACCTTCAAGGAGAGGTCCGTCGTGAGCATCGTCGGGGCGTGTTTCTTCGACTTATCGTGCGCGTCGGGAACGGTGCCGGCGCCGGCGTTGTCCTTGGGTTTCCACTGATGCGCACCGGCAGGGCTTTTCGTCAACTCCCACTCGAAGTTGAAGAGGTTGTCGAAATACAAGTTGCTCCACCGTGTGGGCAGCTGGGTCCAGGCGCCTTCGAGGCCGCTCGTGATCGTGGCATCACCGTTGCCGCTGCCGAACGAATTGCGCCACCCGAGGTTTTGCTCTTCGATCGAGGCACCAGCCGGCGCTAAACCGACGTATTGGGTTGGATTGGCGGCGCCGTGCGTCTTACCGAAAGTATGTCCGCCGGCGATAAGCGCGACGGTCTCCTCATCGTTCATCGCCATACGCGCGAACGTCTCGCGGATATCGATCGCCGCGGCAAGCGGGTCGGGGTTACCGTTCGGGCCTTCAGGGTTCACGTAGATCAGACCCATCTGCACGGCCGCGAGCGGCCGCTCGAGATCGCGCTCGCCGGTGTAGCGGTTGTCGCCGAGCCACGTTTCTTCGGGTCCCCAGTCGGTGATCTCATCGGGTTCCCACGCGTCCACGCGCCCGCCGGCGAACCCGAAGGTCTTGAATCCCATCGATTCGAGCGCGCAGTTTCCGGCCAAAATCATGAGATCTGCCCACGAGATCTTGCGACCGTACTTCTGCTTGATTGGCCAGAGCAAGTGGCGCGCTTTGTCGAGATTCGCGTTGTCCGGCCAGCTGTTGAGCGGCTCAAAGCGCTGCTGACCCGAACCGGCGCCGCCGCGGCCGTCGCCGATTCGGTACGTCCCCGCGGCGTGCCATGCCATGCGAATGAGGAGCGGTCCATAATGACCGTAGTCAGCCGGCCACCAGTCCTGCGACGTCGTCATCAGCTCAAAAAGGTCCGCCTTGACGGCCTTGAGGTCGAGGCTTTTGAACTCACGCGCGTAGTTGAAATCGGCGCCCATCGGGCTTGAAAGTGCAGACGGCCGATGAAGCACCGACAGGTCCAACAACTCGGGGAACCAGTCGATGTTCACTCGCGTGCGGAGCGGTACGTGCTTTACGGGGCATGTGCCCTGGTCGGCTTCCGACAGTTCGACGATCGTGTTTTCCATCTCGTGCTATTTCTCCGATTCCGGTCAAAGGTGGGTCGTGCTCGAAAGTGAATATCACTCTCACAATGGGCAGGATACTGCCGCATGCGGCTGCCGTCAATAGGGGCAAACGAAAGGCATCTACGAATAGCGCGCGAGCTCCGCAGCGCGAAATGATGCTGGGCAATATGGCGTCGCCCGTGCAGCCGTCGTTGCCGAAAAACTATCGGCTCATCTACGAGATCGTCGAAGAGAGCGGAATCGGCCGCCACCTTACTTCCTCGGAGATCTACGCGAAGGCGCTCAAGCGGCGCCCCGGCATCGGATTCTCAACCGTCTATCGCGGTCTCGAGCGGTTGCGCGATCTCGGCTTAGTTTCCGAACTCCACCTGCCGGGCATCGACGCGGCGACCTACGAGCCGTCGGGCCCGCGGCACGCTCACTTCCGCTGCAGCGAATGCGGCGAGATCGAAGACGTGGCATATGCAATACCGACGCGCACGATTAAATCCTTCGCGCTCCAGCACGGCTTCAAGGTCGAAAGCGAACGCGTAACGTTCGAAGGCCGCTGCGCGGCTTGCGGCGCTTCCTAGTTCTTATTGGGCGTCATAAACATGCGCCCGTGCGGATAGTCGAAAACGTAGTCGAAGTGCTTGAGAAAATCGAAGCCAAGGAGCATGTAGCCGGAGAAGACGCCCCCGAGGCATACTTCTTGGTTTGTGTAGGTTATCGGTCCGATCGCCAGACTCTCGAAGCCGGTGCATCCAAGCGTCGCGACCGGCAAATGGTGCTTCTTAGCAATGTCATCGCTCATGAACACGACGCCCGGATTCCCGGTGTCGAGCATAGCGTTAACGGTAATCGATTTATTGAGCGTCATCGGGATTGCGGGAATGCTGTTCGAAAGATCGAGGAGTATCGGTAACCCGCGTTGCGCCGAAAGATCGGTTGACGGGTCGAGGATCTCCATTTTTGAAGCGTAGACGTCGAGCTTGACGATCGCCCCAGCGAACAGATCGTAGCCGATGAGCCCGTCGTAGCCCTGCCAGTCGAGCCCTCGATAATCGCCGTTTCGGAAGTCTTCAGAATAGGCCAGCGCGTTGCGAAGCGTCGCGTTCCCTACTTGGATGCTGTTTACGCGCCGTAGGTGCGTCTTCACGGATCCGTACATGGTCTCGGCCTCGGTATCGGTTTTCTTGACCGATGCGCCGACGCGGTCGGCGAACCGGTCGTCGAGATAGATTGCGTCAGCGCCTGTATCGAGGATAAAGCGGCCCTTAACGCCGTTGACCGTGGCGTCAACTAAGATGCGATCGTGGGTCAGCGTGATCGGAACGGGACCCTGATCCCCAAAACTCCACGCGGCTGAGGGCGCCGGGGGATGCAGGTCTTCATTCGATACCGTCAGATTGGGCTCGAACTTCTCAAAGGTGTACGTACTCTTGTCGTCGTCGATCCGGTACGAGCCGATCATCTTCTTACCGGGAAGCACGTCGTTATATGACAGAATGTGGAACGTAGTCTCGTAGGATCCGCCAGGATCGATCGTGGCCTCAACGTAGGCCCCGGTTTGGGGATCGATGTAGCAATCGATAGCGTCAGCGTTGTTCAAGGTCACCCGAACGACCCCAACTGCCTTTCCGTCGACGGTCTTGTTTCCGACGAACGTTGCAGGTAGCTCAAGCGTCCCTTCCTGCTGGAGCATGGTGAGCGAGGCCAAAAATTTCGCATAGTCGCCGTAGATTGGCGCTGGGAAGCCGTTGACGTCGGCTTGCCAAAAAAGGTTGCCGGTGTAGCCCGTGTGGACGATTGCGCCGGCGCTGTCGAGTAGCGTGTAAGTGTGGTTATAGATGATGCCCTTCGAGAGCATGACGAAGCGCTCAGTCTTCTTGCCTTTGTCATCGGTAACGCTGCCGCTGATGCGCATGCTCGAAAACGTTCCGTCGCCAAGCTGCCAGCCGACGTAAACGCGGTGTTTGGCGAGAAGCATGGCGGCTTTGGCATCTTGCACCGGAGCGTCGGCCCGCGCCGGCAAGAAAAAAGACGCGCACAGAAGAACTGCGACGGAGATATAAATCAGCCTTCGGATCATGACGTTTTCCTTCGTTCTGCGGGCGTCTCACGCGCTCCCAGCAAGACTTGCGCTCGCTCACTTGAGCAGTTTTCGCCGCGTCCCGGTTTTAGCCGGTCGCCTTTTCGGGCTCTATTTTCGGTGACCATTCGTATGTTGCGTATCCGTCGACTTCCTGGCTAGCCTGCCGAAACTCGGACCGATCTTCAAGCACGTCGTAAACTTCTTTGCTGACCAATAGAGTGCCCGGCATCGCATGTTTTTGCATATGGCCCGCGATGTCAATTGTGTGTTCGACCAAATCTTCGACGGCCGAATCCTCGAAGATGACGACTTCGCCCTCGTTCACGCCGCAACGAACATCGAACTTGGCATTCAGGCGGTTGCGGCGCTCGTTGAAACCCGGCAGCTGCCGCAGAATGCTCTGGCCGGCTTTAATCGCATCAGAGAGATTCAGAAAGCAAATCATCGCGCCGTCGGGCGTCCAAGATTCCTTCCACGCTCGTGTCGCTTTAAAAATTCGCCGCAGCATGTCTTCGTAGGCGCGAAACGTCGAAGTAACGGCGATCTCAGATTCGCCGGATTTTATCGCTGTGGAGCCGACGACATCGACCGAGAGGAAGGCGCAGCGCCTGCGTTTAGCCTCGCTTAGCGCGGCTTCGATCTGATGGTATTCCTTGTAGAGTTGCGCTCGCGCTTTCTCCGATTCGACCGTGGTTGCTGCCTGGGCCGTTTTCGTCTTGCTTGCAGGCGGAGGGTTTGGCGAGAGAGTTGCACGGCGCGCGACGGCAAAGAGGCGATCGGAGATCATCATAACTAAGTAGATGATGACCGCGAGCAGTAGCGGCGCGTACTGTTTTGCCTGGAGAGGCAGCCATCCCGCCACGCCGCTTACGATCGGATCTCCGAGACGGTGGAGTTGCACGATCGGCCACGCGCGTTCGACTGCGCTGAAGCGTAAGAGCTCTACCGCAAAAAGAAGCAACGACCCCAAAATGAGCAGGTTTAATATAAGGTTGAGGACTCGCTGTACTCCGTCGAGCGCAGTGGGCACATTGCCTGTGGGTCGCACGGATCAAAAGTTCTTGCCAGGTGGGGAGTAAGGCCTGCCATTTTTTGTCCTGACCTTGACGAGCGGTCCATTCGTCCGCGTGGGGGGTCAAGGCGCGGCGACCGTCGATTCTTAGACTTCCTTAGCGATTGGCCCTTATAAGATTCTCACGCGCGAGAACGTCTGCAACGATCCATGCGACTCCGGCTATCGCAAACGTCTCGAGACCTTCACTCCAGTTCCGGTGCATTTTCGGATTCGCGACCAGGATGGGAATCGAGATCAGAACTCCGAACGCTAGAAGCATCAAAGTCAGAAGGCGCGAGGCGAGCAGCGACTTGTAACCTACGAGAAGCGCAATGCCGCCAAGTCCGAACGCGATCGTCGTGGCGACGGCCCAAAACATCCCATTCGGCGGGATCCATTTTGGAACCAAGCCGACCGTTCTGGCAAGAAACTCGACTTGTTCGATCGCGAACGAGATGTTGCATAGGCCAAAACGCAACCGCTGCTCCCGCGACGAGAGCCAGTTGATAGAAGACGTTACCCCAACTGGCGTAGACCCCCGGCTGCGCGACGATGCCCGGCATCGCCGCTCCGCCGATTATCTGCGCGAGCGACGTCACGATAAAGAAAGCTGTGCTGCCCGGCAACTGCCAGTTCGATATCAGCTGATCGTGCAAGACGAGGCTCGCGACGCCCAATAGCAGCGCCGCTCCTCCAAAAACGTAGCGCCCCATAGCGTTAGAAGCGCAGCGGAAGATGGAATGTGACGGTGTCGGAGGCGTGACTGCCGGCGAGACCAAGAAAGCGCTTTTATAAGGAAGGTGGCAGGCAAACCTCGGCGAGCTTTAGGATAGCGGCCGTACCATGTTTACCGTCCCCGCGCTCCTGGCAATGCTGGCCGTCGAGTTCCCGAGCCCCTCTCCGGAAGCCGGCGCGACGCCGGCTGCAACGAGCGGCAGACGCGATCCGTGCGGCGGTCCGCAAGAACTGCTCAAGAAATATCTCGCCGCGTCCCCCTGCGTTTTCGTTGCGGGCCAGGCGAGTCTGCAGGCGACCTACGCGACGAGCAGCATTCCGGCAGACGTCGTTCTCGATTTGGGCGGATCGACTCTGCCGGCGACAGCCAATCGGTCGGCGATTGCCTATCCGGGAGCGCTCATCAACATCGGCATATCCCAAAATGCGCAGATAACGATTCTGCCGCCGTCCTTCTCGCAGCTGTCGAGTGCGACACGCGGTACGCTCACCGCCGGTGCTACCGACATGGAGTTTTGGTACAAGCAGCTGGTCTACGTCGATCGCGCTCGCGGAATTCTCGGCGGGTTGCTGCTGACGTACGAAGCCCCGACGGGGTCGCCCGGTATCGCGGCGCCTGGCCCAGCCTACACAATCAATCCATTACTCAACTTAGCCACGAATCGAGCGCGAACGATGGGGGTGAGCCTCGCCTTTCCGGTATCGAATTTCGCCACAGCCACATCCTCAGGGATCACGCGCGACTGGAGTTTCGCGCCGCAGGCCGTTCCCTTTTGGCGCTCGCCCGGCGGGACGCTGCTTGCGCTCGTTGTCGCTCACGACTTTACCACCAACGCCACCCCTCTGCTGCTCAACACGGCGCAGCTCATCACCCGGCAGTTTCAGATCCAAGCGACCTATGGCGGCGTTAACTCGGCCGTTGATCTCGCGAATCCACTCGCAGGCGTCACGCGGGCTCAGGGGACGTCCTATTCGCGAACGTTGACGATAGGAGGAAGCTACATGCTTGGAACCAGCGAGCTGTGACGGCCACGACGGCGCTCGTCCGACTGGTGGGTCTCATTTTTAGCCAGCGTGCCCTGCGTGTGATGCGACGTTCATGAAAGGAACCGAGCAGGTGGAGAGAATGCGGAATCGATGCGATTGAGAGTTCAAAGCTGGGTGGTAACGATGTTGTGCGCGTGCAGCCTGCTGCCGATGAACGGTTATGCAGCCGGCTCCGAGCACGCCAGCGTCGAAACGGTTGTCGCACAGACGATTCGCCCGCTGATGGAGCGGTACGGCATCCCGGGCATGGCGGTTGGGGTCGTCGTCAAAGGGCGTGCATACGTCTTTTATTACGGTGTGGCGTCGAAGGCGACGGAGCACCCGGTTACAAGCGACGCGCTCTTCGAGATCGGCTCGATCAGCAAGACATTTACGGCAACGCTTGCTTCTTACGCTCAGGTTACCGGTAAGCTTTCGCTTTCGGATATAGTGAGTCAGGATTTACCGTCCCTGCGCGGCAGCGCCTTTGACGCAGTGAGCCTGCTGAACCTTGGGACGCACACGTCGGGCGGGCTGCCGTTGCAAGTCCCGGACGACGTCACGAACGACGCGCAGCTCGTGGCGTACTTTCAACACTGGAAGCCGACCTACACCCCGGGAACGTATCGAACGTACTCGAATCTGAGCATCGGGCTGCTCGGGATGATCGCCGCGAAACGCATGAGCGGGGACTTCGCCGCCTTGATGCAGGGGACGATTTTCGCGCCACTCCAGATGAAGAACGCGTATCTCGACGTTCCCGCGTACCAGATGAAGAACTACGCGCAGGGCTACACGGCGAAGGATGTGCCGGCCAGACTGACTGCCGGGGTGCTAGCGCCAGAAGCGTACGGCGTCCGGACAACCGCCGGCGCGATGGTGAGGTTCCTCGAGGCCAACATGGGCATGCTCGATCTCGACGAGCCGCTGCAGCGCGCCATAACCGATACGCACACGGCGTACTACCGGGTCGGTCCAATGACGCAGGATCTCATCTGGGAGCAGTACCGGTATCCGGTTGCGCTCCTGAACCTGCTAGCGGGAAACTCCGACGCGATGCTGCTCGAGCCCAATCCTGCAACCGCACTCGATCCTCCGGTTTCGCCGCAAAACGATGTGCTGATCGACAAAACGGGCACGACCAACGGCTTTGGAGCATACGTGGCGTTCGTGCCGGCACGCAAGCTCGGCATCGTGCTCCTGGGTAACAGAAGCTATCCGATCAGTGCACGCGTTACCGCGGCATATGCGATACTCACGCAATTGGATCGGTGAGGTTTCGCACTATAACGTTCGCTAAGCGAGGAGTAAACCGATGAAGCCCTTGGGATGTATCTGCTATCCGTTGACCATCGGCGGGGCCGTTACGATGCTAGTTGGCTGCGGCGGATCGCAGTCGCTGATTTCCACGCCGGGCAGAATGCCGCAGACCTCGGCGGCCGCAAGAGGCGCGGAGCATGGCCGATCCTGGATGCTGCCGGATGCGAAGAGCGAGAATTTACTCTACGTCGCTACCGGTGACAACGTTTATGTACTCTCGTACCCGCACGGTAAGCTGGTCGGTAGTCTCGGTATCGCGGGCAACAACCTTTGCTCCGACCGTCAGGGCGACGTGTTCATCCCGACTGCCGGATATGAGGTTGTCGAATATGCCCACGGTGGAAGCAGCCCGATAGAGACGCTGAATGATGGAGATATACCACTCGGGTGTGCCGTCGATCCAACGACCGGCAACCTCGCCGTAACTAACGAGGCTTCGGGTGCCGGCGAAGTGGCGATCTTTCCGGACTCTAAAGCGCCTTCGACTTGGTATCGCGATCACGAAATCTACACTTACGGCCTGTGCGGCTACGACGCCAAGGGCAATCTATTCGTAGACGGCAGCGGCAGTGGGAACTTCCTTGCGGAACTTCCCCATGGGCAAAGCACGTTCAGAAACTACGCTCTTAACGGCAGCTTTGACGTCTTTGGCAGCGTTCAGTGGGACGGTAGGCACATGACGCTTTCTAATCCAACAACGGACCAGATCTACCGTCTCAAGCTTGGCAAATCATCTCTAGAGGTCGTAGGAACGACCCAGATCGATGGCTGGCAGAATAACTATTCCGGCCATTGGCCCTACATCCAAACATGGCTGCACGGGACTTCGTTCGTCGCACAATCGAGCAGTCTCGCTAAACTAGGGCTGTGGCGCTATCCCAAAGGTGGAGACGCCAGCAAGGTGATAGGTCCGTTTGAGAATGGCCCCGCGAATGTATACGGCGTCACCGTCAGCCTCGCACCTCATTAACTCCGCGCTCGGATGGCCGAGCAGCTCCGCTCTGCTGGCGCTGAAACATGAACCCAAATTCAATGTATCTAGTTCAACGTTACTTCGAGGAGGTTGGCTATGGCCGCAATCTCAGCGCCGGCGGTACCGGGAACGTCTGGAGTCTCGACGCTGCAGTTATATCTGTTGCGTGGAACGTATACGCTGATCTTGGTCTTCTTAGTGACGAGCATCTGGCCCGGCGTGATTCACCACGACAAGCTGGCTCTAATGCATGGCGTCGCGCGCAGCCTGCTGGCGGCGATGGCGCCGCTCATGCTGATGGGTCTTCGCTATCCCCTCAAAATGTTGCCGGCGCTCTTCTTCGAGTTGGCCTGGAAGACGATCTGGCTGCTCTTTTTTGCACTACCGCTATGGACGGCGCATCAGGTCGATCCCGATACATGGGAGACCATCAAAGCCTGCGCGTTGGTTTGGGTAATCTTCCCGTTCACGATTCCGTGGCGCTACGTCTTTGAGACATACGTCAAGGCGCCGGGAGATCGATGGAAGTAAACGTTTCCGCCAATTGCAACTAGGCACGCTGTTGTGGCATAGTATTGACAAGGATACCAAGCGATGTCCCGAAATGAAGAGACCGCGCGGCTGGACGCTTTTTCTTGTAATGATCGTGGGTGGCACGCCCGCTTGGCATTTCCTGACGCACCAGGATTGGAAAGCCGCACCGCGCTCATTCTCGCAGCCGGTGCAAGCCTCGTAGGCTACTTCCTCGAACGCCTCCAGGAGTCTCACAAACCGCCTGAACCGCGCTGGTAGCCGGACCCCTCTGGACTGCCCACGAGCGGTCCCGTCCTCGACGCTCTGCAGGATCTCGCAGCGATAGCTACGCATCGGCTCCAACACCGGCGGATGGAAAGTAATGTAAAAGCATGATCCCGTTAAGCGATGTATCACGGCGCCCCACGAGTTTCCCGATCGTCACGCTGTTGATTATCGCCGTCAACTTCGTGGTATTCGGCCTGGAACTGATTAACGGCGACGCTTTCGTAGCCAAATGGTCGCTGGTTCCGGCGGATATTTCTTCGGGCCATCACCTGATCACGATCTTGACGGCGATGTTCATGCACGCCAGTTGGGCACACATCTTAGGAAACATGGTCTTCCTCTGGGCTTTCGGACCAGAAATCGAAGATTCGATGGGATCCTGGCGCTATTTGGTCTTCTACCTATTGGGCGGCGTGGCCGCAATGGGCGCACAGATTGCCTTCGACCCCCATTCCGCCGTGCCCAATCTGGGCGCTAGCGGTGCGATCGCCGCTGTCATGGGAGCGTTCTTGGTCGCGTTCCCGCGCGATGAGATCCGCACGATTTTGGTCATCTTCATTTTCGTTCGTATCGCATATATACCGGCCGTCCTCTTGATCGGCGTCTGGTTTTTATTACAGCTCTGGAATGCCGGCGCGGTCGCGCCCCAGGAACCAAACGGCGTAGCTTATTTGGCTCATATAGGCGGCTTTATGTTCGGAGCGGTCTTCGGGCGGCTTTTCCAAAGCCGGGCGTCAACTCGAGGATGACTCCGCATTACGTAGTGCCTGGCCTTTTGAAGCGCGGCGATACGGTCTTGCGTTCGCGGATTTCGCTGCGCTCGGGCTTGCAATGGTGACGTTTCGCCGTTGCCCCAGGCCCACGATGTTTGCGGACGCGAGCTGCTACGTCGCGGTTCGAGGCCGTGAGCGCCTTTAGCGATGCATCGGTGATCGCGAGTACAGCTTACGCGCGTTATGGTGAAGATCGACGGCGCATAAAGCGCCACCTATGCTTTGGGAGCGATAAAATGGGATATCTGCGGATCCCTTTGAAGCAGCTGTATTACGTGCGCTTGCAGAACGTAGTCGGCATTGGTCACACGCTGATGCTGGCGCAGATGCTCGGTCCACGAGGCCACCAGGAACGTCTCCAGAAACCGGCCCGATTGCGCCGTATCTTCGAAGATGCCCCACGAACTGGCGCCGTCGCGCAACCGTTCGTGTTGAAGCTCGTCTAGAGCTGATAGAAACGACTGCCGGTCGCCGGCGCGTGCCAGGCGATATTCGATCGTCACGAGCACTGGGCCATCCGCTCCTTCGATCGAGCGCGTTACAACCGGGGCCGGCCACTGTGTCGACGGGGTGAGATCGAGCCGTTCACCGGTTTGCAGTTTCCAGCGCCACGTGAGGGGGATTGCTACAAGCATTCCGGCGGCAGCGATAAAGAGTGCCGCTTGAAGACTCGTGAGTGTCGCGAGTTGCCCCCACAGCGCGCTGCCCAGCGTCAGAGACCCAAACATGACCGTCATATACATCGCAAGCCCACGACCGCGTACCCAGTCCGGCAACGCAAGTTGAGCGGATACGTTCAGCGTCGCCACGCCGGAGATCCACGCCGCTCCCGCCACGATGCTTGCAATCAAGGCGACGATCGGCTCGCGCGCGATTGCAAAAAGCACGAGCGCGATCACCGTGCCGATGCTCGCCGCGGCAACCAATCCATCGGCACCAAATCGCTTCTTCCAATATGGCATCACGAATGCAGCAGCCACCGCCCCAAGGCCGATCGCGCCGAGCAAGAAGCCGTATATCGCGGGTCCCCCGCTCACGCGCAGCCGAGCAACGAGCGGGAGTAATGCCCAATAAGAGCTCGCAAACAAAAAGAACGCGATCGTTCTAACGAACGTCTTTCGCAAGCCCGTGCTATTGATCGCGTATCGCAGGCCGACTCCGACCGCGCTGCCGAAGCGCTCCGCAGGAAGGGCGTCCGCCGTCACTTTAGGTTCACGCCACGCGGCCAATACTCCAATGACGCCAAAGTTGCTGACCGCGTTGAAGACAAACGGTGCGGCTATTCCGAGCGGACCGATGATCGCTCCCGCTAGCGCCGGCCCAATTGCTCGACTTAAATTGAAGCCGACGCTGTTTGCAGATATGGCGCTGGGAAGTTCCTCTTTGGGCACGAGACTGGGAACGACCGCCTGCCATGCCGGCGAGGTTAGCGCTCCAAAAACGCTGACAAGGAACATAAACCACAGGAGCGAGGCCGCTGTAACCCAGTGGAACCACACGTACGCGGCAAAGATGCCGGAAAGCACGGCGGTCGCACTCTCACCCCAGATCAGCAAGCGACGCTTGTCGACAATGTCGGTAAGCGCGCCGGCGGCCATCGCAAGAAGAAACAGCGGTGCGCTGTTCGCTACTTGAACGAGCGAAACGAGGAACGCATCCTTCGTAAGGCTCGTCATGAGCCAGCCCGCGGCCGCGCTGTACATCCAGCCGCCGATGTTTGAAACGATCGTAGCGACCCAGAGCATCGCGAACATTCGATATCGGAACGCCTCCAGCGGCAATGCCCCGCTCGAGTGTTTGTTTACGGCCACTGCGCAGGCTCTACTTGGCGCCGCGCGCGACGACCTCTAAGCCCCAGCGTCAGTGCAGTTCGCGGTTATCGACCCAATCGACGTAGAGCAGACGCTCCGCAAATAGCCACGTGCCGTCGATCTTCGCGAAGGTGTCGAGGTAACGAAGCGAAGGCAGCATCAGGCGACGGATTCCAGCCTCGGTCCAAACGGTCCGCAAAGAGCGGGGCCAGCGCCTCGCGGCTGTTCAGGTCCTGCGAAGGGGTACACGAAGGCTGGCGCTGCCCGAGATGGCGTGGCACGTTTGGGAGCCGGCGACTTACCAGAGGCTCGTGAACTCACGTCAGAAGCGGTGCGAATGAGCGAAGCGGCCGGCTCGGAGCGGCTCGCCTCTACGTTGCGCGACGCACTTGGAGGGAATGAACTCTCAATACTAATGGATTTCGGGAAAGCATGGTCAGAGGAGCAGGCCGTTGCGGAAGCGTTTGCGCTATGTGGAATGGATACTTCCCGCTCAAGGCGCCGGTGATTAGGACGACTGGCGAGTTCATTCGAGTTGCCCGTCGCTCATGCGCTCACGATCGCTTTCGTTCGTAGATGGAGAGTTGTGCGTAAGCGGCCGAGAGCAGCGGCAGCTTAACGCCCGCGGTCTCGCCGCGGACGCACATGTCTCCGATGATTGCGTCCGCCTCCAGTGGCTGGCCTTTCTGCAAGTCCCGGTACATGGAAGATGCTAAGTTGGAGTTTGCGTCGGTCAAGACACTGAACGCACGATCTCTCGACGCACGTCGCGGTGCGTAGCCGGCAGCCGTCGCTACGGCAACGCATTCGTCGAGTATCCCGATCGTGAGGTCCCGTCCGCGCTGCGCGTGCTGCACGTCGCCAATTGTGCCCCGCAGCAGGCACGTGATGCTGCCGAGCGCGGCGATGAAAACCCACTTCTCCCACATCTCCAGCTCGATGCTCGACGAGAGCCGAGCGATGAATCCGGCGTCTTGCAGCGTTCGATCGATCGCCCGGATACGCGGCGACAGCGTGCCGTCCAGCTCGCCGTAGCTCAGTTCTTGCATCTCGTTGAGCTGCACGATACGTTCGTCGGCGTCGAGCGTCGTCGCGACGATGCAAACGCCGCCCAGAACATGCGCCCCCCCGAACGCGGCGCGCAGCCGGTCGAGATGCCGCATACCGTTGAGCAGGGGCAAGATCGCGCTGTGTTCCCCGATAGCGGGCGCGACATCGGCAATTGCCGCGTCGAGTGTATAATGCTTGACGGCAAGCAGGACGAGATCGAACGATTCCTTCAACTCGGCCGTCGTCGCGATCTTCGGGTCGATCTTCGCGTCCCCGTGCGGACTGACGATCTCAAGTCCGCGTTGACGCAGCTGCTGCGCGCGGCGGTCGCGCACGAGGAACGTTACGTCACGGCCGGCTTGGGCGAGGCGCCCCCCAAAGTAACCTCCGACGGCGCCGGCTCCGACGATTAGCACGCGCGGTTGACTCATGCCCTCCAGAACCCTTGGCACAGTGCGCCGCGTTGCGGGCCTGGTCTTGTAGTGGTTTGGTTCTGCTCTTAAGCGTTACTCCGTTACCACAAGGCCCAGTGGGTCGGCAAGTCCCGTGGCACTGCCGGCGATCGTTTGGATCGGCGCAACGTTGCCGCTTGCAGCCGCTGCGAAGCCAAGGATCGCGTTCGAGCCCGGGTTAGAGACGAATATCGTACCGCTCGCCTTGCTGACCGATAGCCCAAAGCTGAAACCGTTCCCTCCGCTCAGGCCAGTGTTCGAACCAGAAATGGTGCGGATCGGCGCGACGTCGCCATGCGCGCCGGCGGCAAACTCGCTGATCGTAGCAGTCGTAGTATCGAAGACGTAGACGTTGAGCGAAGCGTCGACCGCGACCGTGCCGGGAGCTACCAGCCCGGTGTTGCTTCCGCCGATCTGCGCCTGCATGGTGGAGGATCCCGCCGGAAAGATATCGATCGTTGCCGTCTTCGAATTCGCCACGTAGAGAAGGTTGTTGCTGTCGATGGCCAAACCGCCCTCGTCGGAGATGGTACGCTTTGGTTTAACGCAGCCGTTTGCTCCAGGCGCGAAGACCTCGATGGCGCGGCCGCCCTCTGGTAAGAACGCGGAAACGAAGAGCCGGCCCTTCCGATCGAACGCTGCGGCGTTCGTCTGACTGGGTTTGGGGAAGCACGAGATCCCGGTCAAGAAATCGCCGGCCAGTCCGAACGTTTCGGCACCGGCCTGGCCGCCCGACGCGATGTTGCCGTTTGCAATGCCGATGCCTTCTGTTGGACTGAAGGCGATGGCGTAGGGCCCATTAATGTGACTGATGACGGTGCTTGGCGCAACGTTTCCATTGGCGCTTTCGGCATATTCCCGAATCGAGCCGCCCAAGCCGGTGTTTGCGTTTGCGACGAGAATGAGTGCAGTCGTCGCCCTCTGGGCGCCTGCCAGATGTTTAGCCTTACTGACGCTGTCTGCGACAATGGAAGTGGAGGAGGTCTGCGGTGCGCCCACCGCCGGAACGGGGTTCGCGATCGAACCGCTCTGCGCGCCGGAGCACGCTGCAAGCGTCATGGCTACGCAGACGGCTCCAATGTGATAGGGTGGTTTCATAGGACGTCTCCCTTGAGTGATGTTGGTGTGTCGAGTTTATAATGATGAGTCGGTGATCGTCGCAGCATTGCGCGCGATCTCGACACTGCGGTAGCCCAGCACGCTCAGTAACTTGCTGTCCGGCACCTTTAACGGGCCCGGTTTGTCCGCTGTGCCAGGGGCGGGCTGCGGGTACGCGGTGGAAGCGGCGGTTGCGAACCGGATGTTGCCGTCGATGTGCTGGACGATTTGATGGATGTGCCCGTTCAGCACGGTTACCGCATTGAAGCGACGCAGCGCTGCCAAGACGCGCGAGCCGTCCTCGGTCGTCCAGCCCCACGGCGGAAAGAGCGCGTAAAGCGGAACGTGCGCGAAGACTACGATTGGCGTCGAGCTTTTTTGCGCCGTGAGGTCCTTCTCGACAAAATCGATCTGCTCGGTTCCGAGCTTCCCGTCGATTTCGAAGTTAAAGACGTTGACGAGCGACAAGAAGTGCGCGCCGCCTTGGTCCCAAGAGAACCATCCCTTGGGGGCATCGCTTCGGTGAAAGGCGTCGAAGAACGTGGCCGGCGTACCGATGACGTCGTGTTCTCCAGGCAGGACGATAAGGGGAGCCTTGAGCGTACCGAGGATTTGCTTCGCCGCGTCGAATTGTGCGGGCTTGGCAAGATGGGTCACGTCGCCGGTGTGAACGACGAAGGTCGGCTGCACTGGCATCGCGTTGATCGCAGCGATGGTCTTTTGAAGCGTCCCCGCCACATCTATATTTTCGGGCCGCGCAAAGCCGATGTGGCTATCGCTGATTTGAACGAAAGAAATGGCACCATCCGCGGCCAACGCCTTTTGAGCATTGAATAGGCCGCTGCTCGACAAGGACCACGCTATGCCGGTCCCTGTCCAGGCAACGTGCTTGAGGAAGTCGTCGCGTTTCATCTGAGAGCTCCTTTACTTTGCCGCAGCGGGCAGGACGACAATAGTTGCTTTCATGTATGGATGCAGCTCGCAAAAATAGCGGTAGGTGCCTGTAGTGGTAAACACGTGCTGCCACGTACCGGCGGTGTCGAGCCCTTCGGAATCGAACGACTTGTCGGTCGCGGTCACCGTGTGCGCTTCATCGTCGTCATTGACGAATGTGACTCGGTCGCCCACGTGGACGGTCAGGGCCGACGGATGATACTTGAAATCCTTGATATGGACCGTCGCGACGGCCGGCAGCAAAGGTGGAGCGGCAGCGTTCGCGCCGGTGGTGAGGGTGACGGCCAGCAGCGCGATTTGCAGGCCCGTAAGTAATCTGCTCATGTGGGTGCATATGCCGCCATGGGCATGGGCGGATGAGTCGAGCCATCCGAAGCCGGCCTCGGCGGCATACCAAGGTCGTGAAACGCGCAGGGCCGTATGTCAGCCGTTAGATGGACGAGCTCGTCGAGGCCTTTGCCGCGCGCAGGCCCTCGGGCCTCGAGCAGGTGTATGCGCTGTGGTCGCGTCTATTCTTTAGCGTTGCTCGCCACGTCATCTCCGATAGCGCACTGGCTGAAGACTGCGTGCACGACGCGCTCGTGCGCGTGTGGCGTTCCCCTAACCGTTTTACCGGGAACAGAGAGATGTTAAAGGGGTACCTAATTACCTGCGTGCGCAACGAGTCGCTCGGGATGGTCCGACGCGAGGGTCGAAGAGACGCGCGGGAGATGAAAGCGGCCCGCCTTGCCCCCGTGACATCGGTCGATCCGCCGCTAGTCGATCCCGTCGAGGCGCAACGCTTGCAGGCCGCCCTCGGGCGGCTTCCCGAGGAACAGCGGACGGCGCTTACACTTGCGTACTATGGAAACAAGAGCCACATCGAGATCGCGCAGGAGCTGAACGTTCCGCTCGGCACGATTAAGAGCCGCATCTCAATGGCGATGCGCAAGTTGCAGACGGACCTGGCGAGCCCCGGAGGAAGCCGCTCGTGACCGAACATCTGGCCGAAGACGCCGAACTCTATTCGCTTGGGATCCTCGACGACGATGCGGCGCGCAAGGTCGAGCGCCACGTTGCGTTGTGCCCGGAATGCTCCGAGCGCGTCGCACAAGCGCAAGCCGTCGCGGCGTCGTTGGCTGCGGCGTTGCCGGAAGCCACGCCATCGCCGGCGTTGGAGCGTCGCCTGCGCGAATCCGCACGACCGAAGTCGAGGGCCAAACTCCGGGCGAGCTTTTTCCCCTTCGCGCTTGCGGCAGCATTCGCACTGGCTTTTCTCGGCCTCGGCTGGCAGACGCTCGTGCTACGTGAACGGCTCGCGGCCGAAGACGTTGCGCTGGTCACCATGGTCCACAGCCATTTCAACCATGTCTCGATGAGCCCGGAATCCGCGAATCCCGTCGCCGCGAAGATTCTTTACGCGCGAGACGGCTCGTGGATTTACATCATCGTCGATAAGCCTGGCGGCGTGTTACACGCGATCGCGCGCATGGCGGCGGGCGCCGTCGATCTCGGCGCGTTGGAGAGTGCCGGCGAAACGGCGACGCTGCTAGTCCATCCGCGCGAGCGCATCCGGTCGATCGCCTTGCAGCGCGCCGGCGCGGACGTCGCCTCGGCGAAGCTAGCATATTAAGCTGTTCAAACTTGGCAGAGCGTCGCGCTTGACGCGACGAGGCGATCACGCGTTCGTTCGAGCGACGTCGGCGGCCGAGATCCCCTCGAGCGCAAGGCCATAGCCCACGCTTTCATCGACGATGCGACGGAGCTTCTGAGTGAGGGCGACGCGAGCATAGCTGGTCGTAAGCGGTGGGAGCTTCGCCAGTTGCTCGGCAATCTCGCGAGCGCGGTCCATGAGCTTCTCGTGCGGAACGATCTCGCTAACGACGCCAAGCGCCTTGGCCTCGTTGGCCCCGATGATCTGCTGGGTGAGCAGGAACGTTCGGCCGCGAATCGGACCGATGACCTCCTGCCAAAGCGAATGGACGCCGTCACCCGGAACGATGCCGAAGTTCAGATGCGGCTTATCCTGGAAGATGGTGTCGGGCGTTGCAAGGACGACGTCGGCGAGCAATGCGTATTCCGAATGAACGGTCGTAGGTCCGTTGAGCGCGGCGATCAGCGGTGTCGAGATATCGAGGATGTTCGACAGAACCTTCTTTCCTTCGCGATATATCTTGTCGAAGCCGCGAGGCGTGAAGAAATCGAAGCCTTCTGAGTCGATGTTATCGATGAAGGCTCGACCGGCGCCGGTGATGATAACGACGCGATTGTCGGCATCCTCAGCGATTTGGTGAAAGAGTTCGACGAACTCGGTGTGCGCGTACCCGTTAAAGACGAGCGTATCGCCGTTTGTATGTAAGACAACCTCGAGTACGCCGGTCGACGAACGTGTGAGCTTTGCGTGAGAAAACGAGTCCTTGTACGTGTTAAAAGGAGCCAAGCCAATCCTCCGTTCCGATGCGATTGTGATTTTGTATCTTCGGCAACGAGCCCGTTCCAGGCCCGCTGTTCTCTCTTATCGGCTCTTAGGTCACTTAGCCTTGCTCACTGTCGCACCAACGGGTTCTGCGGGGCCGGTTATCGTCTTAATCGGCCGGGTATTTGTAAAACGCGACGTCGGCTAAGCCGGCGTTTGAACGACGTCTTTCGAACCGGTAAGCGGCGTTGAACCGACCTTGGTGAATAGACGACGCAATGAAAAATTGGTCATATTTTGGTCAGAGCCGATGCAAGGGTTATCGGTTCCCGACGTTGCACGGCGCAGAAGACGTCCTGGAAGGAGGATTTTGTCCATGAAGAGTTCGAGTCCGATCCGATCCGTTTTCGGCGCTTCGATGGCCCTTGCCGTACTGGTGGCTTGCAACGCGATCGGGTCGCAGTCAGAGCCCAGCACCTCGAATGCTCAGTGGCTTTACGGTCCACCATCGCTGGCAGGCCTAAACGGCGCGAAGATTTTTCGTGCCGACCATCGCACTTCCTGGATGGCTCCCGATGCGAGGAGAAAAGACCTTCTCTACATCTCCGACGAAACCGGCGATGTCTACGTTTTCAGCTATCCCCGTGGCGAGTTGAAGGGGACGCTTACGGGGTTCGCCGATCCGCAAGGTGAGTGCGTTGACAAACGGGCGACATTTGGATCACGCTCTTCTCCGGTCAGGAGCTCCTCGAGTACGCGCACGGCGGCACCAGCTCGATCGGCAGCCTGAGCGACCCCGGATATCTTCTGGAAGGCTGCTCCGTCGACCCGACGACCGGCAATCTAGCGGCCGCAGACTTTGCAGGTATGAACAGCACCTCCGGAGGCGTTTCGATCTACGCCGATGCTCAAGGAACGCCCACGACGTACATCGATCCTGGGTTATACCTGGTGTTCTCCCTGGGCTACGACGATAAAGGCAATCTCTTCGTTGACGGCGAGACCCAAACCGGCGGCACTTTTGCATTCGCCGAGCTGCCCAAGGGTAGCAGCGCGTTCACGAACCTTACTCTCAACAAGACAATCGGGACGCCTGGCACCGTGCAATGGGATGGAAAGCACGTAACCGTAGGGGATGCGAAGGCCGGCGTGATCTACCGGGTCAAGATCTCCGGCTCGAGCGCAAAGGTGGTCGGCACGACCACGCTGACCGGTGCCGACGGCGCTTTCCAGTCCTTTATCGACGGCAAGAAAGTAGTCAACCCGAACGTCTTTAGCGCAAACGTCATGTTCTGGGGTTACCCTGCCGGCGGTAGTCCCCTCAAGACACTCAGTGGCGTCGTCGATCCGTTCGGCTCGGCGATCAGCAGGGGCAAGAAGTAGTGCCAGATTGAATCACCGCGTGTGGGATCCAGGCCCTCCGAGTTCGTAGCGCTTGCGCGTCTGATACGCGCGCTTGACGACACCGCGACGCTGCGCAATAGCCCGCTGCTCAGGGAAGTCTTTGCGAAATTGGACGGAGGCGCGTGTGCCGCGGAGAGCATCGCTCTATTGCGAGCGCGAGCGGCAGTGCTGTCGGCAGTCGCGACCCTCGATTCCGGGCCGAGCGGACGGAACGTCCATTTCGCCCGGCAACGGGCGATTGTAACGCGCTGCGATCTGCGCGGGGAAAAGCACGCGACCGTAGCCGACGATCTCGGCATATCGGTACGTGAATTCTATCGCGAACGGCGTCGCGCGTTCGAGCGATTGCTCGTATTGATACGATCAAATGTGGCCGGCCCGGTGCGGTCGGCGCCCTCACTGCCGAGCCGCTTCGAACTGGATCTGGACCACGTTGCGAACCTCCGCCTCGTCGGCGATTTCGGAGCCGCCTTTGTAAAGCTCGAACAAATCGCGAATGATGCCCCCAGTGCCGAAAAGGGCGTCCGCGCCTTGTGCTACGGTGTCGAGATTGCGGCAGACGTTGGTGATGACGAGCGGGCCCGGCGATTCTTCCAGCGCGCCATCGAACGCGCGGCCGAGTTCGGGGGCGAATGCGCCAGCGCCACCATTGATCTGGACGTGCAGATGGCGTGCGCGTACGTCGGCTGGCAAGAGACCGATCTGGGACGCGCGGCAACTAGTCTCGATGGCGCGGTCGCGGCAGCCGATCGAGTGCAGCCCGTGGCCGACCGTCACGAGATTCGTTCCGCGGTTGGAGTTCTGTTCCGTTACGCGGAACTCGCGTGCTTGCGCGGCGATGTGGCCGGCGCACTCGCGTCGCTCGGTCGAGCACGCGGGCTACTCGATCACCTACGGCACAAACCGCCGAGTCTTCTAGGGCATCTGTTCTTCGCGCTTAGCATGGTGCAGGCGCTCGTCGTGGGCGAGATGTCGCGTGCCGTTGAGTACGCGCTTGAGGCGCTCGCCATTTTTGAAAGCGGTCAAGACCCCGCGGGCGTTGCCGGCGCGACGGGGTTGCTCTGCTCGCATCTGACCGCAAGCGGCGATTTCGCTCGGGCTCGGCACTTCGGACAAATGGCCTTGCAGGTGGCGCGTACCACGAACAATGTGGCGGAGGTCGCCGATAAAGCGCTGATTCTCTCGCTAGCAGAGTCCTTTGGCGGAGATCCGCTTCAGGGGCTCGCACTCGGACGCGAAGCATGCGCCGAAGTCCACGGTGGGCTCTTCGCATTGCGCGGCCCGCTTGCGGTTGCGGAAGCGCAGTTGCGCCTTGATGAACCGTCAGAGGCGCTCGCAGCTGCAGAACACGTCGCTCGTTACGCGCAAACACGCGGTATGACGCGTTACTCCGGAGCCGCTTCGCGTATCGCCGCGGATGCGCACGCGGCGTTGGGCAATCTAGACGCGGCCCGTGAGGCGGCCGACTTCGCACTTGCTACGCTCGTCTCGCATGGGCACCCGGATTCTCTATCTCGCGCTTACGAGACGGCCAAGCGGCTCGGCGTTGGCGGGTCTGCGCTACGGCTTGCGGCAGAGGTCCGAGCCACGCTTCACGAGTGAGCCTCTGAACGACCGATGGAACGTTCTGCGCGGCGAGGCTCCGCGCCGGCGACGCGCTGCCATGTTCCAACGCAGTTGACCAACCTGCCACCCCGGGCGCTAGGGGATGCCATTGCGGCAGCACAAGCGCGGCGGGCCGCCGCTGAAAACCTCGCTCGTGAGCGAGTCTCGAAAAGGCGATGAAGGTTGTACCGTTGCGCCGAAATTGCAACGCGAGCCCCGATCAAGACTATCCCAGGCAGGTCACCATGGCGTGGCCCCGCATAAAATACAGCGAAACCCGTGCGCGCCCGTAGCTCAAACTGGATAGAGCAGGGGACTCCTAAAGCCGCTAGCGAGCCTCCCTCGCCGGATCGCGATGTGGTGTAGTAACCGACGCGGCGTCATCCTGTAACGTTTTTCACCGAACGTCATATGCCGATCTGTCTCACCCGCTCCCGCCGCGAGGTGGGCGATTCTAGGCCGTATGGCAACCGAATGGCAACCGCGGCTGGATCGATACCGTTCGCACAGGATGGCGGATCTTGAGTTAGAGCAGTCAAGTGCGGCGGTCTTGAAATCACCTGCGGCCGTCCCGATGCGCCACCGCAAGCGCGGCTAAGCACGCGGAGTCATGACCCCCGCGTAATCGAATTCAAACTTGAGCAGCGGAAGGAGCGCTTGGAGCTGGTTGCACTGAGCATCTCAGCGGTGTAGTCCTCGTCCGTTTCCGTCGGATCGATGGTGATCTCTTTTCCGATGCGTGTTCTCAACTTCGCGTGGATCGGTCGCGGAATCGCTACCCCTGCACCACGGTTGTGGGCTCGCTGCCGTCGGCAATAAACCGCTTGCGGTCGATCGCTTGCAGCGTTCTCTGTACCAGTTCACGGTGGGTCCGCAAGCGGGGAAACGTTTCGAAGTCCCGCAGAACGGACACCCGTAGAAATCTTGCAAATGGCCTCTCCAGCCCAATAAAAGGTGGTATTCCGTTGCGGTACAAAAGCCTTAGGCCATATCTCCCTTTTATAACGAGGAGTTTTTATGAACGGACCCATCAAACTTGTGGGACCGCTCGCTGCGGCACTGATGATCGCGGCGTGCAACGCCGGCGCCACTTCCAACATGCCGGCGACAGCCGGCCAATCTAGCACGCAGTCGACGCTTGCAAGGGTGCCGCAATGGCAGGCAAAAGAGCTCGCACGCCCGGCCTGCCCGCAAGTCACCCGGAAGCCGACGTGCTTGGCGCTGATCGAGTCCAAAAGCGGCATCAACCCGGACGTCGCGGGATGGGCGCCCAGCGATTTCCAGACTCGCTACAACCTGCCGTCGTCGACGAACGGATCGGGACAGATCGTCGCCATCGTCGACGCTTACGACAATCCGAACGTTGCAGGAGATCTTTCGACGTATCGAAGTCAGTTCGGGCTCGGCACCGCGAACTTCACGAAATACAATCAAAACGGCCAGACGAGCAACTACCCAAGCGGCAGCACCGGCTGGGGTGTCGAAATCGATCTCGACGTCCAGATGGTCTCGGCGGCCTGCCCGCTCTGCACGATCTATCTTATCGAAGCGAACACCTCTAACAACAGCGACCTCGAGACAGCGGAACTTACGGCCGTGAAGCTCGGCGCGCACATCGTCAGCAACAGCTGGATCTGCTATGACTCCGACACCTGCGTCAACTCGGCCGACTTCGACGCCCCGGGCGTCCTTTATCTCGCCGGCTCCGGCGACGACGGGTATAACAACAATGGTGCTCCAGAGGCCCTCGCCAGCGTCGTTTCGGTCGGCGGAACGGTGCTAGCGAAGAGAGGATCGACCTACAGCGAGACTGTTTGGAATGGTGCCGGCGGCGGCTGCTCGAACAACGGAAGCGGAACCGGCGTACCGAAACCCTCGTGGCAGAAAGACCCCGACTGCACCTACCGCACCGACGCTGACGTATCGGCCGTTGCGTGGAATGTCGCGGAGTATGATAGCTACGGCTACGGCGGCTGGTTCACCGTCGGCGGCACGAGCGTTGCGACGCCGTTGATCGCGGCAGTCTTCGGACTCGTCGGCAATGCGAGCAGTCAGAACGCGGGCAAAGCCTTCTGGTCGGCGAAGCAAACGACTCGCAAGGTCAACCTTAACGCGATCAAGAGCGGAAACGATGGCTCTTGCAGCGGTGAGTATCTCTGCCAGGCCGGCACGCATCAGTTCAAGACCTACGCGGGGCCGACAGGGTGGGGAACTCCCGACGGCATCGGCTTGTACTAGAGCGCCATAGCGGGGATCTCCAAGCGGACGGTCATTGCAGCGCAGTGACCGTCGCCGCTTCATCAGTCTGACTCTCGCCACATCGTGGGCCGCCGCGTCTGCACATTTTGGAAAGGATTGCATGAAACGAGTCTTGTTTGTTGGCCAGACCCCTGGGACAGTGGACTATACCGACCCTGCCATACCGACGGGTTTCAATGCTGAGAAGATTAACGTCGGCATTGCAATCGCCGCGTCGGAAATAGCTGAGCGCGGGTGGCAGGGCGATCTTTGCATGATCGCGCCGGACGACACGGCCGATCCTGTGCTCGAAAAGCAGCTGGCCAGTGTTGCCTACGACTGCGTGGTGATCGGGGCCGGTCTTAGGCTCCCGCCGAAAAGCCTGCTGTTGTTCGAGAGGGTAATCAACTCCGTCCGCAAGGCTGCGCCCAACGCAGCTATCGCGTTCAATACGCGTCCGGAAGACTCGGCGGAAGCCGCTGCCCGCTGGTTGAAACGCTGGTCGAGTTTCATTGCCAGCGAAAGAAGGAGGGGCTGAGCCGCCAAAGAACCCCTCGCTTCTGCCGCCGCTCATACGAGCAGGCGGTCAATATTGCTTAGAGCCTCTAAGCTCACTGAATCGGAGAAGCGAATCTGATGCGTAAACAATCACTTTTCCTGACTGCGGCGACGGCCGTTATTTCGGCAGCTCTGCTCGCCGCATGCTCGGGCGCCGCCTCGCAGGGGACTGGGGCCGGCCTTCCCTCGTCGAGCGGCGTAAGCCAAAGCAAGGGACTCTTCGATCCCGTGCGCTCGGGCGTCGCACCGAAGTTCCTCGGAGACGTCGGACACCCCCACGCGACGAAGCAGCACGGCGTGAGCCCGGCGAACTACGGCCGGCGCCATATCTTCGTCACCGACTTCGGCACGGGCGCCGTCGACATCGTCAAGTACAACAGCTGGGCGGCGCAAGGTTCGTTCACGGCCGGCTTGAATGGCGCCGACGGCGATTGGGTCGACAAGGCAAGTAAAGACGTGTACGTTGCGAACTATGCGGGCCCGTACGTCACGGAGTACGATGAGAGCGGAAACCTGCTCTACACGTACAGCGCCGGCATGGCCGACGCGGTCGACGTGACGACCGACAAGCTCGGAAACGTCTACGAAGCCGACTTCAACTACACCGTCCAGGGCGGCGGATTCGTCAACGAATACGCGCACATGAGCAACACCGTCGTTGCTTCTTGCTCTCCGGGCGGTAACGTCGAGGGCGTTGCGGTCGACAAGCACGGCAACGTGTTCGTCGCGTACAACAACCTATCGAGCGACGTCGGCAGTATCGCCGAGTACGTGGGCGGCTTAGCCGGCTGCAACGGAACCGTGCTGCCGATCACGTTCGGTTACCTCGGCGGCATCGCGCTCGATAAGATCACCGGCAACCTGATCGTCTGCGACCAGACGGGTCCGAGCTTCTCGGGCGCCGTGGTTGACGTCGTCGGATATCCCTCGTACAGCTCCGTTACGGGAACGCTCGGATCGGGATATAGCGATCCGTTCCACGTGACGATCGACATGGCCAACGATAAGGCCTACGTCGCGGACCTTTCGCAGGGTGTCGTTCAGGTGCTCAACTATCCGGCCGGCACAAACATTACGACGCTCGGCAGCGCGAACGGTATCACCCAAGCGGCGAGCGCGGTCGATACGCATAACTCGGTCGTCAATAACTAAAACGCGAGACGAACCCACTCGATAATGAGAGGCGGCACGCTCGTGCCGCCTCTCATTAATTGTGAAGCAGCCTTCCGACTAAGGCATCGCCATGCGATGCTTCGCTCAGATACCGTCTCGGAAGTCAAGCACTTGCTAAGGCCTCCGTCAGGTCGCGCTTGAGCATGGCGAAGGCTAGGACGACGAGCTTGCGCATGACGGCAACCACGATGACTTTGGCGGGTTTGCCCTTCTCCTTGAGACGTTCTGCGAATGTTCGTAGGATTGCGTTGTGGCGCATGGCTACCACCGCCGGCATGTACAAGTCGCGCCGTAAGCTGCCGTTGCCGGTCTTGCAGATCCGGGCCTTGCCATGGATGGACGTCCCGGATTGCCGTTCGCTGGGCGTAACGCCGACATGCGCCGCGGCCGCCTTCGCATCGCGCAACCGTTCGACCGGGAGCTTGGCGGCGATCGCCAGGGCAGTGAGCGTGCCAATCCCTGAGACCGCCGTCAACTTGCCGACCTGGCGCTCAAGGTTCCGATGCGCCTTCACGAACACATGCAACTGTTTTTCCACCGCGATCACTGATTGTTCCAGCGCATTGAGTTGCTTGCCATGCAGCTTTTGCAGTTCTTAGTCACGGCAGGATTCGAACCACTTCTCGGGGTTCCAGAGAGTCCCGTCCGCTACCGATCCGTGTTATTCTGCAAGGTTTTTTGGCCGCTCGGCTCCCGACTGATCCCGTCCATTCCCGACCATTCGCTACCGCTCCGTCAGAAAATGTTAGAATGTACGCCGCGCTATCAAGTGCGACTAGCTGTGGTACGTTTTTTTTGCCACGCTCGCCGAGGGCCGTTGCGCGCGGCAGGGCCACGATTGCCGGCATGTAGAGCGCCTTGCCGCAGCTGGCAAACACAAACGGCTCGTCATCGGCGCGGTCACGCAAGCTGCTGGTTCTCGTCTATGGGATTCTGCGATCGGGAAGGCGTTTCGATCGGAATTACGCTTGACGCGCAATACGGTATCTATCCCATCGTCATGATTGCCTCGATTAGCGGATGACGCATAACGCGCGGGACTAGACCAGGGAGGATCACGAGGAAAACTCCGTGCAGAGCACACACAAGCAAAGCGACAAATCCGACTAGGCCGCCCTGCGGGAGCCCAGCCCGTCCGTCATTTCGGCGCAATAATGAGCCTGCTTAAGAACGGATCGGAGGCGATAAGCGGCTCATTGAGGCCGATCTCACGCGTTTCGCACGCTTTCCGCAGAGAACGCGCAAACTAGATATGGCGTGAGCGCGGACGAAGAATGGCGGCCTGCGGGTCATGAGATCCTGCTACACCGCAAACAAACCCTTGCCACGGCACCAGCGGCGGTCGGACTTAGGCGCTTAATGTCCATCACGGGTCGCCTGGCGACAGAAGGGCGCGCGAGCTGTATTAGCGCTTGTGCACGCCCGCCGAATACTACACTCTCGTACCTACGCGCCCTAACGGAGTGCCGTGCGACGGCCTAGGCAGTGCGTGCGGCTGTCTCGCTTCGATCTGTGCTGCAACACTAGAATCCGATTCGGCGGTGCCACAATCCGTGAGACCTCCACGTCACGCATGAAATCGCCTGGCACTGAGCGCGGTGCAATTTCGGTGCAGCCAGGGACGCCGTTGCTACCAGGAAATGACGATCTGGCCGTTCCCGCGCAGCGCCCCTCCCGTTTTATCCTTGATGATTGTCCCGGTGCTCTCAATGTAGGAGGAGCCGCCGCCGCCGCCACCCCCACCACAGTAACTCGTGCTGAAGGAGCCGGAACCGCCACCGCCGCCGCCGTAATATCCGCTGCCGCCACCACCTCCGCCGCCACCACATTCCGTGCTGGCACCGCCCGAACCGCCGTTGCCCAGCGCTCCATCGTCGCCATGGTGGCCGTGAGGAAACCCACCACGATGCGAGCCGGTTCCTCCCGCTCCGCCGGCGCTCTGGGAGCCGCCACCGCCACCGTGGCCGCCGGGACCGCCTTGGGACCCCTCATCAGCCCCGGGGTCGCCAACCTGGCCGCCGCCGGCACCCCCTCCGCCGGGGAAATATGCAGCGTAGCCGCCCGATCCGCCACCGCCGGCAGCAACGAGAACCCGGTTGCTCAATGCGTCGCCGCCCTCGCGCGCGTCGGAACGGCCACCACCTCCGTTACCGCCGCGGCCGCTCGGCACGGCCTTTACCGCCCGTACCGCCTCCGTTGAAACCTCCGCTACCAGCGCCGCTTTTTCCGAGGCTGCCTTCGCCCCCAACGAGGACGGCTAAGCTCTCGCCGGGCGTAACGGGGATCTTCGCGCGTTATCTGCGGCTTACATAGCCACTGCTGCTAACCTCATCCTGTCTGCGGCCGCGGTCGCCGTTGCTCTTGCTGGCTTCGTCCTTAATGCATCTATCAACAAGGCTTCTGCCCAGCAGCGTGATTTTGAGAAATACAATACGCTCAGCGCCGATTTCGATAAGGATAGACCGGAAAAAATCGCTGCTATAGTTGGGCTGCGCGAGTACCTAGCTGACCCTCAACGTGGCCCCCAGACTGAAGCCCTGCTCGTAAACGACTTATCAGTAGATAATAATAGCTTGGCGGTTCAAACCGTTGAGCATGCGCTCTCACGAGGGAGCGCGAGTCTTGAGCCCATACACCAGATGAACGCTGCGGCGCGGGATCGTCTTGAGGGGGACCTGAGGGAGTACGTGCTGGACGCCGTGACGGTAATGTACAGGGAGCAGCGAAAGCCACGCGATAATTGGGACTCTTTTACGAGTTACACTTGGCGCAACTACGTCAAACGACTCATGCCTGATGACATCTGGCGCGGCTCTTCCACTAACGATTCGCTTGACAACTGGCAGAGCTTGGCCTTCCGGTTTGCACTCAGACGTGATCTAATAAGGCAACAGGAATTCGTTCTATATTCCCCGCCGGCGACGCATCCAAATCCCGACGCGATTTTGTCTAAGATATCCAGAGAGCTTGAGACTATACTGGCTACTAGTACAGCTATCGGTGAACTCCTCGCGAAACGTAAGCTCACGTCGGCGCTTGACTTGAGTGGATCTATGCTTATAGGTGTTAAGCTGAGTCGCCTCAACCTATCGCAAGCGAATTTTTCCAATGCGTATGTAATCGCGTCCGCTTCTGGAGCGGATTTCGCCGGAGCGAATTTTAGCGCTACAACGCTGAGATTATTTGCGAATTTAGCCCCTGCTCGCTTTTGCGCGGCCGACCTCAGTAGCGCAGACCTCGCTACTTTGGAGAAAATCAGCAGGATCGCCTCGACACCCTTGGTGACTTTACAGCGGCGAATTGGTGGGACATGGCGATGGAACCGAGTGCTGAACGGTCGCTAGCTATGAGATTTCCCGAAAAGCAGCAGAAGCCACTTCGTAAGAGGGCCCTATCTGATTTCGAAGCCGTCTGCAACGAAAGGCCCGGTCCGACGAGCAAACCCCAGACCAGGGCTAATTACGATGCTGTCGGTGAACCTGAGTCCTTTAGTGAGGAGCCTTAACGTTGACTCTAACGCACCAACGTCCCGTCAAAACGAGCCCCTCTCCGGCGCCAGGTGCGCGGCGCTGCCAGTCCCAGAGCAAGATGGCATGGTCCGAGCAGCGATAGCGTCAGCAGATTGTCTTAGCCAATGTTTTTCATTTTCTGCCAACGTATGAGAAGCTAAAGATCGGACCGCGTTACCACGACGGTATGAAAATCCCTACAACTTGTTTAGGGACTTTCCGTCATTCGACCCAACTATTGGCAGCCGTTGTCAAGCGTAAATAGCAGCAGCCAAAACACTCAGGGTCTGACGGGGGCAGAAGAGCTGCTCCAGGACATCACGACCGTTGACCAATACGCGTTCGCGACCGATCAAATCAAGCTGCAAATCACCAAGACGATTGCGCTCGCTCTGTTAGACCCCTTTGCATTCCAGCAGTTTATCGAAACCGGCGTCCTGCAGTTTTGCTACGTCGATGAGTCTGTTTGACGGTGATTTCCCCGGGCATTATTTGCGCATGATCAGCCAGGTTCGCGTTTCTGTGGTTGCTTTGATCCCGCCCGGCCTCGGAATCTGCGCCACTCTCGCCAATTCGGGTATATCGCGCGTTATGGTGGAAGATGATTACGGAGATTTCCAGCCTGTCGTGGTCCAGCGCGATCCGCAGCTGATAGCGCTGAGTTCGCCAACTAATTCCACTGGTTTGTTCCCGTTGACGACGAGCACGCAATCAGCTCTGCTCCTTCCGTTCGAGGATCTGGGTGTGGATACCAGTTGGGTGTTCACGATGCCATTGCCCGCCAATCAATTCGACTATACTACGATCGCGGATGTTCAGGTCTCGATCGATTACACTGCGCTGGATAGTTCTGATTGCCGTCAGCAAGTAATTCAACAGTTGGCTCAATCCTTGAGCGCGGATCGAGCCTATAGCTTCGTGCAGCAATTTCCGGATGCGTGGTATGAGCTGAGCAACGCGAGCCAATCATCAACGCCCTACGTGGTTTCGTTTCAATCGCAGACGTCAGACTTTCCACCGAACTTAGAAAACCTAAGCATTGCGCAACTACTGATCTATTTTATCCCGGCGGACGGAGTAAGCTTTCAGGTTCAGGCTAGCCTAGCATTCACCCCAATAGGCGCGAGCGCATCGATTCCTGCCGCGCCGGGCGGTGCAGTGGGCTCGCCTGCTGAGCCCGGGACGGCGCCGACGTACGTCTTCAGCACACGAAGGGCCAACGCGAGCGCTTGGAAAACCATCCTCGGTCAGGGCATTGCAGGGAACTGGACGCTAACGCTGCCCAATACGGCGAACACTTCAGCCATCTTTCAGAACGGGCAAATTCAAGACATTCTGTTCGTAATCACCTACAACGCCAACACGCCGGTTTGGCCGTACTAAGTTCGTCCTACCGGAACACCGTGAGCAGCCCTTCTAGCGTATTCGGGATGGGCACGGCATAGAATACTCCGCCGCTATCGTTCCGATAGAGAACGTGCGCATTCCGGGCCGTTATCCTTAGGCGGTGTCCGCTGATGATAAGCGTTAGATTGTCGAGAACAGGCATTCCCGGATGTGCGGGATCGGTTAGTTCGTTTCCAAGACCTATCACCAGCGTGCCCCCAAGAAGATCGGTTAACCCGATGACGGAAGGGTTGTTAAGGTTGATAAACGTCGGCACCTCACCAGCGCCGCCGTTGAGCGAACCGTAGTTGTCCATAACGCACTGGTGTATCGGTATGCGGCATATCGCGACGAACGTCTGCCGCTCGCTTAGCGGAATATTTGACCACGGCGCTGTGGGTATCGGGGGTGCTTCTAGACTGATTGACCAGTCGGCGTTATTAGTAGCTGGTCCAAGTTGAAATGAGCTTGCGCTCCTCGAATCAACGGGCTTTCGATAAGCGCCTACCCAAAGCCCGATTAGCTTCACCGTGGAAGGAAGCAGAGGAGACGGTAGAAACACCGTAAGCGCCGTTGTGCTGCCTCGGTTACCGCTCACGTACGCGGCGGATCGTTTCAAGAGCGACGGGTTGGACTGCGGGCCTAGCCAACTCGCCGCGACCGCGTTTAAGCTGTTCTTGACCGCAAGGAAGTCAGGGTTGCCGTCGAGCGAGACTCGAGCGGCGTAAGCAGCGCGAACTTCTCCTAGAGAAAATAGCCCTCGATCGGTCTCACTTAAGATCACAGACATCTGGTTGAGGGTCCTTGCGCCGTTCCCGATAATTTGTTGGACACCCGTTCCGATCTTTATCGTGTGCGCTAGTGTGCCTTTCGTTAGGTTTGCGTTGTACGACACCTGGGTCAGGATTGTCTTCGCTTGCCCTTGGATCGCAAGGGTATGCGCAGTGTTTCTACCGATCTGAGCGATCACGCGGTTCGTGAGATGAAGCGTATCCCGGCTTGCACTTGCGCCAGCGGTAGCCGCATCCGCGGCGATTTTCGTCTTCTCCAAATTCAACTCAGTCTCTGAGCGGATACTTGCTGACTGAGCAATGATGCTGTCTGTTTTTTGGATGATGGCCTCGTATCGCTGAGCCTGGGCTTTCGCTACCCTCGCATCCTGCTCTCTCTTGAAATAATCGCTCATCTGCGAAATGAGCGCGCCGGTCAGAATCCCGAGAACAGCGAGACGACCGTAGCGCGTTAGGCGACCAGAAGTGCTATCTCGAGTTTCGCCGACCGTACCGACGATTCCGAAAAATACAGTCGTTACACCGCCGACGAGGCCCAGAATTGCTAGTGAGCGAGCGGGGTCCATATTGCCTCCCAAAACTCGAGCAGACGCTCCTGAGTGAAGGGGATCCGTCGGACCATAGTCGGCCCCTCCAGGTGCGGCAAACGTACTTTCGACGTCAACACGGGGAGCCTTTCGCTTGCCTGTCTAACAGCCGTCTAACGGACTCTGCAAAACTAGCCGGGATTCGAAGGTACTAACCAGGACTCAAAAACGCGAAAACCCGTACAGCAGAGGACTATCCGGTACTAGACGGGAGCGGCCGGGACCCCGATACGCGGGTTCGATTCCCGTTGGCGCTACCAAAGAACGCCCATATTTGTGGGCCGTTTTTGTTCTAAAGCCCGATTTTTGCTTACGTTTGACTTGCTGCGCCTGAGATCCGGCGAGTCGGTTCCGTTAACGGCGGTCGCTAACGCGCCTCCCATCACAGACTCGACGCGCTCCGCATGACGGGCCTGCAGCGTTTCGTTGACGTGCGCTTACCGGTTAGCCGTTGTGCCGATGTCCGTGTGTTCCAGGCTTGTCGAGATCGTTTTGAGGTCGATACCCGCTTGCAGGCTGAGCGTCGCATAGGAGTGGCGTAGGTCTTGGAGCCGCACGTGCGTCAAGCGCGCGGTTTTGACCAATTTGGCAAACGCGGTCGAGAACCCGCCGGGATTCCACGGAGATCCATCGAGGTCTGCGAACACGTAAGCGTTCTGATCCCGCCCAAGCCCCTCGGCTATGCGTGAGTTACGCTGATTGAAACGAATTTGTGCCAAGATTCTAACGACCGAAGGCGCGAGGGTCATGGTGCGCCGGCTCCGCGCGGTTTTTGGTGGTTTTTCGCGCGTCTTATAGCTATAGCGAACACGACCGTGTCCAGGCGGGAGCTCCTCGCTAACGACTTCAAGCGCTCGATGTACGGTTAGCCGGCCGGCCTCGAGATCGAGGTCACCCCAACGCAATCCCAATAGCTCGCCTCGACGCAGACCAGTTGCCACTGCGACCGCAAGGGGGGCGAGAAGGTCGGTACCCTCGGCGGCCGCCAGGAGCTGAGCGATAGCGTCCGGTGCCAGCGTTCTCATTTCTTGCTTTGGGAATTTCGGTGGATCAACCCGCTGCGTAGGATCTACCGATATGACCTGCTTACGAATGGCCCAACGAAACATTGTTCGCAGCGCGAGAAGACGTGGCCAACCGATCGGCCTGAGAGGGGTTTTGATTCACGGTCCTTCCGCTCGCCGACTCGCCAGCCGGCGATAGCTTCCTCAATCTGGTGAGGCCGAAGACCTCTAGCGCGGCATTTCCCAAAGGCTGGAATCAGGTACAGACGGCAGTGCGTCGCGTAGGCCATCAATGTCCTGGAACCGACGCGCGGTTTTGCAGCTGCGAGCCAGAGCGAGCACAGCCGCTCGACCGTTAGGCGTCCGTCGGCGATCGCGCCAGACGCCGACTCGGCCTTCTCCTGAAGCTTACGGAGTGCAACTAGCGCGTCCGCCTTGTCGCCTCGGACGGTACATCGGTAGCTGCTGGCGTCGACCGGGAACCGTTGCTCGGACGTCCCACACGCCTGGCGCGCGCTGAACAAGGCTGCCCTCTTTCGGGGCGCGGCGTTTTACTTTTGGAAAGTACTTTTGATCAGCCAAAGTCTCAGTGTCGCGAGGATTTGAATATTTCTTCTCAACTTTTTTCCTGAACTAGCCTTAATTAGGCCCCGTATCAGGTGGTACGAAGTAAGTATGCCAGACGTGAACGATAGAACCAAGGCTCCTCAGCGAGCCGCCCATACCGTACTCGAGTTTGCCGACATACTCCGGATCACCAGAACGACCGCATATGCGCTGGTCGGGCGCGGCGAGGTTAGGTCGTTTCGAATAGGCCGAAAGGTGCTCATTCCAACCACGGAAGTTCAGCGCTTTATTCAGCGAGCCAGTCAATGAGGGCCAATGGGTCGAGAACTAGTAGTTACGCACCTGCTTTGCGCCTCGACCGGCCTGTTATCCGGAAGGAGCGCTCTACCGAAGCAATTGCAGCGTCACCCGCACTATGATCCTCTCGCCTGAATTTGCTCAATGTCCGGCGACTGCTAAGACCTCCGAAGACCTCTTTGCTGAGGTAAGATCAATGGTTCACCGGTTCATCAGCATGGGCGAAGATGAGGCAACAGCAGTCGCTTTATGGGTAATGCTGACCCGCGTTGCAGATGTTATTGACTGCACTCCGTACCTTGCCATTACGTCAGCCGAGAAGAGATGCGGAAAAACGAGGCTATTGGAGGTCCTGACTCTGATTGTCGCGCGACCCTGGCTGACAGGGTGTACAACTTCAGCGGTTCTTTGTCGCAAGATTGATAGGGACAAGCCGACCCTGCTTCTAGACGAATCAGACTCTGCCTTCAAAGGCGACAGAGAGTATGCAGAGACCCTTCGTGGAGTCCTTAATACTGGCTACGTTCGTTCCGGAAAGACCAGCCTTTGTCTACCGCGTGGGAATTCATTCGACTTCGATGACTTGTCGACTTTCTGCCCGAAGGCTATCGCGGGGATCGGGAGTCTGCCGGATACGGTCGCAGACCGTAGCATTCCAATCCGGCTAACGCGAAAAAAGCCTGGCGAGCACGTCGAGCGATTCCGTCGTCGGTACACCGAGCTTCAGGGGCGTGCCTTACATGATGAGTGCGTGCGCTGGGCTCAGCAATTCGTCACAACCGAGCATCCGGAGCCAAAAGGGCTCGAAGCGTTGTCGGATCGTGCTGCGGATATTTGTGAGCCGCTCCTCGTGGTCGCTGAAACGTGTGGAGACGAGATCGCTGCCGCGGCTCGCGGAGCCGTCGCTAAATTGTGCGGTCACGGCCGGGAAGACGACTCGCTAGGCGTGCGAATGCTTGCCGACATCCAAACCTTATTTACCGAGGGTTTGAGCCCATTTTCTAAGCCGCGGGCAATTGTGGGATGGGTTGAGTTGTCAGGGCTTCGGCGAATTCCTTCGGCGTGAGGTAGTCGAGCGACGAATGCGGGCGCACTTCGTTGTAATCGACGAGCCATGCGGCTGCCGGGCCAGCCAAGATCGCGGCGATGCGCGCGGGCCGGCCACGATCCGACCACGACTCTCGAAGCTCAACGACGCTGCGTTGCAACGGCTTGCGCTCAGCGCAAGGCCATAGCTTCGTGGCGCGACGACGGATCGCTCGATGGTGTAGATTTCCGGCGCGACATTCTGCCAAAGCTCCGGCGCGTGCCTGTACGAGTTATCGCTGAAGCGATGAGCGCGAGCCTCTCGCACGGCTCAAAGGTGCGAAGCGGGAAGCTTGTGCCGCACAAGCGCCATTGGGAAGCCCTGGCGCGAATCTCGTAGCCTTCGTCGTGTTCGGATCGTCCGACTGAGATCGCACGGCTTTTAGGGCATCAGGTCGCCCGTACGACCCAAGAGCTTTTTCTAAGAATACCATATCCAACGTCCCGGCCAAGGTGGTATTGTATTCCTGCGATCGATCGCCCTGCGCGCGTTCTCGCGCGACGCCCATTGGGAAGGATTCGAATGAATCGACGTACTGCGCAGTGCCGTCAAAAGCCACCCGAACCCTTTGCTAATCCTTCTAACTTAGCCGACCGCGTTCGTTTTATAACTACCAAAGGAAGAGAGCATGGATTTTATCGAGCGAATCTTTCACATTTACCCTGATCGTGGCAGCGGAGTCGTCGAGTTGGGCAGCGTCGTTACCTGTGTCGCGACTGGTGCCATTGTTGCTGCCGTCAAGTGGATGGCGCTACGACGTAACCGCGATACGCGACGAAGTAATCAGCAGCGTTGGGAGTATGA
>JBAVSO010000043.1:0-3560 GCA_049695635.1 Candidatus Cybelea sp. | reverse complement strand
TCGCCATACCCAATGAGTTAGCTATGTCGATCCCACCGATCCATGGCTGCGTGATGGTGTTCACCGAGCAGATCTGCCCTATATTGACGCCGTATTGACCGAGCCGATCAACGTTCTGGCCTCGCAGGAATTCCATAAAAAACGTCGTTCCGGTTTGCACGAAATCCGGGTGATTTGCCCAGAACTGTCCCCAGAAAACAAGAGCGAGATTCGGGTTGGCTAAGACCTGACCTGACTGGCCCAAACTGAGTTGCGGTTGCGACATGTGCGCTCCTAACAGCGGTCGAACTGACCAAACTCGCTCAACGAAGCGTGATGAGTTCGGGCCTCAGAATTCCCTTGGTTATCGTCGGTGTGGTCCGTGTTCCATTGGCCGTGTAGGTCGTCACGGAGCCGAAACCGCCCTTGTGACGGCCGCGATAGTTCGTGACGTAGATCTTACCACTCGCGTCGACCGCCACGCCTACGGAGCGATTGATCCCTGTCGTGATCGTCGGGCTGGTCTGCGTCCCATCCGCCATGTACGTGGTTACGGATCCATGGTGACGAGTTCCGCCGGCTATGTTTGCGACGTATATTTTTCCGTTCGCATCGACCGCGATGCCGAAAGGCCCGTCCAATCCGGCGGTGATCGTCGGGGTCGTCTGCGTTCCGTCCGGCTTGTAGCTTGTCACCGAATTGTTGTTGAAGTTCGTAACGTATATCTTACCGTTCGCGTCAACCGCTACGCCGATAGCATCGTCTATCCCGGCGGTGATTGTCGGCGTGGTTTGCGTGCCATCGGATTTATACGTCGTGACGGAACCGCTGCCGCCGAAGCCGGGGCCTGCAGAGTTTGCCACGTAGAGTTTGCCGTTCTCGAATGCCATACCCGAGGGATCATCTATGCCAGCGGTTATTGTCGGTGTGGTCTGCGTTCCGTCTGGCTTATAGCTGGTCACGTCACCACCACTGCTCGAGTCGTTCGCGACGTAAATTTTGCCGGCTTTGTCGACCGCCACGCCAAAAGGTAGGTGTATATTAGCCGTGATGGTGAGGGTCCGCTTCCCACGCGGATTGTACGTCGTTACGCTGTTACCACCGAAGTTGGGTACGTAGATCGTGGAGTTCAACGGCGCTGCACCAAGTGCCGCCGTTGACTCGATGGCGTTGGCACCATGCGTCTGGAGCGCGCCGCTCCCAGCGCTGGGCGCGCCTGCGATCGGCGGCTGCGATCCGCCGCAGCCCGCGAGCATCGTTGCCGCTCCGCAAAAGCTCAGCGCATAGCGGCTCAGCTCTGAAATCTTCATTCGCCTTGCTCCTTCGGCTTGGGCGCATAATGCGTCCGGCGGCGCGACCCGCCCTTCGGCAGCGTCCGGCCAGCCGATGGTGCGATGTTACCGCGGCACGGAACCGGCCGCCACGGACAAATCGAACGGTAACCTGCACAAGTTGCCGTTCTATCCGGCTCCGCGGCCACGACCTGGATCAGTGACCCCTCATCGCTGCGCAGATCAGATGAGGAGGCCAGCCCCCGAGGTGAATCTGAAACAAGCATCCCTGACGCACTCGAGGGTGAGCGGCGTGACAGAATTGCACCCTCACGCTCTCGCAGAACCGTGCGCGCGCATTTCGCCGCATACGGCTCCAATCATCCAACCGCGGGCAGCATCGCCCAGTGCGCACAAAGACGAGCCTGCGGCTGCTTGAGGCGACGAGTTCGCTGCGAGGCACACGGCTCGTCAGCAGGACACGCACTCTTGCGACGTCCGATGCCAAAATAACCGACTCCGGTGGTAGACGGCTTGCAACAGGAGCAGCGGTCTGCGCCATTGCAGCCGTCTTCCACGTAAAACGAATCGCCGCACCGATCAGAAAAATATAATGGCAAGCAATCTGTCGCGAGCGTCACGCGGATAGTGACGGTCTTAAAACGCGCCAGTGCCGTTAGGTGTGCCCCTGCCTCCGGGGCCGGAGTAGCTTCCGTACTCTCCCGTACCAGCAGTGCATAAGGAACGTTAGGCCTAGCCGCCAGTACCGAATGTGGCGAAAAAGCCTTGCAGACTAACGGTTCGGTAGTGGGCGGGACTCGCCGGAGCGCCCGAGCAAGGTTCGAATCCCGCTATGTCTGGCAGCCGTTCCGCAGCCGCGATCGCCGTGACGTAGTGCTTCTTGTCGGGCGTCTGGATCGCGACCTGATTCGCGCCGACACGATATAGAAGATTTGGTCCTTGCCTACGCTATGCCGTCGCTTTCGACGGCTTGCGCTTTCGTCATCGCCGCGCCGCGGCGCATGAGCCACGTCAGGTCGGCGAGCGGCCCGACGTTTTGAACGTCGCTCCTGCGTGCAGCCTCTCCGCCTGTGCTCTGGGCGCGGGAACGCGCCAAGCCGCCGTCCAAATTGCTTGGTCATCAGGCGGATGCCGGTCGAACGTGTTTCCTGAGCTCGCACACGTTCGATCCCCACCTACTCGGCAGCCGCCTGCACCGAAGGACTGCGAAGTAACGGCCTTCGCGGGCTCAAGAGTCGACAGGTTTTCCGTGAAGCAGACACGTTTTGTCGTTCCGATCATCTTGGCGCTCGGGTTGGCGGTGCTTCTCGCCGCGTGTTCCGGTTCTGGCTCCTCAGGCCGAGTAGTGCCTTCGGGCGTAAGACCCGGGTCCCAAACGCGCCTTTCGCAGAATGCCGTAGTACAAGAGCAGACTTACCGGCCGATCACAGTCATCGGCCATCCCGAATGGGCTCTGCGTTTCGGATATGTGTCGAACCCGAACGGCTTCAGTCACCTGAATCCCGACGGCACCTGCTCTTCGCCGCAGCTGTCGTTGCCGAACTGGACCGGGTCGTTCAAAGACGGTGCCTCCATCTATTGTTACCAGATGATCGGTGCGGCGCCGAAGAAGACCGCGCCACGTATCACACTGACGACGCAAATCTACGCGTACAAGCTGAAGTTCTCCAACGGAGAGGTCTTCGATCCGACAGCGATCGACGAGAAATGCGACTCGGTTTCGCCCTACACGCGCCTCCTCGACTCGCCTTTGTATAACGCCGCGCCGATCGTCAACGGGAAGGTCAGCCTCGGCACGATCCAGTACGAAGACGCGCAGTCCGTCGGCGAGTGGTACGAGTTCGTCAAGGGCACCAAGAGTTACGCCATTAATCTTAAAGACACCGGTAAGCCGGTCGTCATCAGCCTGTCGGTACCGGCCAGCGAGGGCTCCACGAAAAGCATCAACGGCTTTTGCAAAGGCGACATCGGCTTGGTCGACCTCAGCTGGCTCGCGAGCCAAATTAGTATAGCGAAGTGGTCGGTCAAGCAAATCTCCGTCGTTCTGCTCTGGAACGTCTTCCAGACTAGCGGGAGTTTTTTCTACGGGGGCTACCACACGTTCTACCGGAATAGCAAAGGCCAGAACGGAGTCGCCGGCGTTCTGACCTACAGCAATCCGGGCGTCTTCTCCGAAAGCGGTATTCAGGACGTCAACATCGCCGCGCACGAATACGGCGAGACGATCAACGATCCGTTTGGCGACAACATCGTTCCGCCCTGGGGCCACATCGGCCAGCAGCCAAACTG
>JBAVSO010000042.1:0-18396 GCA_049695635.1 Candidatus Cybelea sp. | reverse complement strand
TTGCTAATTGTTTCGCTCAAGGAAACGGGCCGTTTAGAGCCACAGCGGCAATCACTCCGACGTCGGTTCGGCAGATCGAACTGCAAACGGTACGCGGCTCGAATCGGCAGCGACTTAAAAATGCAGAGCGAGCTAACTGGATGCTCCGCAAGCATGGGAGGATCGGGTTGGCGGTCGTCTCGTCGAAGCCGACAGGAGCAAGCTTGCGGCCGGTTGAAGATCGCTAAGCCATGCCCAGGTACGTCCTGCTGTGGACGATTGGCATCTTCGCCATCTGCGCGCTCTTCGGCGGAATGGTGCGCGCGCTGCATTATGACTTCGGTGCGAATGAGACAGCCGCGCTCGTCTCCGTAGACAACCATTCGCTGATTTTCTCGCCCGCGCCGGCGCTGCCGCAAACCACGCCTGAGCCTGCATCTCAATACCTCAAGCATAACTGCACCGTTCGGTGGCGCACGCCCACGCAAAGTATCGCCGACTGCGTCATCGCTCCAATCGCTCCGAAGCGCAATGCTCTGCCGTCGCACGTTTTGGTCCCCTACGTCAGGATAGCCGGCTCGGCCGCACGGCGAGATTGCATCGTGACGCTCTATGCCGATCAGGCGCCGGTTCAGCGTGTGACGCCCCCACCGTCATCCGCGCAATCTCAAGCCTCGTCCCCTTACGGCTTCACTTTTGACCTGCCGCAGCCGCTCTGGGTAACGCAGAACCAGATCTTTGCCGAGTGTGGGGGTTGGCCGCGCGTCCGTCGCGCTCTTATTCCGGTACGCTCCCAATGGTTCGGCCGGCCGGCAAACGCGTATTACAATGCGGTTGGACGTGCGGTGCATTTTTGGATAAGCCCAGGCCGGACTAGGTTTTATGGTGTGCTCGAACTCGCCGGTAACGATCCTCGGCTAACGAGTGCGCTCGGGTCGTCGTCGCTCGATCAGCTCGCACGTGAAGCGTTTAACGTCAACATCAACATCCACCCGGTTTACGATGCGCTCAAGAACCCAGTTCTCCGAATTTACAAAAACAATCATCATCTCTTTCTCACGCTCCGAGGCGACCTCCAACCATATGCCACGGTTGTGGGAACCTCGAACATCAGCATCGAAGCGACGCCGGTCGAAATCGCTCGCGCGAACTGCTCGCTCCCTTCAGCTTGCGCAACGTTTGCCGAAAACAAGGGAAACAAGATCGTCGTCCAGCTCCGCGGCTTCAGCGTTAGTTCGTTTCCCACTGACGCCGCTGACTCGCCAATCTCGCAACCTCTGGGGCCGCCCCCTGAGATGAACCGCGACGGAAGCTTCGTCTGGTATACGTCGGTCGCAGCGGGGAAGCCTGAAAGCGTTCAGATTGCGGTCCGTGGAAGCGCCCTTGCGTCCCCCACTGACGCGCACCATTTGCTAGCGGCGCAGGCTAAAATTGCCGACCCCTTTCTGCAGGTAATTATCGACGCGTTGCACGCGCTCGTCGGCGTCGTGATCGTAGCGACGCTCCTCTCGTACGCCGGCTTTTGGCGAGACGAAGCTCACCGCCGGTACAGCAGCGTCGCGGTAGCGGCGGCGCTCGCGAGCGTTCTGATCAACGCGGCGGCGTTTAGCGCGAGGTTCGGCTTTTGGGAATATCAATATTTTCGGGCCAGTTTTCCACTGCCGTACAGGGATTTAATCCTTCGTACGCTCCATTTTCTATTAGTCTGGCTCCAGCCGACGTTTATCGCTGCCGTAGCCGCAGCGTTGATCGTCGTTCCAGGTATCTTCCTCGTGCTGCGGCGCTGCAGAATAGACCTCAGCCTCCGTTATTTTGGGGGTACCGCACTCGCCATCTTTGCCATAACCGCTTTTGGCTCGTGGTATACCGCAATTGAGTCTTTTCAACGCTACCAGGCATTAAATAAACCCGGCGTTTTCGATGCCTTACCGCAGACCGTTCTTTCCGACGCGGTGCTGGCGATCGTGATGTTCGCGCTGCTTATGGTGTCCTTTCGGCCGGACCTACTTCTCGAGCTCGTCACGATTCCGGACTTAGATCTGCGGCTCTTTAAAATCCCAAGCCGCCTTGGACGCCGGCTCGTCTATCTGAGCCTCGCGATACTAGCCGTTTTATCGGCATCGGTCATCTTCCCGAGTTCCGCATATTTCTCCGCAGCCTATTCCGCGCCGGAGTTTCTCGTGGACAGGGCGGTCCAGGAAACCGCCAACTATATCTCGGGCCTAGCCGTCGTGCTGCCGATATTTTGGTTCTTATGCTCGGGTGACCGTGGGGTTCGCAAAGCGGTGGAAGATAAAGTTCACCTGGCTTGGCTTTTCGCGATTCTGATAATCCTGACGGGCTACGCGTACTTGGGCTTTCCTATCACGCTGCTGCTCACGTTCGCTGCGATCTACTGGATCGCGCTGCGGCCCAACCGACAGACTAATGAGGGTGCCGCAGCTAATCATAAGGGAAATTATGAAGCGATTTCGGAAACGCTCGACAGGCTCCAGAAACGCGCGGCGCGCCAGGAGATGTTCAGTGAGGCCCGTGATATCGAGAATTGCGTGATCGCGCGGCAAACGCAGGAGCATTTCTTGGCTGATTTCGTGAGCGGGAGCAAGGAGTGGGAAGAGTACAGCAAGCGCAACGCAGAGCTTGAAGCGTTTATCAAAAGCAAAGCTGAGACGGTTCGAGCCGGTACGCGAGCGCACGCAACGGAACTTGCCTTTGGCATGGGCCTCGAGACCGACCTGTTGGCAAACGCCCGCCGATTCGCATCGATGTCTATCGCGCCCGCTTCGGTTTTGATCTTGTTGACGTTGCAGTCAATAATTAGCAATGCGTCGACGGTTCACGTTCCGTTCTTCGTGGTGTTTGCGCAGTTTGCCATTTCAATAGTGGGCTATATGAGTGCCGGGCTAGGTTTCGGCCTCGCCTATCCGTACCTGCGTGGAAATATCGGCACCGTCAAGGCTCTCTGGGTGCTGTTCGCCTTGGGCCTTGCTATTCTGCCGTACGAGTTTATGGCCGGTTCACGGCCCGATTATAGCGTGCAGCTTTTGCGGTGGCTGATCTTTTTCGGGACTCTGGGAGTCTGGGTGGATGTAATCAGCGCGCTTCGCTTGAAACAGCAACTGAGGATTCGCGAGCTTTTCAGCATAGCCGGCCTCGGTCGTCTTGCCGCGGTGGGCGCCGTCGCGGGAACGATAGCCACCTCGCTTATCGCTTCGGAATCGCGAGATCTTCTCCAGGCGGCAATTCATCACGTCGTCCCGGCTCAGTACGCGCTCCCGACGATTCAAGAGCCGCCGCAGTGACTCTTAGCCCGGCGACGTCCGAGAACCATGCCTCTGACAGAGTTCGATAAGCACGCCGCCGGTTGCCTTCGGATGAAGAAATGCGATCAGGCTCCCGTGTGCGCCGCGCCGCGGTCGTTCGTCGATCAATCGCACGCCCGCATCCCGCAGCTCGGCGAGTTTAGCTTCGATATCGGCGACGCGGTAAGCGGTGTGATGGAGTTTAGTAGCGGCATCGCCCCGGAATCGCGCGATCGGCGAGCTCTCGTCGAGCGGCAGCAGCAGCTCGACGAACGATTCGCCCGCCTCTAGGCCGACCGTCTCTACTCCCTGATCGTAAACGACCTCGCGAAAGACTTCTTTAAAGCCGAGCCGCTGCGTGTAGAGCCGCAGCGTGGCTTCGAGATCTTTGACGACGATTGCGACGTGATCTATCTGCATGATCCAGCAGGCGCTACGCGACGACTTCTTTGGAGCGATACGTACCAAAGACTTCGCGCAGCACGTTGCAGATCTCGCCGAGCGTGACGTTCGCGTCAACCGCGTTAACGAAATACGGCATTAAATTCTCGCCGCTCGCAGCAGCGGAACGCACCAAGCTGAGGTGGCGCTCCACCGATCTCAAATCGCGCGCCGCTCGAAAGGCCGCTAACCGCGCGACTTGTTCGCGCTCCACGCGCTCGTCGATTCGCTGCAGCGGCATCTCGTCACTTGCCTCTTCTTCGACAAACCGATTGACGCCGACGACCACCCGCTCGCCGCGTTCGATCGCCTGCGCAGCGAGATAGGCCGATTCGGCAATCCGCGCCTGCATCCAGCCGCTCTCGATCGCGGCGACGCTGCCGCCCATCGCGTCAATATCTTCGATGATGCGGCGCGATCGCGCGATCAGCTCGTCGGTGAGCGACTCGACGTAATACGATCCGGCTACCGGGTCGACGACGTCGGCGACACCCGATTCGTACGCGATGATCTGCTGAGTGCGCAGCGCCGTTTTGGCGCTCTCCGCGGTCGGCAGGGCGAGGGCTTCGTCCTTACCGTTGGTATGCAGCGATTGCGTTCCGCCGAGGACCGCCGCGAGCGCCTGCAGCGCGACCCGCACGACGTTATTCTCCGGTTCTTGTGCCGTGAGCGTCGAGCCGCCCGTCTGCGTGTGAAAGCGAAGCGTCTGCGAGCGCGGATCGCGGCATTCGAACTCGTCGCGCGTAATGTGCGCCCATAGGTACCGAGCCGCTCGAAACTTGGCGATCTCCTCAAAAAAATCGTTGTGAGCGTTCCAGAAGAACGAGATCCGAGGTGCGACGTCGTCGAGCGCGATCCCGGCATCGCGGGCCGCCTGCAGGTAAGCCTTGCCGTTGGAGAGCGTAAAAGCTATCTCCTCGACCGCCGTCGAGCCGGCTTCGCGGATGTGATAACCGGAGATCGAGATCGCGTTCCATTGCGGCACCTCGCGCGCACAATACGCCATGACGTCGGTTACCAAGCGGATCGAGGGTTTGGGCGGATAGATGTAGGTGCCACGGGCAACGTACTCTTTGAGGACGTCGTTCTGCACGGTGCCGCCGAGCCTATCGAACGGAATCCCGCGCCGTCGCGCGACGGCGAGCAGCAGCGCCAGTAAGATCGCAGCCGGAGCGTTGATCGTCATCGAAACGGTGACGCTGTCGAGCGGCACGCCGTCGAGCAGAGTCTCCATGTCGTCTACCGAGTCGATCGCGACGCCGACCTTACCGACTTCACCGCGCGCCTGCGGCGCATCGGAGTCTAAACCGAGCTGCGTCGGCAGATCGAACGCAACCGAGAGGCCCGTTTGGCCGCGCTCCAAGAGGTAGCGGTAGCGAGCGTTTGATTCGGCCGCGGTCCCAAAGCCTGCGTACTGGCGCATCGTCCAGAGCCGTCCGCGATACATATCTTTGCGAATGCCGCGCGCGTACGGAAAACTTCCCGGCTCGCCGAGGTCGGCCGGCGCTCCTTCGACTGAATCGTAGACCGGCCGAATCGGAATGCCGGAATCGTTGACGTCTCGCGCCATCTTCCGATAGTACGCCGCAGCGCCGCAGGGTGCCCGCCGCCGCTCGGCCAAGGTGCCGTCGTGCTGGCACTGATCGCGCCATTGATGGCCGCAATCTCGTTACAAGCGGCCCTCGACGCTCGCGTCGCCGGAGCGCCCGGCACCGGCATCGTGGTCGGCGTCCTCGATCGTGGCGTGCAAAAAATTTATGCTGCGGGAAGCGCCGGGAACGGGCGTGAGGTAGACGAGCACACACTCTTTGAGATTGGCTCGGTAACGAAAACCTTCACCGCAACGGCGTTGGCGCTCATGGCGCTGCGCGGCGAAGTGCGGCTCGACGATCCGATCGCGAAATATCTTCCCAAGGGCGTCCTGGCGCCCAGCAAAGGCGGCAAGTCGATTACGCTCCTCAACCTTGCCGAGCAGCGTTCGGGATTGCCCCGCTTGCCAACGAACATGGACGATGCCGGGGGCGGCGATCCTTACGCCGGCTACACGACTTCGGACATGTATGCGTTCTTGAACGGCTATACGCTGACGCGCGATCCGGGCGCCTCATACGAGTATTCGAATTACGGTATCGGCCTACTCGGTCAGCTCCTTGCGAACCGCGCCAAGACGACCTATCCGCAGTTCATGCGACGCGCGGTCTTCGATCCGCTCGGGATGAGTGACTCGGCGCTCGTGATGACCGGTCTTGCAGACCCCGCGCTGCTTGCAGTGGGACACGACCTGAGCGGGGCCATCGTGCCGACCTGGCACTTTCAGTCGGCCGCTCCCGCGGGCGCCATCGCCTCGAACGTCAACGACATGCTAAAGTTTTTGCGCTGTAATATGGGCGAAGGTCCGCTTGCAAAAGCCTGCCTTTTCGCGCAGCAGCCGCGCGCCGAGGGCGAGCCCCGCCACGAAATCGGCCTCGTCTGGAACGTCAACCCGAGCACCGGAATCATCAGTCATGGCGGAGACACGCTCGGCTTTCACGCCTTCGTTGCGATCTCGCGCGATCGGAAGACCGGTGTCGTAGTGCTGAGCAATGGACCCGCAGTCGCCGACATCGCAACGCACGTTCTGGTTGCGGACTACCCTCTTGCAACGTGTCCCTCGTCCGTGCCGGCCTCCAAAACTCAGCCGGGATCGTACGTTGGCGTCTACTGCAACGCAAGCGCCGGGATGACGTTTACCGTGGAGAACGCTGCGAAGCCCGGCGAGTTGTCTATCGCGCTTTTGCCGCAGCCGGCAGTGGACGTGCCGCAAATTGCTCCGGACAGGTTTTACGCTGCCCTATACGGCGCGGAATTCAAATTCATTCGCCAGCAAGAAAGCATCGTTGGGTTGTGGTTGCTGCAAGGCGGCCAAAGGATTCCCGCGGTGCGGCTTGATTCGCACGGAGAGCCGGCGGTAACGCAGCTTGCATCGCCCTTTCCGGCCGTGGTAGCCGTCGATGCCGCGGCGCTGCAAGAATATGTGGGCACCTACACGGCCGCGGGTCTGGGAACCTTCGTCGTAACGCTGCGCAGCGGCGAGCTCTACGTTCAGCTCACCGGTCAGGGAGCGCTTCCGGTATATGCATCGGCAAAGGATGAATTCTTCTATAAGGTCGTTGACGCTCAAATTCGCTTCAACCGTAACTCCGCCGGCGCCGTTACGTCGCTAACGCTTCATCAGAACGGCCAGGACTTAACCGCGCCTAAGGCGCCCTAGGCTTAGCTTAGCGTCATCAGCGTCGAGCCGGCCTCGATCGTCGCGCCGGGCATGACGTGAATCGTCGCGACGACGCCGTCTTTGTGGGCGCGAATTTCATTCATCATCTTCATCGCCTCGATAACCGCAACGACGTCGCCTTCATTGACGCGATCGCCGGCGACGGCACGCAACTCGACGATTAAACCATGCATCGGTGAGAGCACGGCTCTGCCGCCAGCGCTCGTGGCCTCGCGTCGCAGCGTGGCCAGCCGCGGCGCAGTTCTGCGCTCGCCGGCCTTGCGCACGGCCGCGACGGACGGGCGGCGCGACACGACGCCGTCTCGCGCCGCCGGTTGCCACGTTGCTGCGAATGCTTCCAGCGTCGCCGTGCCATACGAGCCTTCGATCACGCTGGGCAGATCGCAGAGCGCTCGCAGCAGTCCCAGCGTCGTCGGCACGCCTTCGACGACGTACTCGTCGATCGCTCGGCGCAAGCGGGCGATCGCGCGATCGCGCGTCGGCGCCCAAACGACGAGCTTGGCGATCAACGAGTCGTACTCGGGCGGAATCCGCGATCCCGGATATGCGGCCGAATCGACGCGGATTCCCGGACCGCCCGGTTCGCGATAGGCGGCAATCGTGCCGGGCGACGGACGAAACGCATGCGCGGGATCCTCGGCGTTGACGCGCGCTTCGATCGCAAATCCGCGAAAATCCACCTCGCGCTGCGAATAGCCGAGCGGCTCGCCGGCCGCGACGCGAATCTGCTCGCGGACGAGATCGAGACCGGTGATCATCTCGGTCACGGTGTGCTCGACCTGAATGCGCGTGTTCATCTCCAAAAAGTAAAACGCGTCACTCGCGACCAGGCATTCGATCGTCCCAGCCGAGTCGTAGCCGATCGTCCGGGCGGCGCGTAAACCTGCCTCGCGCAACGCCTCGCGCACGCGCTCGGGGATCCTGGCCGGTGCCTCTTCCCATAGTTTTTGATGGCGCCGCTGCAGCGAGCAGTCGCGCTCCCCGGCGTGGATGACGTTGCCGTGCTTATCGGCGAGCAGTTGGAGCTCGATGTGCTTCGGATTCTCGAGGTAGCTCTCGGCGTAGATCGTGCCGTCCTTGAAGTAGGCTTCGGCTTCGCGTCTAGCCGTTTCGAAAGCTGAAGCAATTTCCCCGAACGAGCGCGCCACCTTCAAGCCTTTGCCCCCACCTCCTGCGGCAGCTTTGAGTGCCAGCGGTAAGCCGTATTCGCGCGCCGCCTCCCGGGCGGCCGCGATGTCTACGATCGGTTCGGTGCTGCCGGGGACGAACGGAACGTGCGCTTCTTGCATCGCGCGACGCGCGCGCAGCTTATCGCCCATCGCGTCGATCGCGCCGGCATGCGGCCCGACCCAGACCAATCCCTCCGCCACGACGCGGCGCGCAAAGCCGGCGTTCTCGGCCAGGAAACCGTAGCCGGGGTGAATGGCCTCGGCTTGCGAGCTCCGCGCGCAGTCGATAAGCTTTTCGCCGTCGAGATAGCTCTGCGCCGCAGCCGCGGGTCCGATCCGGTATGCTTCGTCGGCGAGCTCGACGTGCAGCGCGTCGCGGTCGGCATCGGAGTAGACGGCGACCGTCGCGATGCCCATCTCCCTTGCGGTGCGAATGATCCTGACCGCGATCTCTCCGCGATTCGCAACTAATAGTTTCTTAAACACTCAGCTCGTGGAGTCGAAGGATGGCGGATACATTCCCATCGCGTGATAGCCGGCATCAACGAAATGCACGTCGGCGGTTACGGCGCTTGCAAGTTCGGATGCGAGAAAGACCGCCATGTTTCCGACGTCCTCGGGCGTGACGTTACGGTGCAGCGGAGCCACCTTCGGCACAACGTCTAGTATGCGGGAGAATCCGCCGACTTGGCGCGAGCTCGCGGTCTTGATCGGGCCGGCCGAAATCGCGTTGACCCGAATGCTCCGGTCGCCGAGGTCGAAGGCAAGGTATCGCACCGACGCCTCGAGCGCCGCCTTGGCAATTCCCATCAGGTTATAGTTCGGAACGATTTGCGTCGCGCCGAGGTACGTCAGCGCCATGATTGAGGCGCCGTCGTTAAACGACTCGCGCAGCGCTTGGACGAGCGCGATGAGCGAGTATGACGAAACGTCGAGCGCAAGCGCGAAACCGGGGCGCGACGTTTCGAAAACCTTTCCCGCCAGGTCTTCCTTGTTTGCATACGCGATCGAATGAACGAGCACGTCGAGTTTCCCGAAGTCTGCGTTTAGGCGCGCCTGCAATGCCTGCAACGATTCGTCGCTCGAGACGTCGCACTCCAGCGAATGCGCACCGTCCAGCTCCGCAGCGAGTTTTTCTACCTCGTCGCGTACCCGCTCGACCTGGTAGGTCAGCGCGATTCGTGCGCCGTGCTCGTGGAGCTTGCGCGCGATTCCGGTTGCAATAGACCAACGGTTCGCCACGCCGGTCACTAGGGCGCGCTTACCTTCTAACAGCTTCACGAGTAGCTACATACCAGCGCGGGGGCACGCCGCACCTCCCCTGCGCTCCGAAAATATGCTGGCGCCGAAACCAGGGCCACCGGCGACGTGTCTCAATGAGCACCACAAGCTCTCTGCTGGAGGAACCCCATACATGAAATCATCGTTATTCCGCCGTTCGCTAGGAACGTGCGGGCTGCTCCTTGCCCTCTTAAGCCAGGGAGCCTGGGCGCTCGCCGGTACGAGCGGGGGCATCTCCGGCACGATTACGGACGCAACGACGGGCTTGCCAATTCCCGGAGTGCGGTTGCGGATTAGTTCCCCGTCCGAGACGGTGACTACGACGACGGACGCCCGCGGACACTTCATCGTCTTTTCGTTGGCGCCGGATGACTACACCGTTACCGCAGTAAAGGATGGGTACGATGCTCGCTCGGTCGCGGGGGAAACGGTCTCTGCCGATCAAACGCAGCACTACGATATGCAGTTAACCCCGGCTGGATCGTCGCCTGGATCGCCGCAGCCTCACTCACGGTAGAGCCGCGAGATAAGTATAGTTACAGAGCGAACCCGCGAAGGAAGAATACGACGCCGGTGGCGCCGGCGGCTAAGCTGACAAACCACGCCAGCCTGGAGCGCGCCAGCGCTCCGACCGCGCCTAAAGCGATCGCGACCTGCAGCAACGCGACCGCGTACTCGAAGGAGTGATGCCGGCGCACCTCCGCTGCGGACTCCTCTTCTAGCGTGTGGGCTGACGTCGCGAGCGGCTGCTCCTTCGCAAGCTGCTTGGCGACCTCGCCGCGATACTCGCGCACGCGCGCGGGGTTGTGCGACCCACGGTCGATCAAATCGTTTAGCGCGATCGTATAGGTATGCTCTTTCCCGCGCGCCGCTTGGTACTCGGCCCATATGTCGGAGGCTTTGATCTGGGCGATGGTGGCCTCGTTGATGAGGTCGCCGGAGCGCAGCGCGGCGACGGCGGCCACGACCGCGAAGATCGCCGCGGCCAAGCCGACGTAGCGCAACCAGGACGGCGGCCGCTCGTGCATCAGTTCCTCGTGCACTTCGGCGATTTGCTCTCGCAGCTGGTCGGTATCAACTTCGATGTTTTCAGGCATCGTCTACCGTCGTCGCGATCGGCTCATAACGGAATGTTGCCGTGCTTTCGCTCCGGCCGTGGAACGCGTTTGTCGCGCAGCATCTCGAGCGCCGTCGCGATTGCGCTTCGGGTTCGGCGCGCCTCGATCACGTCGTCGACATATCCGCGCTGCGCGGCGATATATGGATTCGCGAAGCGCTCGGTATATTCGTCGATCAGCTCCTGCGTCTTTGCCTCCGTATCGGCGGCGGACGCGATCTCTCGCCGAAAGATCGTCTTCACTGCGCCCTCGGCGCCCATTACCGCGATTTCGGCGGTAGGCCACGCCAGATTGATGTCGGCGCGGATATGTTTGCTCGCCATGACGTCGTAGGCGCCCCCGTAAGCTTTGCGCGTGATGATCGTGATCTTCGGAACCGTCGCCTCGGCGAAGGCGTAGAGCAGTTTGGCGCCGTGGAGAATGATCCCACCATACTCTTGATCCGTACCGGGCAGAAAACCGGGCACGTCAACGAAGGTGACCAGCGGAATGTTGAATGCATCGCAAAAGCGCACGAAGCGCGCGGCTTTTACGGAGGATCGGGTGTCGAGCACGCCGGCGAGCACGTTCGGCTGATTTCCAACGATACCGACGGTCTGTCCGCTGACGCGCCCGAACCCGCAGATGATGTTCTGCGCGTAGAGCGGCGCAATCTCCAGAAAGTCTCCGTAATCTACGACACCTTCGATCACCTCGTGCATGTCGTAGGGTTTATTCGGCGCATCTGGGACCACGCCGTCGAGCGCCGCGACCAAACGATGCGGATCGTCGTCGCTATCGTACTGCGGCGGGCTTTCGCGGTTGTTCTGTGGGACGAAGGAGAAGAGTGCCCGAGTGAGCTCGAAGAGATTTTCTTCGTCGGTCGCGACAAGGTGCGCTACGCCGCTGCGCGTTGCGTGAGTCGTCGCGCCGCCGAGTTCTTCGAAAGTCACCTCTTCGCCGGTAACCGTTTTGATGATCTCGGGACCGGTGATGAACATCTGCGAGATCTTCTCGGTCATTAGGATAAAGTCGGTGATTGCCGGAGAATATACGGCGCCGCCGGCGCAGGGCCCGGCAATCAAGCTGATCTGCGGAATTACGCCGCTGGCCGCAACGTTGCGCCAAAAAATCTCGGCGTAACCTCCGAGCGAAACGACCCCCTCTTGAATGCGGGCTCCCCCCGAGTCATTGATTCCGATCAGCGGCGAGCCGGTGCGCAGCGCAAGGTCCATGACTTTGCAGATCTTCTCCGCAAAAGCTTCCCCGAGTGATCCGCCCAGCACCGAGAAATCTTGAGAGAAGAGGAAGATCTGTCGCCCGTCGATCGTAGCACGCCCCGTGACGACGCCGTCGCCGAGGAACTCCTTTTCGTCCAGCCCGAACGCGTTGGTGCGGTGCACAACGAAACGGTCGAACTCCACGAAGGAGTCGTCATCGACGAGTGCCTCGACTCGCTCGCGGGCCGAGCGTTTGCCGCGCTCGTGCTGTTTGGCAACCGCGTCGGCGCCCGCCGGCATCGCCGCCTGCACGCGCTTGCGCTCGAGCTCTTCATATTTCTCCGCGCGGCTCTTCACGCCAAATAGCTTTGCACGCTCTTAACGTCCCACCCTTGTCATTCTGACGCGGTGTTCCTTGTCATCCTGAGACGCGTCCCCTGTCATCCTGAGCCCGTCGAAGAATGACCCGCATCTTCCCCCTTGTCCGTGGACCGAGAAGTATAACCACCGACAGCAGCAGCAAAGAGACTCGAACCTGTTCGACGGTCATCTCGCGGCGTGTCTTCCGATGACGACGAGTGAGTTTTCGTCCTGTGCCGTAAGGTGTTTCGCTCAAACCACCGTCTTGTCCGGCGTCGTCGGCGGTCGCCGGACGACGTTCGGATTGGCACCGTATGGCAACCGAATGGCGACCGATGCCGAAGAAGCAGGGACCCTGCGGCACCTCGCTTTTCCGTATTAGGGAAACCAGCGCCACAGCGATATGATGTGGTGATTTCCTACAGCCGCCAATGCGCGGCCGAGTTGTACGGCGAGACCACCGACGGCTCGAAGCCGTGCAGGCGCGAAGGGATGACGTCAATCTCGGGGGATTGCCACAAGAAATCGTAGGGTACGTCCGCTAAAAGTCGCCGCTGAATAAAGCCGTAGACACGCCGCCGTCCGGCGCGGTCGTACACGGATGTCGCACGTCCCAAAGCCCGGTCTACGGCTTCGCTGCAATAGCGAGAAAAGTTGGTTCCTTTGGGGGCGCGCTGGTCGCACGATATCCATGTCGAGGGATCTGGGTCAACGGCGCTCCCGAACCCCATGAGTGCGGCTTGAAACCTTCCTCGATTGAGCGGCCCGTCGAGTGCGAATAGCTCACTCCGGTCGTAAGCCCTCGTAACGAGGTCGATGCCGACGGCTCGCACTCCCTCGATCAACAGGGGAACAATTTCATTCGCAATGGAGAACTGCGCGCTAAAAATCAGCTGTATCTCTAGCCGGCGTCCGTCCTTAACTCGAATCCCATCGTTGCCCGGGACCCAACCGTCACGGGCCAGAAGCGTCCGCGCCCGAATCGGATCGTAGGCGATCGTGCCTGCACTGGGATCAAATGCCCACGTGAACATCCCTCGCATGCCCGTATCCGCATCGTACAGTCCGAAGGCGGCCTTTGCCACGAGCGTGCGGCGATCGATTGCCGAAGTGAAGGCACGGCGTATCGCCGGGTCCTTCATGACCGAATCGCTCATGTTGAAGAGAATTGCGCCAAAATTTGGAAGCAATGTCGCGATCACGCGATGATTTGGAAGCGACCGCAAGGCCGGGATTGTTGAAGGAATCGGATCGTCGAAGGTTGCGTCGACCTCTTGGGTCATCAGCTCGTTGACAACCGTCGATGGGTCGTGGATGAAACGAAGGCGAAGGTGCTCAATTGCGGGTTTTGTTCTGTAATAGCGGTCGTTGGCGGTGAGGTCGAGCCGCTCGCCACGAACCCATTTTGTAAACCGATAGGGACCCGATCCGATTGGCGCGTCATTGAACGCCACATGATTCAGACTCGCATACCGGGCGAGCAAATGAGCGGGCAGAATTGGATAGTTGCTCTCCCCGCCGAAAAAAGCCGTCACAATCGGCGCGTATGGCCGCGGTAGCTCCACGACGACCGTGTACGGATCACGCGCCCAAACTCGAGCAATACGATCGTAGCCGCTTCGCGACGTGACGGCGTTCGACGGATTCATTATCGCGCGGTAGGTAAAGACGACGTCTCGGGCTGTCAAAGGATGGTCATCCTGCCATGTGATGTCGCGACGTAGGTGAAAGACGATGCGTTTACCGTCACGAGAGATCCCACTGTTAGCGATCGTCGGTACGGCCGTCGCAGCGTCGGTGATGATCCCGCCATGCGCGTCGTAGCTCGTTAAGAAGGAATAGCCGAGAGTAGCGATGTCTACCGCATCGGAGCCTTGCAGGTAGAGCGGGTTGAGTGACGTGGGCTCTCTCATGGCCGCGATGGTGAGCAGGTCCGAACGCTGCGGCGTCGAGGCCCGGTTCGTGCACCCGGCCATGCCACAAGCGAAGAGACACGTGAACAGCAGACGAGCAACCACCTATAAAGCCGTCGCTGCCGCGACGGCCTCGTCTTCGGTCATCGTCGCGCCATCGGCCATCAGACTCGTGACGGCGCTTGCACCTAGCGCATCGCACAACGTCGCGCAAACCCGTTCGTGCTGGGCGTAACGCTCCGTTTCGACCCCCAAAGCTGTGAAAAGCGCGTCGGTGAAGCCGAGGACCTTTGCAGCCGTGGCGTGCACATGCGATTCGCAGCCTGCTGGACGAAGGACCGCGATCGTGGCGAGACGTCCGAGCGACTTCGCAAAATACATGTCCAAGTGTTGCTCACGCGCGGTCTCGACCGCTTCGCGCGCGTACTCTTGCGCTTCTTCGTATCGGCCAAGTACGATAAGGTATTCCGAGAGATGGATTTGCGTGTATACGGTCATGCTTCTGGGCGAGTAGAAACAACGACCTTTTGCAAGGAAATCAGTTAACTCGCGTACCGCTGACTCGGGGTTGCCGCTGAGAAATGTGAGCTGTGCATGCTCCGTTATTGCGCCTTCGAGCTGGATTTGATCGTCCACCGCTTCGATAAGCTGTAAAGCCTCCGTAAGGCATTCACGAGCCGCAACGAAGTCGCCCTCGTCCATACCCACGTATACGAGACTGCGCAAAATTTGGGCGATGTAGCGAGGATAGCCCAATTTGCGGGCAATCTGCAGACCCTCTTCGAGGATCGCCCGCGCCTCGGTATTGCGACTGAGGACGTTGAACGCTAACCCGACAATATCGATCGCCCGAACGAGGCGCAGCTCATCGCCGAGCTCGCGGTAATATGCAATGGCTTTCTGGGCACCCGCGAGCTGCAGCTTGTCATGAGTGTGAAGGTGCATCGCGATTGCTGCCTCCGCGTGGCTCAGCTTCGCAATCACATCTGGGGGCGTTTCCTCATCGATGCGGTCGAAACAAGCGGGGACCCAGCGCCTCCCATCGTTGAGGACGGCGCCGCCTCCCCACGAGCAAACCAGTTCCGCGACCAGGCGCTGGCCGGCCAGCACGTCATTGCGCTCGTTTAGAGCCCATTGGACGGCCGCGCGCCAGTTTGCGATCTCGATTCCGCTGCGTTCGTAGTGGATCGTAGAATGCTGGTCGCCGCACTTTGTAGCGTGGTACTCGGCAAGCTCGAGATACGCACGGACATGCCTGCGCGCGACGGCCGCTTCCTCTCCCCGCGATTTCAGTTTTTCGCGGGCGTACTCGCGGAACGGCTCGAGCAATCTGTAGCGCGGCTCGTATCCTTCTAAGTCTGCCACAACCAGCGACTTGCCGACCAGCGACGAAATCAAGGGTAGCACGTCATCCGCAGTGAGGTCGCCACCTTCGCACACGGTCATCGCGGCCTCGATCGTACAGCCGCCCGCGAAAACCGAGAGACGCTCGAACAGCCGCTGCTCAGGTGCATCAAGAAGTTCGTAGCTCCAGTCGATCGTGGCGTTCATCGTGCGTTGACGCGGCGGCGCAGTGCGATCGCCCCCGACGAAAACCTGGAAGCGGTCGTTCAGTGCTTTCGCTAACGCTCGCACCGGCAAAACGGTTACTCGCGCGGCGGCAAGCTCGATCGCCAGCGGAATGCCACTCAGATACCGGCAGATCTCGCCCACGATCGGCTGTCTCTCGTCGGTCAGCGTAAAATGAGCGTCGGCGGCTTGTGCGCGGTGGGCAAAGAGCGCGACCGCCTCGCTGTCGTCGAGCGACGGCAGACGGTAGGTGCGCTCGCCCGCCGCCAGAAGCGGTTCTCGGCTCGTGGCAAGAATTCGCAGATTCGGGCAGCCGCGCAGCAGAGAATCGGCGACGGTCGCAGCTTCGGCAACCACGTGCTCGCAATTGTCGAGGACAAGCAGTGCCGTCTTGTTTTTCAGAAATGCCACCAGCGTCTCGAGCAGCGGATGATGCGGAACCTCTTGGACGCCGAGCGCGTTGGCGATCGCCGTCGTAACAAGCGATGCGTCTCCGATCGCTGCGAGCCCGACGAAACCGACAGTACCTTCCGCATCGCTCAACGCCGTCGCTGCTCGTAGCGCCGTCTGCGTTTTGCCAACGCCGCCGGCACCAGTAATTGTGACGAACCGATGCTCGCCCACGAGCGAAGCGATCTCGTCGAGCTCAGCTTTTCGACCCACAAATTGCGTCAGCGCCAGCGGCAGCTTCGCAGGTCCAAGGCTTGGCCAAGGCCCGACGGTAATCGAAGCGCCGCCCGCCACCGTCTCGAACTGAGCCACTGCCACGAGCTCGCGCCGCTGCTCCTCGGTGAGCGCAAGCGCGCCACTCAAGAGCGCGAGCGTTTCGAACTGCGGCGTTCTGCGATGGCCGCGTTCGAGGGCGCTGATGCCGCTGATGCTCATCCGAGCGCGCTCCGCGAGGGCTTCCTGCGAGAGTCCGGCACCGAGTCGGTGACGCCGCAACAGGCTTCCAAAGTTGGATGGGCGCTGCTCACTCTTCACGTCGCTGAGGCCTTCGCGGGGAACGGGGCCGCCCCCTCAGCGGCTGGTCCGGAAGCGGTTGTGCGGGCGTTGTCACAGCGCTGTCCGTGTCGTTAACGGTCCAGCGGCGAGATAATAAACTCGAATGATGAGGTTTGCGAAGGAGCTTTTATGCTGCGAAGGTTGAGACTGTTTGCGTCGTTTGCTGGCGCACTCGCAATCGCGGGCTGCAACGCCGGCGGTTCCGTTGGCGTGCTGGGGCCGATCGGCCAATCGACGTCGGAGACACATCCAATCCCGCAGTGGCAAGCGCAGAACCTTGCGCGTCGCGCCTGTCCGGAAGCCGGCCCCGGCGAGATGCAGTGCCAGCTGCTAATCTTAAATGAGAACTCTCAAGGCAAAGTGTATGGACTTGGCGCGCGAGATATCGAGGCGGCCTACAACCTCCCCTCGTCGAGCAAAGGCTCGGGGCAGATTGTCGCAGTCGTCGATTCCGACGATAACCCCAACGTCGCCTCGGACCTCGCGGTGTACCGCCGGCATTATGGTCTGCCGAGGGCGAAGTTCTACAAGTACAATCAGGACGGTCAACAGAGCCACTATCCCAAAGGCAACGTGGGCTGGGGCTCTGAGATCGACCTCGATGTCGAGATGGTTTCGGCAAGCTGTCCGAACTGCACGATCTACCTGGTCGAGACAAGCCCTGGCGGCCGTAGGGATAACATAAAGGCAGAGCGCGAAGCCGTGAAGCTGGGCGCACACATTATCAGTAACAGCTACGGCTGCTCTACCAGCGGCTGCCCATCCACAGCCTTCGACACACCAGGCATAACCTACGTTGCCGCCGCGGGTGACGACGGTTACGGCACTGCGGCTCCGATGGCATACGCGACCGTCGTCTCGGTCGGCGGTACGATTCTGTCGAAAAGCGGTTCGATCTACAACGAAGTCGTCTGGCCCGACACGGGCGGCGGCTGCGCGACGGAAATAGCCAAACCTTCGTGGCAACACGATCCCGGCTGCTCGGGACGGACGGCCAACGATGTGGCGGCCGTTGCTTGGAACGTCGCGGAGTACGATACGTACAGAGAACCAGGCTGGTATACTGTTTCCGGCACGAGCATTTCGACGCCGGTTGTCGCCGGCGCTTTCGCGCTTGCAGGCAACGCCGACAAACAAGATGGTGGCAAAATCTTCTGGACGCTGAGCAAAAAGAAACTCCAGGAGGACGTGCACATCATCGGCAGCGGCAACAATGATTGCCCTGCTCGTTTAAGGGGCAGCTACCTTTGCACTGCAGGAAGCGACGAGTTCGGAACCTACTCCGGCCCAACCGGGTGGGGGACGCCCAATGGCATCGGCGCGTTTTAATCGTAAAGCTATGAAGAAACGGAGAATTAGCACCATGCGCCTATCATTAGCGGCCGAAAATCGTGCATCGATCGCACTCCTCGCTGTGCTGTTCGCGGGCTGCTCCAACACAACGCCGGGCTCGCAGACCCTGCCACTTAGTCCGTCCGGCGCGACCCAGCCGGTCGCGCATCAACGTGGTAGCCCGGACGGCGCAGTTCAGTTCGCGTATGTAGCTAATTTTGGCTCCAAGAATGTTTCCGCTTATTCAATCGCGGCCGGCGGCGCGCTGACGCCGCTCGCGGGGTCGCCGTTTGGGGCGGGTACCGAGCCCTATCGTATGGCAATTGACCCTGCTGGCAAATTCGCATACGTGGCCAATTTCGGCTCCAATAATGTTTCCGCTTATATCATCGATGCAACGAGTGGCACGCTGAAAAAAGTAAAAGGCTCGCCGTTCGTTGCGGGCACCAATCCACTT
>JBAVSO010000041.1:0-6923 GCA_049695635.1 Candidatus Cybelea sp. | reverse complement strand
CATTCAAGTCGCGGGCGGCGCGGCTCGGATCGAATGCGTTCGGCTGTATCGAGGGGTCATGCGCCCAGAGGATCGCGGGAATCTCTGTCGTGGCAAGCGGCCAGTTACGGTTGTAAAACTTTGCTGCGATCGCCGGCCTATCGATCGCCTCGAGTACCGCGCGCCTGATACGAATGTCGTTCGTCGGTGGCCGTTGCGTATTGAAGGCAAGATATGCCGTTGAGTTCTTCTCCGTTCGTACGGGCCGCAACCCCGATAACGAATGTAATTGGACGGTCTGGAAGTCGGCGACGTAATCCATGACGTCCACCGCATGCGTGCGCAACAGCAAGAGTTGAGTATTTCGGTCGGGTACAATCTTTAGAATCAAGCGCAGAAGGTGCGGTTTGCGCCGCGCGTACGGATTGGGTTCCAGGACTATTTCGTCACCGCGCCGCCACTGAACGACCCGAAATGGTCCGCTTCCGAAGGGATGCTCGTTCCACGCGGCGCGAGCGAGATTGGTGCTCGCAAACGCATGTGCCGGCAGGATTCCGTAAATATAATCGCTCTCTGCAAACAACGCCGCGACGGCCGCGCCCCACGGTCGCCGCAGGTGCAAGACGACGGTGAACGGGTCGGGTGTGTCGAGGCGCTCGATGATGCGGTAGGGTTGGACCTCAGCAACCGGGTTGGCCCGATCCATGATCGCGCGGTACGTGAACGCAACGTCCGCGGATGTGAGCGCCACGCCGTCGGCAAAGCGCTCATTGTGGCGTAGGTGGTAGCTGATGGTGCGGCCGTCCCGCGAGATGTCGCCGTTTTCGACCGTCGGGACGCGCCTGGCAACCACGGGAACGGGTGCGTTCGATGAGCTCAGCCCGACCAACGGCTCGGCATAGAGTTGCGCCAAGTCGATGTCCGGCTGAGCAGATTCGAAGAGCGGATTGAGCGAAACCGGATCGTTGATTCGCGCGATCGTCATTTCGTGGAGCGTTCCCCAGCTCGCGCTCTCATTGCGGTAGGTGCACGCTGACATCTGCAACGGCAGAACGACTAGAATGCCGGCGAGGAGGATGAGCCTAAAGTGCAAAGCCGTGTGTTGTATACCGAGCTATTCGTACTCGAGACGCGCACCGCCTGGCCCAACCAGTATTACCGTGGCGCAAAGTACGTGCGATACTGGATTGAACCGCCGCTGGGCGACGTTCCGTTGTGCGACCTCGAACGGGAATCTACCGACGCACGTTCAAGTCGCTACTCAACCAAACGCCGGATCCGGGGAATTCGAGCCGCACCTTCACGGTTCTTTATAAAATGGCACCATCGTCGTACCCCACGCAGTCGAACTTGTCGAGACACGAGGAGGCGATGGTGCGCTACGAGCGATTTCAGTGCATAGTCGGAGCGACTGCAATCGGGCTGGTCGTAGGATGCGGCGGCGCGATGTCGGCTCCGCAGGCAGCAAATCGGCCCGCGACCGGCAGCCACAGCTGGATTTCGCGGGGCGCGACCGGAGCCAAGCTTCTCTACGTCGCGCGATACTCACTCGGTAATGTACAGATTTACGATTCCCGAACGCTGAGGCTCGTCGGGACGCTAGCTGGATTTGCGAATCCGCAGGGCGTCGCCGTTGATGGCCGGCGAAACGTCTACGTGGTCGAGCAGGGATCGAACGAAAATCCTCGATATGAAAATGCAGCGGATCTCCCGGGACTAGTGAACACTCGCCGAGACGGAGGACAGCGTTGATCGGCTTACCGCAGATGAAGGCATGCTGTAACTCGGTCGTGACGGAATCCGATTTGAAAGGGTGAAACTGGCCTAAAGGCCACTGGGCGTCGAAGGCCGGGTTGGAGCCATTGAACGACGGTCAACTACTGTTAAACTGGCAACCGAGTAAGGCGTTCGGATGGTGGAGACGCGGGAACTCGAACCCCCGACCCCTTGCATGAAATGCAAGGAGTCAGGTTGCTCCTCAAGCTTGGCCGCTGGAACGCGTCTGCTGTTAGACCAACTTCCGTAAGCGCGCCCGCATCGTTTGGCCTGCGAAAACAAAAACGCCGAAATCCCTCAAGGAATCGGGCGTTTTGCGTTGGTGGAGATGCGGGGACTCGAACCCCGGACCCCTTACATGCCAAGTAAACGCCCCTCAAAACCTATCGTGCTTACAAAACGCAAGAAATAGCGCATTTTTGTTGCTAGGTCAGGTTTTTCGAGGCTGATTTTTCGGTCCGCTAGGAGCCTGTAGGGTTTGAGCAGAGGAAATGAGCCAAAGCGGCTCGTTTCGCACTTGGCGTCATCACTAAAGTTGCAAACCCGGCTTGAGTGCTTTGTCATCCTTCCTTTGCCGCTTTTTTCATCAGGACGTGCATTCGTCTGGGATTGTAAGCGGCACCAACGATCTTCCACTCGCCTTGGACTTTTTCATACCCGCGCAGAGAGAATTGCCGAAAGCCCATTGCGCTCTTGATGATTCCGATCGCAGGCTCAATGGTGCTTTTCCGCTGCCCGTAGATCGCGCGTCCCTCCTGCGTGCGCAATCGATACGTCATTCGTTCATGAGGAGCCGCCTCGCTCCGCAACGGTCGAGGCATTTGAAAACGCGCAAGCCCGCCGGCATGGCGTTCACGACCTGGGCTGATATACGGGGTGATCGCCCGTTGCTCGCAGATCGCCGCGTTTCGGGCACTGTGGTAACCGGCATCGGCCAGGATTTCGCTGGTCTTTCCAAGTTCTTGCGGCAGCGCCGCAATTCGGTCGAGCGCTGGTTCAAGCAGCGCGCAGTCGTCCGCGTGTTGGCTGACGTCCACATCGATGAGCAACCTGGAAGTGCAGTCGATTGTATTTTGCGCGTTGTAGGCTTGCTCGAAGCCGCCGGCGCTCGGCATGATCCGCGATGCTTCGTCGGTCAGGTTGATCTGAGCGTTGGGATTCATCGCCCGCGATGGGCGCTTGGGCTTGCGTCCCCTTTTCTTTTTCCCAGTGTTTTCCTCATCGGCCGTTTGTTGTGCCATCCGCTGGTCGTACGCAGCTTGCTCTTGGGCGACGCGTTGCTGCTCTCGCTCACGGATGCGCTCTTTTGCTTCGGCGATCGCCTGCAATCGCGCTTCGCGCCGGGCCAGCTCAGCCGGAACGTCCATGCCGTCGGGCAGGTCACGCTCGTCGGCCTTCTCGGCCATGCGAAGCAGCCGATCAATCTCGTTCTTGATCCGGCGTTCGAGCTTGCCGGCATGTGCGTAACTCATCGCGTGGTGCTTGGAAGCGTTGGCCTTGACTTTAGTGCCATCGAGGGTGATCCGGCCAATTCTCAACATGCCGCTTTCGGCAGCGATCAACAGAATCTGACGAAAGCAGGCCTGGACTTCCGAGAGAAAGCGCCGACGAAAGGTTGCAATGGTGTCGTGCTCGGGATGCTGGTTGGCGGCGATAAAACGAAAGGCGACCGAATCATAGGTCGCCCGCTCAAGTTTTCGCGACGAAAACGTCCCGGTCGCGTAGCCGTAGAAGAGTAACGCCACCAACATCTCCGGCTGATATGCCTCATCTCCTCGACCGGCGTACTTCGCTCGCAATGCGCTCAGGTCGAGCTTTGCGACGATCTCGGCAATGAATCGCGCCAAGTGTCCTTCTGGCAGCCAATCCTGTACGCTGGGCGGAAGCAAGAACAACGTCTCCCGATCAAGCGGTTTGAAATGATCGCTCACTCCCGAATTGTAGCAGACTTCGGACTACAAAACCCTACAGGCTCCTAGCGTCCGCGTTTTCCGCCAGCTTCCGCGCGAATTGTCGTAAGATTGTCGTACGCGACCAGATGCCTGCTTGGCATTCCCGGAGCGCCGCGTGCCCTTTTCAATTCAGATCCGCGCCTGTACGCTGCAACTGGGAAGCAAAAGCGCAAGAGCTAAACAGGATTACTCGCCGATTTTGACTTTCATCTATTTCGACTCTTGGAGCAGCTGCTGAATGTCGATGCCGCGCTTAACGGGCCATAGCAGGCTCCAAGTAACTTTCAGGTCCGTCTGTGGCGAAGCCAGCGGGCGTGTGACCCAGGTGTAGTACTGAACGGAAAGCTGCATCAGTTGACCTCCGTCCTTGAACGTCTTCGCAATGCCTCCCCCCACTGGCACGGCCCATTTGTTTTGTGTTGAAACCCAGTTTGCCGTGATGATCGGTGCCGTCGTTAACGCCCAGCCCGCCTTGAGGTTGTAGTTGACGAATGGCTGAAGGAGAAAGGAGCTTACGTTGGAGCGGGTTGCCGGACCAGCGAACGACCAAAGCTGCGATGTGAGCGCACCGATGACCCACTTCCCGGGCATCACCAGAACTACGACAGTTGGACCCGCAGCCCACTTCGCGGAGCCAAGCGCACTCGGCGTTGCGCTCGGAAACTGAAAGATCGGCCCGGCCGCCCAAATCAACTCGCCCGGCTTTGTTTTGGGACCGAAGAAGAGTTGCTCTTGCACATCGCTCAAACCAAACGTCGACGGGCACCCGAACGGCGACGCACAGACGGTCGGCGGTGCGGACGACGGTTGATTGAGGACCGGAATGATCGTCCGCGCTACGAGGGTCCAGTTCTGACTCAGCATGATTGGGAAGACTGGTTGCACGTTGAGATTGTATTGAAGGCGTGTGTACGGCCCGTAACCGTAGTTGAAGTTATTCTGGAACGGAAAGACGGTGATGTTCCCGACCGGATTCTGCGAGATCTTGACGATCGCCAACTGGAGCGCTTCTCTTTGCTCGGGTGTCAGCTTACTCGGATCGAATCCTCCGTTTTCCGGATGCGTGTCTTCGCCCGGCGATGCGGTTGCCGCGGGAGCCGGTGCCGTCGCGGGCGTTTGCGCACGAGCCGGCGCGGCCGCGATGACGCCGGCAATCATTGCTGCGGCGGCCGCAAGATGTTTGTACGTCATTCTGGCTGGCTCGGACCGATTTGCGGGACGCGCACGGGCTTAGCCAATCCGTAGAAGACCGTTACTCCTTGGGCGCCGCATAGCGTCGACAAGGTGAGGACTTCATCGCCATTGCCTCCGCTTTGCAGCGTCGTCACCGCCTTTTCGACGACTGCGCCAGACCCGGGCGCCTTAAATCGGTTTGTTGCCCATACGTTGCCTTGCTGGTCCACGTTCAGGCCGCTCGAGCTTCCGCCGGCGGTCTTGAACGTCTCGGCCTTACTTGGATCGGCGGCCGGAAAGCGGGTGACGAAATCGCCAAACGCGTTCCCGACCCAAATGCGGTCTTGTTGATCGATCGCCAGGCTAAATGGGCCGGCCATCGACTTACAAGGCTCGACGTCGCGGCCCTGGGCAGACGATGCGTCCGTTCTTCCAATCGCCCTTCGGAAAATGGAGAAGCTGGTTTTTTGAGAGGCCGAGGGCCCACACGTCACCGTTTGGTGCAACGATAATTCCTTGCATTAGCCCGAGTTGGTGGTTGAAATTGACGCCGTCAGGAGGCGTGAGCGGCTTGCCGTTCTTATCGAAAATCGCTATGTCTGCACCGCCATAACCCGCCGCCCCTGCGTCGCCGTGGCCATCGATGGGTGCACGCCGGCTCTACCAAAAACTGCGTAAGGCGCAAACCTTCGCGCGCGAGTTCGTCGAGCCGTGGCGTCGGCGCACCGCGCAGTTCGCCCCCACCATAGGAACCAAGATCACCATATCCGACATTATCGCCTAAAATGAACACGACGTTTGGCTTAATACTCCCAGGTTGCGTCGGGTTAGCTGCCATGTTATCTCCTTTAGTGAACTTCATCGCGAGTAATTACCGGTGGTTTCCAAGCGCCGTCGAGGCCTGCCTGATCGAGCCAATAGGTAGTAAGCGAGCCGTCCGAGCTGCCCTTCAATGTCTTGTTTTTGGTGCCCAGCGCATAGCGCTTCAATGGATTCGGGTAGAAGAAGTGCTGCGGGGTCGTACATAGTCAGGGACCAAAAGCCCTTAACCGTCGGTAGCTCTCCCTTGGAGAAGGAGATTGTGTATGAGGACTTACCCACAAGCTGCCGCAGCTGCGTGTCGGTGTCCGTGTAAAAATACATCGTCTCGTTGCGCTTGTTGTCGTATGGATCGGCCTTCACGGCGCCGGCGCGATGATAGTGGTCTGTTCCGAATGCGGCGTTGTTCGACGGCGATGTCCAGCCGTTGCCTACGGGCTGGCCGTTGAAACGCCACCACAGCGGAGTTGGGGCTGCCGCCGGCGCCGGCGTCGGTGTCGGCTTTGCCTGAGGCGGGGCGGGCGGAAGGTTGCTCTCGTTTATCAAGTAGTAGAAGTTGACGCCGAAGATGCGTGGGCTGCTATTTGCCGCGAAGTTAAGGCTCGGCGCGAAAGGCCCGTTGCTCTGTGTCGCGGTCTCAGTTCCTCCGTACGTCACTGCGACGCTCAAGTGGCGACTCAACAACTGCACGACCTGACCAATCCAAGCCGTCCTATTAGGATTGACGCTGTGATAGATGACCGGAAGGAACTCGAAACTACCGTTTTGCGGCGACCACGCGAACCAGATTCCAAGGGGATCACTCTTACCCTCGCGCGCTGCCGCCAGAAAGCGATGTCGAGAGCGAATTCTTAAACGTCCACCAAGGTCCGACCGATACGTTAGCATTTAATGGCTGTGCGACGTCGAGTTGAATCTGATAGGCGGGCCCGGGGCTCGTATTGCCACCGCCGTTGGTCGGTGCCGTGTAGCCGAGATCAATCGCGAGCTGCGTGAACGCGGTCGAACTGAAAAACACACGCTGTTTATAGTTGAATGAGGTGTCGGACGAGGCGGAAAAAGTGCCGAGACGAGCGGTGTTTACACTTACTGCGGATGGCGCGGTAATCTGAAATTGCGAGCTGGGCGAGACGCCAATGACTAAGAGCAGGCTCGGATAGACGTTGGCGTTACCCGAAAGCGGTAGGCTCGCTGCGAGCGCGCCGTGGCTCACCGATACAGAGC
>JBAVSO010000040.1:0-3703 GCA_049695635.1 Candidatus Cybelea sp. | reverse complement strand
GAATGTGCAGCCGGTTGCGTCGGCGCCACGATGACCACCATCAGCATTAGCGGCGGCCCGATTGACTTCCCGGGCTTCGTGCAGTGGTATACACCGGGCGGTTATCTCGCGGTTGGAGATCAAGAATGTAAACATCTCTCGCAAACCTGCGTCTACGCGGTTTCAATCTCGAGCTCATCAGGAACGATCACAGGCACGACCACCCTCAAAAACTCGGAAGGGAAACCTGTGTGCGACATGGGCCAGGGCATCATCAACCCCGTCGGTGGGAAGAACCTCCTTGGCGGCGACTACGAGCACTACTGCAAGGGTGTCAACGCCGAGTACAACTGGCCGTTTCCGGCCGGCGGCAGCCCTACGCACCATAACGGTGGAAGTCAGATCTCCGAGCCAGTCGGTGCAGCGATCAGCCTCAGGTAGCTTCAAACATTAATTGGCGCGAAGGACGGGCCCGTTTCCCGCGGGCCCGTCACTAGCATCAGTCCACTTGGGGCCGGCTGGCACAGCCACCGTCCTCGCACTTCGTCTAAGGGCCGTATGACGGATTCCGCAAAACTCGCCCGGGATTCGAGAAGACTAAGCGGGACACGAAAATGCGAAAACCCGCACAGCGCCGTGGCTACGGAACCGTCGGCCGAAGCGGCTTTCGAAACGGTGCTTTGGGTTTTACGGGCACTTCCGAATCTAAAGCGGGAGTGCTATCCGCCGCCCGTAAAAAGCAGAAAGCATCGCATTTTCAATTTTAGTTTAGCTTAATTTTAGGAGGGTCCATGCGCTTCACGCTGCCCACAGTTGCGCTTCTTGCGCTCGCGTCTATGCTGCACCCGGTAAACGTTCGAGCGTCAACGTTCTCGATGGCAGACGTACTCAGCGCACCCTTCGTAGATAATCTCACAGCTTCGCCTGATGGAACGGTACTGGTCTGGAAAGTGCATCTGCGCGGTATGCGAAATCTGTACACGAATGCAGGTGGCGCGGTTCACAAGATCACTGATTATGGCAGCGATGATGGGCAAGACATCGATAATGTCGCCATAACTCCCAAAAATGACGGGGTGGTTTTTATGCGTGGCGGCACGCAAGATAACAGCGGCGATGATAACATCAACCCCCTATCGCTGATTCCGCCTCCGATACGAGGCGTCTATATCGTCGGCATCAACGGTGGCAAGCCAATTCTTATCGGCGAAGGCAGCCAGGTTACACTATCACCAACTGGCTCAGCGGTGGCGTGGGTAACGAGTGCTGGAGCGCTCCAGATGTCCAAGCTCGCGAGGAGCGCGACCGGATATTTGCCGTCAAAACCGGAGACTCTAGTGATTCGCGGTCAAGTCGGAGATCTTGCATGGTCGCCTGATGGGACGTCCATCGCATTTACCAACTATCGAAAGGCACACTCGTTCATCGTCATCTACACACCGCAAGAAGAGAAATACATCTACGCCGCGCCGGATTTTACATCCGATGACGGAGCCGCCTGGTCCCCCGACGGAAGCCGCGTGGCCTTCGTGCGAGTTCCCGGCGATCGGGACGACGAGTCGCCGTACTCAACACCGGCGCAGGACCCATGGTCGATAATGGTTGCAGATGCAAGAACGGGCAGAGGGCATAGCGTTTGGCAGGCCCACCGGGGTACGGGGGTGCAGTTCTACACGACGAGTAATAATTATCTGTGGTGGATGTCGGGTAACCGGATCGCTTTTCCGTGGGAAGGGGACGGCTGGGAGCATCTCTATCAGGTCTCCGCGGACGGCGGCGACGCGAAAATTCTAACGGCCGGCGCCTTCGATGTCGAAACGGTCGCCGAGTCGCTCGATCGCACAGCGCTAATCTATGCAACGAACGAGGGCGACATCGACCGACGCCACATTTGGCAGGTTGGTACCGATGGACAACCGCAGGCCTTGACCTCCGGAACCGACGACCAATGGTCGCCGACGCCCATGGCGAATGGTGGATTTGCATACGTCAATGCGGGTTATACCGTCCCACCGATGGTAACGATCGGGGGGCGTTCGGCAACGGTACTCGTCGGAGAACCCACGCCGGCGGACTTCCCAAGCGGCGATCTCGTCCAGCCGCAACTCGTCACCTTTCGGGCTCCTGACGGTCTCCTGATCCACGCGCAGCTGATCCTACCCCGCGGGGGCAGCGCTAAGCACGCGGCAATAATTTTCGTGCACGGCGGTCCGGAGCGCCAGATGCTACCCGGCTTTCACTACTTCGAGGCTTATACGAACCTCTATGAATCTAATCAATATCTCGCCAATCGCGGTTTTATCGTTCTTTCGATCAACTACCGCGGCGGCATTATGTACGGGCATAATTTTCGCGTACCACGCGCGTATTGGAAGGCAAGGGGGTATCAAGACGTGCTCGCCGGAGCACATTGGTTGGATCATCGCTCGGACGTTGATCCAAAACGCTTAGGGATCTACGGTCTTTCGTTTGGCGGTTACTTCACCGCTATGGCTTTAGCCCGGAATTCCGACCTTTTTAAAGCCGGATCGGACTACGCGGGGGTCCACAACCTGGTCGCGTGGATTGACGGCTTCAACGGAGGGATTCCCCTCGGCACCGCGGCGCAACGCAAGCAAATGTACGAATGGTCGCCGGTCGCTTCGCTCGAAACGTGGCGTTCTCCGGTCTTCTTATCGCAAGGAGACGACGACCGCAACTCCCCCTTTACCCAAGGAGTCGATCTCGCGACGCGCCTGCGGGACCGCGGCGTCCATGTAGAAACCTTGGCGTACCCGAATGAACCGCACGAGAACCAAGTTTGGTCCGAATTGGTAGAGCAGTATCAGGCTTCTACCGACTTCTTGATCCGTCAACTCAAGCCGTAACGAGCTCACATCGCGGCTAAGCGACCATGAGGAGGAAGCCCCGAAGCGGATGCTTCGAGACTAAGATGTCTTTTTGTCGCGGTTGGAGTGACCCCGCCAAAACGAGACACTGAGTGATGTTATTCTGGCCCGATCGCGCTCCCGCTACGCAGCCGGCGAGAGATAGCCCAGGCTTGAATGGGGCCGTCGGTGGTTATAGTTCTCGCTCCACGGGCGGAAGTGGTTTCTGGCAGCATGGATTAGTGCCGGTAAGAGCACGAACTGCACGACCTACGATAGCTCGATCAAGCAATGGGTTCAGGTTGGCGCGGACAGCGCGGGAGGTTACGGGATTAGTTCGTCGCCGGGTGGCAAGGCAACACAATAGCCTGGGCGAACAAAAATTTCGACGGCAGTAGCGGCTCGGACGTAATAACGAAAGTCAGCGACACCGAGACGACCGACGACTCCACTGCGACGGATTCAAAGGGCAAAACGACGAGGGTTGCAATTCACTGCATGAAAACGTGACGTTAGCTTAGCGACGTTTCGTTCCACGCTACCAATCGGGTAAGGGGCAGCTGTGAAGCCGCCGCCCTCCCACACCGTCGGACGGCACCCGTTTTACGGCCACGCCTGCGCGAGACCCGGATGCCGTGGTTGACAACGACGGCTTTCAGTAGCCGCTCGAGTTGCAGCCGCCGGATCGTTGAACCGCTTACGCGCTGACGCGCGTCGCGAGGCTGGGCAGTTCAGCCTGGCTCATACGTACCAACTCTGAGGCCAAATACTCGAGTGCATCGGGCGGTGGAGACGCCGTCTTCTCTAGGTGGCACATCGTAAGTATGGCTCTTTGCGCCTCTGCTACGGTGATGAAA
>JBAVSO010000039.1:0-9168 GCA_049695635.1 Candidatus Cybelea sp. | reverse complement strand
GCAGTGAGTGATATTGAACATGGGGTTCCTGTAAATAGCGATGACTAAGAAGCTGGCCCTATGTGAGACGCAGAGCTTCGGCCGTACGTTGGTCGCCTAGTCGAACTGAAATTCATACATGGCGAAGAGGACATTGGACGTCTCGTCGAGGGAGATCGCTACGCGATTGAGCTCCCGGTGTCCGCACCCAGCGAGGCCCGAGCTTGGCGAGGTATCCCGGACGCCGCAGTTGTTCGATCAGTACGACCTTTGGATGGATTGCCCGAAACGATCGATTAACTGAGCGCCCGCAGAAAGGCTTCCTCATGACAGACGAAGAGCTCGAATCATACGTCGGCAGTTTGGTCGTGGCTAAGTTTATACGTGGCGACGAAGTTGTTGTGGGAGCGCGCCTGCAGCATCGCTGGGCGAATGTTCCCCAACGCCTGAGGCATATTAATGGCAACCGAACAGGTCCTGGTCACATCGAATGGCGATACCGTACGGGCCGTCCAGCCCCGGGAAGGAACCGGAAAGCGATTTTCCCTTCCCGTTTTGGTCGTACGCGGTGATGGTGCTGTTGCCGTAGTTCGCCACGTAGATGAAGCCATTATAGGGGTCATACGCGATGCCTTGCGGGCCGTTCAGCCCGGGGAAAGAACCGGAAAGCGATTTTTTCTTTCCGTTCTGGTCGTACGCCGTGACGGTGCTGTTGGCGTTCGTGACGTAGAGGAAACCGTTGGTAGGGTCGTACGCGATGCCTTGCGGGGTATACAGGCCCGACCAGGAGCCAGGGAGGCTTTGTTCATTTCCGTTCTGGTCGTACGCCGTGACGGTGCTGTTGCCCTCATTCGCCACGTAAAGGAAGCCATTGCTCGGGTCGTACGCAATGCCGTTCGGGGAATCGAGGCCGGACCAGGAGCCGGACAGCATCTGTTCTTTCCCAACGGAACTGTACGCCGTGACTCTGTCGTCGCCATTGTCCGTGATGTAGAACGTATACGCGACCTGCGTGATGCCTAACGGGTGATTCACTCCCCACCATCGGCGTGGTCGGTTGTGAAACCGTGGCCCCTTCCCATTCTTATTGTAGAAATTGACGGCCTCGGGGCCACTTGCGCCATAATTCGTCACCCAGAAGTGTCTGCCGTCCGTCCAAATGCCAGTGGGGCTGGTCAGGCCCTCCCACCCGAATACGGTCGTCTCTTCCTCACCTTTCGCGTCGTACACGGTGATGGTGTTGTTGATGAAGTTCGTCACGTAAAGTCGTGAGGCCGAGTGGTCTGTCGCTACGCGCAAAGGTTGCACGGGAGAACCGACCAGACTGCTCGATGAGCCGTTGCTTCCGCAACCCGCCAATAGAAAAACCCAAAGCGCTAGAGCGACGGAATAAGAGATTCGTTTAGTCATCTTTTGTTACCCTCAACTAGCAAATAGCAAAGAGGACGACTGATCGTTGGCGATTTCGACTCGTCCCGGGACTGCCCCTGGAGCGGACCAGCTTTCGTGGACACTGTCCGCTTGGCGGAGAAATGTCGACCAATGGCCAGAAAGCATCCTCGCTCATACCCGCCGGAGTTCCGGCATAAGGTTATCGAACTCGCCCGAAGAAGGCGGCACAAGCGGCGAAGGAACGGTCTTCTCCTTAACGCCGTGAACCGGCTACGCTGAAAAGCGCCGCACCCGGGCTCGCTAACAGAGGGCCTTTTTCTTCGCAAAGACCCCCTATTCGCAATACGGCATATCTGTTGATGACCGAACCGCACGCGACAACATCACTAGAACGCCGTACAACAAGTGCGATAACTCAACTAGGTCGACCGCCGGTGAAACTTGCTTTGGTTTGCGGTTGCTCACTTCGTGCGGCAGACAGCAGCAGCAGCACTGGGACGGTACTGACCGCGTTCATGGGTTGGATATAGTGGCAGTACTCCCGTCTAACCGCGTGAGCGATATCTTGAACTCCTCGTTGTACGTATGCGCGCGGTTCCGCAGGTAGCTCAACGCAACAGCCTCCCCCAATTCTATCGAGGTTTCGGTATCGCTGCGCCAGTGAATGCCGGCGTGGATGCCGTGGCCGAAGCTGATGTTGCGGGCCAGTTTGTGCAGTTCGCCGTTCACTGTGAGAGGCGGCTCGCCGGGAGGGGGCGTATACGCGGTCGTGGTTGTCCCGTCGGTCGACGAAGCAACCGGGTTAGCAATTTGGAATGTACCGTCGAAGAAGAACTTCAGTGCGGTAATGCAGGCGCCGGCCACAGTGCCGTGCCCCGTCGGATAGGCCGGATGCGTTGGCGAACCCTCGGGAAATGCCTGTGATAAAAAGTAGCTGTTGTTCGCAGCGAAGCTGCTCTGTACCGCTTGCGAGTTTAATACCGTGTTGCTCACGTGGCCCTCGATGGTACCACCTTGGCCAGTCTTCAACAGATACACGATCGCGCCGCCGGATTCCGGACGATGGCGCAGGTGCACGAGCCACTTTTGGTACCACACGGCCTTAAGTGCCTCGACCGCCACTGCGGCCAGCGTTGCAGCGATGTCCGGTTGGCCCAGCGTGGCAAAACCGTTTTGCGTTTTGTTGCCGACGTAGGGATTGCCTGGGTTGAGAAGCGCGGGGCCGCCGCTGTTTATCGTGTTCAACACGAGATAGGCCACGAAATAGGCCTGGTAGAGCACGTCATCGTGTGTATAAGCGGCGAAGCCACGACCATCGTGGAGATACAGCGCGGCCCCCGGCGTTAGGCTTTTACCGGTGGCGATGCCGTTTTGCACCTGCAGAAACTCCACGGGGGCAGTCACGAAGTCAACCCGGCTTTTGTTGGTCGTGTATTGCTGGTTGATCGGGAGCGAACCCAGTGCGGTCGGCAATAGCAAAAACTGCGATACGTAAGGTCCAATCGTCTCGCCGGCAAAGCCGCCGCGAAACAACAGATCTGGCGTGACCTTATTGGCAGCGTCTCTCGGCCCAGTGTACGCGGGCATTGACGACAATTCGGCTGCGGCCTGCTTCGCCACAGTATTCGATGGGTATTCGGTGAACGCGGCGTCCCGCAGCAGCGATGCCCAGTACAGCTCGACGAGTTCTGTCGCATAGGCTTCACTTGCCAGCGCAGGTGCAGGTGGAACGGCGAACTGATCGCCGTCCAGGCATTGCAAATAAAACGCCAAGGAACCCTGCGGACCATTCAGGGTGCGCGGTCCCCCCAGAATGATTTGGTCGAAAGCCGCAGGCTTACCGCTGCTAAGTGCGTTCTTGAACGACGCGTACGCCTCAAGGTCGACCAGGCCGATGCCCGACTGCAATATATCCTTTGTGTAGGTTCCGGATTTATCGGTATAAAGTGCCTCGTCGCCATTATCGACCTGGGCTGGCGCAGCGACGAAGGCGTCGCTTCCTGCCGCTTGCGTGCGCAACGATAGGGATCGCAACACGCGATTGCTGGTGGCGGGCACGAGCTCTGCGTTGAGCATCTCTCTTTTCCCCAAGTTGGCGAAGACGCAACCAATGAACGTAGAGATCTAGCCATGAACATTCCGCCCAAAACCGCCGAGAAGCAGTTAGCCTTCAGCGTGGCCAGTGCTTACTAGCGCTAAAGCCAATTCCCTGCCGGTCAAGTGCCGATCAGCGTAGCCACCTCGCCCAGCGCCGGGGAGAGGGCCTCGGCGCAAATGCGAGGCCCCAGCCAACTGGCAATGCCCCATGGTTCTAAGCCCTCAATGCCGATCTGCGGCTGCGCTGCTACGCGATCGGCTCACTCAAGATGATCAAGCCCGTTCTTAATTAGGCGGTAGTAGTTTTGCGCACCAGCATCTCTCAGGTAAATCCACAGCGTTTTCTTGAGCAAGCACGTTGTGCATTGGGACATATGAACGAGCAAGTTTCCAGCGGGTTGGACAGGCTTCAACAGGCACGAAACTGCATCGTAGATGAGATGAGAAGGCCGGCCTCCAAGGCGGACTTCTGAACGAAGTATCCGTGACGCACTCGAGGTGCAATGAAAGGAGACCGACCTCATGATTAAGGATAGCACGAAACCTCCGCCGCGCAAAGCACGGGGCAACTCATCCCGGCGTAGGGCGTCGACAGACCTTAGGTCGACAGCGCTTTGCGCCATCGGAATCGATCTCGGCGATCACTTTAGCTGCATTTGCATTCTGGACAGTGACGGTGCGCCTTGCGGCGAGGAGCGGATACGCACCTCCGAGGTGGGCTTCCGCCAATACTTCGAGGGACTGCGTCCCTCACAGGTTGCGCTGGAGGTCGGAACGCATTCGGGCTGGGTTAGTCGGCTGCTTGAGACGTATGGCCACACCGTCGTTGTTGCCAACGCTCGCGAGCTGCGCAAGATTCATCAGAGCGACCGCAAGAATGACCGAGCCGACGCCGAGATCTTAGCGCGTATGGTTCGCTTCGATCCACAACTACTCTCTCCAATCCGGCACCGCAGCGCTCAAATGCAAGCGGATCTGGCTGTGGTTCGAGCACGCGATACGCTGGTGAGTGCTCGCACCAAATGCGTGAACGCGGCGCGTGGATTGGTTAAATCAGCTGGAGCGCGGCTACCGAAATGCAGTACGCACAGTTTCGCCGCCTCGGTGCTCGGCCACGTTCCGGTCGAGCTCCACACGGCTCTGGCGCCGCTTATCGAAACGATCTCCAATCTATCCCAACATTCGCGCCTACGATCGGAACATCGACGAGTTGGCAAAGAACTACCCGGCTACAAACATGCTTCGTCAAGTCTCAGGAGTCGGTGCATTAACCTCCCTAACGTTCGTACTAACGGTAGCTGACCCAGCGCGCTTTCGTAAGAGCCGCGAGGTTGGTCCGTACCTCGGCCTGGTTCCAAGGCAAGATGATTCGGGCGATCGCATTTCGCAACTGCCGATCACAAAAGCCGGCGACATTCACCTGCGCCGCCTTTTGGTCGGAAGCTCACAGTACATCCTCGGTCCTTTTGGTCCGAAGTGTAGCCTGCGTAGCTATGGCGAGCGATTGGCGCTGCGCGGTGGCAAGAACGCAAAGAAGCGAGCCGTTGTCGCCGTTGCGCGTAAGCTCGCGATACTGCTGCATCGATTGTGGACCACCGGCGAGGTCTACGAACCGCTCCGTAATGAGCCGACTCAACTAACGAACCGAGCAGCGTAGCTTCAGCTATAACCAGAATGTCAACGTAGATCCGATGACTAAGCCGCGTTCCGGTGACTGCGGTTGTGGTGCTTGGTCGGCGTAAGCCAAGATCGCATCTTAGATGGCAGCACCGAACCTTCCGAGGAACCTCAACATGCACCGAGCTGCAATGGCTCACCAACGAGTGCGGATGGAAGCGAGGCGAAGGTGGCGGTACGAACGGAGATCGGCGAAGTTGCCGCCACGGCGGCATTGACAAAAACGGCCTTCTCATGGAAGCATCCAAGCCGCGGCCTCGGAAGCCACCTCGTCTCACGGCTCCCTCGTCACCTCGCCGATCGGCGGCCCCCGTCTCTTTTCCTCCGCACCAATGGGCAGAAGTAGTTTCTAGCAGCATAGTCGGGAAGCACGACAGCCTGCGAAGCGGTTCGGTACTCGCGTAAGATGGCGACGATCTGTGCTTCCGAAAAGCGGCTCTTGCGCATCGGCGGCTCTCTTTGTCGCCCTCATCGGGCGGAAATCCACAAAATTCCTTGGCTTCCGATCCTGGGCCGACGCTACCAGAAGTCAAACAAAGGAAGCTCAGCCCTCTTATTCCACCTTTCGAGTTAGGGGGAGGAGAGGAGATATCGCCCACAGCATGCCTGGGCGCAATCATGTCGCTTGAACACATCTTTTATGTCAGCCAGTCGATCGCCGCGGTGGCGGTGATCGCCTCTCTCCTGTATTTGGCGCAGCAGGTGCGTCAAGCCGAGCGTGTTCAGCGCGCGACGATGCAACAGGGACGAGCAGATCGGACGTCCCAGGCTTCCTTGACAGTTGCGAGCTCCGAACTCGTGCTCGTTCTCCAAAAAGGTATGGCGGGAGACACGGAGCTAACGCGAGAGGAATTCACTCAATGGATGTGGATGTGTCGCGCGCTATTTCTGAGTGGCGAGGACTCATTTCTTCAGCATGAGGCTGGGATGCTTTCTGACGCGGCGTTCGATAGCTATGTTGCGGGTGTTAAATTCTATTTCTCGATGCCCGGAATGCGCGCCACATGGAAGCTGTTGGAGACTCAATTTGGCAGCGACTTTCGCTCGTTCGGTAGTGAGATGCTGGCTCAGACCAAGGCAACATCGCAAAGCGCCGACGCATACGCTGCATGGCGAAACCTGCTGGCAGCAGAACTTAGAGCCGCCGAATAAGGGCTAAGGGCTTTCAAAAAACAAGGCCCCCTTGTCTCCGGGCGGCGAAGCGCTCAGCCGGTGCGCGACTGGAGGCTAGAAAAGGCTCGCTAAGGACATTCAGCGCTACAATCCAATGCTTTCATAGTTAGCTTGTTTTTCGGAGGGCGCTAGGTCTTTGGAGCTTTGGAATACCTTTGCCACATTCGGCACTTTCTTAGTCATTGCTGCGACGGCGATCGTAGCCATCGTGTAACTACGCCACGCTCGCAGCGGCAACCAGATCGCGGCGTTACACAAAGTTCGTGAAACGTCGGAAAGTCGTGAGTTGCGAGATGCGCAGCACTTTGTGTTTACGGAGCTGGCAGAAAAAATGAGGGATCCTGCCTTCCGCTGTCAGGTGCAGCATAGGGCAGCACGAACCAACGAAAATCAGGCGCCCATTGCAAAGATCATCACCGTCGGCAACTTCTGGGAAAGCATAGGCACGCTCGTGAAGACCGGTCTGCTCGACAAAAATCTCGTATTCGAGGCTTGGTCTGGCCACGTGGCTGATGATTGGCACAAACTTGCGCCCGTTACGGCGATGTGGCGGCGGACCAGAAGCACTGTCCTTATGGAGAACTTCGAGTACCTTACGGTCCTTTCACAAGACTGGGATGCAGCGCACCCGAACGGCTCGTATCCATCCGGTGTGCGTCGCATCGACCTTAAGGATGACTGGCTCGAAGCCGACGCGCATTACGCGGCCTCGCTAGCGACGGCATAGCGATCGGAGGCCCCGCAAAACAAGGCCGCCCAGCTGGCGATGCCATATGGTTCTAACCCATCCAAGCCGACTAAGCTGCGCAGCTTCGCGCAATGCTGGATGTGGTCGGCGCGCTACGATACTGTGCTCGCGCAGCTGCGACGCTGCAAAGCCAAGCGAAGCCGCTGAGTGAAGCGGCCTTGCGAGCGCGAAGCTGTTGCCGGCGGAGTCAGCTAAAGTTGGGAGATGATCTCGTCCGTTTCACGGCGATAACCGGTAGACGGTCCCGTTGCCGTATGCCCCCCCATAGAAGGTCGTCCCGTAGAGCTTGCCCTTGGCGTAGATGAGCCCGCCATAGTACGGGTACTGGCCGTCTCCCGAGCTGCCGAAGCTGTGGAGGACGGTTTCCGTTCCGGATGGCGTGATCGAGAAGATCGTTCCGACGGCGTTTGCGCCACCTTCAATCGTCGTGCCATAGAGCATCCCCTTGACGTTAATGAGGCCCGCATATGGGTATTCGCCGTCGCCCGAGCCGCCTTTGAAGCTGTAGAGTACGGTTTCCGTGCCGGACTGCGTGACCGAGAAGACCGCTCCGTTGCCGTTTGCGCCTCCTAGATGAGTCGTGCCGTAGAGCGTACCCTCGACGTTGATGACGCCCGCATATGGGCGTTCGCCGTCGCCCGAGCCGCCTTTGAAGCTGTAGACTACGGTTTCCGTGCCGGACGGCGTGATCGAGAAGACGGTTCCGTCGTTATTTGCGTCTCCATACACGGTCGTGCCGTAGAACTTGCCCTTGACATTGACAAGGCCCGCAAGCGGGAACTCGCCGTCTGCCAAGCCGCCTTTGAAACTGTAGCGCACGACTTCCTTTCCGGACGGCGTGATCGAGAAGACGGTTCCGTCGCCGTTTATGCCCCCCTCCATGGTCGTGCCGTAGAGCTTGTCCTTCACGTTGATGAGGCCCGCAAGTGGACCGTTGCCGTCTCCCGGGCCGCCGAAGCTGTGGAGCACCGTTTCCGTTCCGGATGGCGTGATCGAGAAGACCGTTCCGCAACCGCCACTTGGGCTGCAGTTCGCGCCCCCTTGAGAGGTCGTTCCGTAGAGCGTGCCCTTGACGCTGATGAGGCTGGCGAACGGGTATTCACCGTCTCCCGGGCCGCCTTTGAAGCTGTAGAGCACGGTTTCCGTGCCGGACCGCGTGATCGAGAAGACGGTTCCGTCGCCGTTCGCGCCCCCATAAGCGGTCGTGCCGTAGAACATACCCTTGACGTTCGCGAGGCCCGCGTACGGGTTTGCAGCGTCTCGCGAGGCGCCAAAGCTGTACAGCACCTTGTACCTAATGTTCGAGAGCGTTCGTTCCGCCGATGTCACTCTGAGCGCAGTCGAAGGGCCGGCAGGCGACAGGCTAAGCGGCGTGCCGCCACCGCACCCTGCGAGCACGACAACACCTGCGCAACAGCTGAGTGCAAAGCGGCTAACATCAGAGATACTCATTGCCTAGCCTCCTGAAGCTTAGAGTTTTGCGGCGCAGTATTTTGCTAATACGGCTTCTAATTTAAACCCCATCGTAGATGAGATGAGAAGGCCGGCCTCCGAGGCGGACTTCTGAACGAAGTATCCGTGACGCACTCGAGGTGCAATGAAAGCAGACCGACCCTATGATTAAGGATAGCACGAAACCTCCGCCGCGCAAGGCAGGGGCAACCCATCCCGGCGTAGGGCGTCGACGGACCTTAGACCTTAGGTCAACCGCATTTGGCGCCATCGGAATCCGATATCGGTGATCACTTTAGCTACGTTTGTATTCTCGACAGTGACGCTATCAATCGGGTAGGGGGCAGCTGTGAAGCCGCCGCCCTACCACACCGTCGGACGGCACCCGTTTTACGGCCACGCCTGCGCCGAGACCCGGATGCCGTCGTTTGGTTGACAACGACGGCTTTCAGTAGCCGCTCGAGTTGCAGCCGCCGGATCGTTGAACCGCTTACGCGCTGACGCGCGTCGCGAGGCTGGGCACTTCAGCCTGGCTCATACGTACCAACTCTGAGGCCAAATACTCGAGTGCATCGGGCGGTGGAGACGCCGTCTTCTCTAGGTGGCACATCGTAAGTATGGCTCTTTGCGCCTCTGCTACGGTGATGAAA
>JBAVSO010000038.1:0-3815 GCA_049695635.1 Candidatus Cybelea sp. | reverse complement strand
GCTCAACGAGATTCTGCGCGGCGCCGCGCAAGGCGAGCTAAGCAAGTACGTTTCCTACACCGAAGAGGAGCTCGTTTCCAGCGATTTCAAGAAGAATCCGTACAGCTCGATCATCGACTCAAAGCTGACCAACGCCAACGGCGATCTCGTGCAGATCGCGGCCTGGTACGATAACGAATGGGGTTACTCGTGCCGGCTCGCCGAGCTTACCGCAATGGTGTCGGCGGCGATTCCGGCGAAGGTCTAAGACTCAACGGGCCTCCGCGTGCCGTTTCGGCGATTGACTGACCTCGACGTTCGAGGCAAGCGCGTGTTGGTGCGCGAGGATCTCAACGTCCCGATGTCGGACGGGCAAATCCTCGACTACGCGCGCGTGGATGCAGCGTTGCCGACGTTGCGCTGGCTGCACGAACAGGGTGCCCGTACGATCGTCCTCTCGCATCTCGGTCGCCCGGACGGCAACCCCGACCCGCGCCTCTCCTTGCGGCCCGTCGCGCAAGCGCTCTCCGATCGGCTCGGCATCGGCGTGGGTTTCGCCGATGACTCGGCCGGCGACGTTGCGCGAAACGCCGTCGCGGCCCTTCACGACGGCGACGTGCTGCTGCTGGAGAACGTCCGCTTTCACCGCGAAGAGGAGCGCAACGACCCGGAGTTCGCAAAACAACTGGCGGCGCTCGGCGACCTCTACGTCAACGACGCGTTCGCGACCGCCCACCGCGCGCACGCATCGACCGAGGGCGTCGCGCATCTGTTGCCCAACGCGGCCGGCTTCTTGATGGAGGCCGAGCTGTCAGCACTCTCGCGCCTCGTCGATCGGCCCGCAAAACCGTTCGTCTGCGCGATCGGCGGTGCAAAGATCAAAGACAAGATCGGCGTCTTGTCACGCCTTGCCGAGTCGGTTGATGCTTTTTGCGTCGGCGGCGGGATGGCGAACACGCTGCTTTCGGCCAACGGCGTCAACGTCGGCGGTTCGTTGCGCGACGCCGATCTCGAGCCCGCAAAGCGCATTCTGTCGACGATCGAAGGGTGCAACGTCGATCTGCAGCTTCCAACGGATGCCGTCGTCGCGCCCGCCCTCGACGACGAGGCCGGCGCGCACGTCGTCCCGATCGATCGCGTCGGCGGGGAAATGATCCTCGATATCGGCCCCAAAACCGCGCAGGCATACGCGCGCACTATCGAGCGTGCCAAGACGATCGTCTTCAATGGACCGATGGGCGTCTACGAACGCGTAGCGTACCGTCACGGAACGGAAGTCGTCGGAGAGGCCATCGCTCGCGCGACCGAAGCGGGCGCGATCAGCGTCGTCGGCGGAGGCGATGCGGCCGCAGCGGCGCACATGCTCGGCTTTGCCGCGAAGACGACCTTCGTCTCGACCGGTGGCGGCGCGACGCTGGAGTACTTGGAAGGAAAGACGCTTCCTGGGGTTGCCGCACTTGAGCATTAAAACGATCCTTGCCGGCAACTGGAAGATGCACAAGACCGCGGCTGAAACGGCCGCCTTTCTTGACGTTTTCCTGCCGCTCACCGCGACGCTCTCGCCGGCAATCGAGATCGTCGTCGCACCGCCCTTCACCTCGATTCCGTCGGCCGCGGTGCGACTGCGCGGAACGCGCGTGCGGCTCGGAGCTCAAACGATGCACTGGCAGCTTCAAGGCGCGTTTACCGGCGAGATCAGCGCGCCGATGCTTCGCGAGTTCGGCGTCACGCACGTGATCCTGGGTCACTCCGAGCGGCGCGCCGATTGCGGCGAAACGGACCAGACGGTGAATCTGAAGGTGCGTACCGCGCTCGAGCAGGGACTGACCCCGATCGTCGCCGTGGGAGAGACCCTCGAGCAGCGCAGAGCCGGCCTAACCGACGAGCACGTCGTCGCGCAGACGCGTTGCGCGTTCGACGGCGTTGCGCGCAGCTCGCTCGCCGCCATCATCATCGCGTACGAACCGATTTGGGCGATCGGCACCGGCGAAAACTGCGATCCTGCCGAGGCCGATCGCGTGATGGCGACGATCCGTTCGTGTTTGAGCGGTCTCGAAACTACGCCGATCCTCTACGGCGGGAGCATGACCGCGGCAAACGTCACATCGTACGTCGTTCGGCCGAACATCAACGGCGGCCTCGTCGGCGGCGCCTCGCTCGACCCCAACGGCTTTGCCGCATTGATCGACAACGCCGCACTTTGAAGTATCGTCCGGTGGTTCTTGCGGTGCTTGACGGTTGGGGTTGCCGCGACGCAACGCTTGGCAACGCGATCGCAGCCGCAAACCTTCCGAACTGGCGTGCGCTCTTGCATCGCTATCCCAACACGACGCTGGAGGCTTCGGGCGAAGCGGTCGGGCTACCGACCGGCATCATGGGCAACAGCGAGGTCGGACACATGAACCTCGGCAGCGGGCGCGTGGTGCCGCAGGGTGTCACGATCATCGACGCGGCGATTGCCGACGGCGAGTTCGCGAGCGACGAGACGTTGCGCCGAGCCTTCGAGCACGCCAAGCGCAACGGCGGCAGAACCCATCTGATGGGCTTGCTTTCGGACGGATGCGTTCACAGCTCGATCGCGCACCTCTTCGCCTTGATCGATGCCGCCGCCGCAGCCAGTTGCCCGCTTGCGGTTCACGCTTTTCTCGACGGGCGCGATACGCCGCCGCGTTCGGCGCTGCGATACGTCAAGCAGCTCGAGGCGAAGCTTGCAAGTGCGCCGCTCGCCGGTTCGATCGCGAGCGTTACCGGACGGTACTATGCAATGGACCGCGACCGGCGCTGGGAGCGCACCCAGCTCGCGTATGACTTACTCGCCAATGGACGCGCGGCTCGCCGGGCAGGCGACGCGGAAAGCGCGGTCCGCGACGCCTACGCCCGCGGCGAGGACGACGAGTTCGTGATGCCGACGATCGTCGGGCAGCCGCGTGCCATCGAAGACGGCGACGCCTTCGTCTTTTTTAATTTTCGCCCCGATCGCGCGCGCCAGCTCACGACTGCTTTCAACGCGGGGACGACGGTCTATTTCGACGACGGCTTCAGCGCCTTCACCGCGAAGACGTATCGCGATCCGTTTTTCGCCACGATGACGAAGTACGACGAGACGTATACGAACCCGGTGCTCTTCGGCCCGCGCCCGCAGCAGGATACGTTCGGCGAGATTCTCGCGCGCGACGGCTTGCGGCAGCTTCGGCTCGCCGAGACGGAGAAGTACGCGCACGTCACTTACTTTTTCAACGGCGGCCGGGAAGAGCAGTTCGACGGCGAGGATCGGATCTTGATTCCCTCGGATCGTTCGGTGCCGACCTACGATCTCGCTCCGGCGATGCGCGCACGCGAGATCACCGACGCGGCCTGCAAGGCGATCGCAGACGCAACGTTCGACGCGATCGTGATGAACTACGCCAACGCCGACATGGTCGGACATACCGGCAAGTGGAAACCGACGATTGAGGCCGTCGAAGTGATCGACGAATGCTTGGCGCTCCTCACCGATGCGACGCTGCGCGCCGGCGGTCTGCTTGCGATTACCGCCGATCACGGCAATGCCGAAGAAGAGTTTGACGCGCAGAACAATCCGATTACCGCGCACACGACCAACCGCGTTCCATTCGTCTTGATCGCAAAGGACCTTCACGGAACGTTCGCGAGCGGCGGAAAGCTGGGAGACGTCGCGCCGACCCTCCTGTCTATTATGAAGCTGCCGATTCCTGCACTCATGACAGGCAAAAATCTCTTTAGGCCATCTTGAGCTTTCGACCAAATTCAGAAGAATCACAGCCTCCTCTGGGCCCCTTATCAGGCTTGCGTGCGAGAGTAACGATAGACGTGAGAGG
>JBAVSO010000037.1:0-13420 GCA_049695635.1 Candidatus Cybelea sp. | reverse complement strand
CGCTACGACGGCGAGTGCGTAAGCGGCCGATCTCAAGATTTTCATTTGACGTCTCCTTATTCTGAGGGAACGTTCTTGGTGCTGACTGCCGTTCCGATCGGGACTGAGTACGCGCTCGATAGCACGGCGTAGTTCTTTGGATTGCCGCCGGCCGTATACTGCCAGCGACCGTACGAACTCGAGGCCGCGCCGCAATACTCGTAGTCGCCGCCGACGACGAAGTTCATATCGTGGCCTGCGATCGCGCCTTGGACCATATCGCAGTCGTTGCCGCCCTCGTAGTTGTCGTAATGCGTCGGCTTCCCGAGCACGCTGCTCGCCGAGACCGGGTAGCTGCACGCCGCTTCAGTGTCGCCGCAGAGTTGATCGAAGAGCACCCACCGATGGCGCGCGTTATCCCACTGCACCGCACCGGGGAAATAGATCGTGCCGCCGCTCAGGTTGACCGTGCTGCAAGTCTTGAAGTTGCATTGCGAGACCATGTACGATCCGTCCGAGGCACGGCCGCTCGTCCAGAGCTCGCCTCCCTTGCCGAAACCCAAAAAATAATACGAATACTGTGCGGGGTTGCTGACGGCCACCGGTGCTATCGAAGTAAAAAAGAGGTATACAACTTGCCCGGCGCCGCTGAACCCGGAGATATCTGCGACGGCGAGTTGGTCGCTGATTGGATCCACGGCGCATCCCACCGGAGGGCCGAAAGGATCGGTGTAGATCTGCCCGGGCGTTCCTGAGTGCGAATACGAGAACACCTGGTTCGTGCCGGTGTTCACGACGTAGACGTGACCTTTGGTGTCGGAACAGAGACCCTGCGGATCGTTAAAGCCGGTTAGCGTCCCTTCGAGCGTCATGTGCGGCAGCGAGTAAATATAGACGTCGTCCTTGCCGGAATCGGATACAAAGAGCAGCCGCGGGATCCGCTTGGCATCGGGTGAGATCCAGGATTGGTGGCGATCAGGGTGCGCAGGTCCGGGCTGCCGCGTCGTAACGAACGCCTCGAGCGCGTCGTTGCGAAGAAGGCTCGCGCCGCTGCGCGCGGCGTTGGTCGTGGCATTCGGCGCGAGCGACGAAGATTGCGGCCCGCCGCCGCACGCGGCAAATAATAAAGCGGCCGCCATGACGCCGAGTGCGTAAGCGGCCGACCTCGACACGTTCATTGGCAGCGCTCCGTTTCTCACTTCGGGAAAAAAGATACGGGCCCGCCGAAGCGAGCCCGTTTCCTTCTTTGAGCGTCTGCGGTTGTCCGCTTACTTGGAGCTGACTGTCGCTCCGATCGGTTCCGCGTACGGGTCAGAGTACGTGGCGTAGGCGGTCGGATCTCCGCCCGCCGTGTACAGCCAGCGACCGGACGAGGTTGAGGCCGTGCCGCAATACTCGTAGTCGCTGCCGATGACGAATTTGAGTCTGTCGCCGGCGATCGCGCCTTGGACCATGTCGCAGACGCCGCCGCCGTCGTAGTTCTTATAGGTCGTCGGGCTTCCGAGCGCGCCGCTAGCCGAAACCGGATAGCTGCACGCCGCCTCGGTGTCGCCGCAGAGTTGATCCCAGAGGACCCACTCTCCGCGCACTTTGTCCCATTGCACCGCACCCGGGAAGTCAATCGATCCACCGGTCAGGTTGACCGTGCTGCAGCTCGACGAGCCGCACGCCGATACCATGTAGGTACCGTAGGAGTTGCGGCCGCTAACCCAGAGGCTGCTGCCCGGCCCGTATCCGAGGAAGTAGTAGAAGTATTGGCTCGGGTTGCTGAGGACTGTCGGGGTCGCCGACGGGCTCGTCCAGACGAGAACTTGCCCGGCGCCATAGAATCCGAAGATATCCGAGGCGGCGAGGTTGCCGGTCGCCGGATCAACGGCGCATCCAACCGGATAGCCGTCCGGATCGGTGTAGGTTGCCACGATCGATCCGGTGCGCGACAGCTTGTATATCTGATCGGTGCCGGTGTTCGCGACGTAGACATTGCCTGCGCCATCCGAGCACATACCCTGCGGCTCGCTGAAACCGGTCAGCGTTCCCCTCAAGGTCACCTTCGGCAGGGAGTATATGTACACGTCGTCCGTGCCGGAGTCCGATACGAAGAGGAGTCGGACATGCCGCTTCCTGGCCTCAGGGGAGATCCAGGATTTGTGGTGATCCGGGTGCGCCTGCCCCGGCTGCTTCACGCTGACGAACGCGCCGAGCGCGCTCCTTTCGTGAAGCGGATTGGCTCCGCTGTGCGCGGCGTTGGTCATGGAGGTCGGCGAGAGGGCCGACGACTGAGTTCCGCCGCTGCAACCGGCGATTAAGGCGGCGGCCGCTAGGACGCCAAGTGCGTACGCGGCCAACCTTGAAGTTTTCATGCGAAACGCTCCTTTTAACTCACTTCGGCAAAAAAAATACGGGCCCGCCGAAGCGAGCCCGTACCTTTCGTTGACCGTTTGGGGTTTCCCCTTACTTGGAGCTAACTGCCGCTCCGTCTGGGATTGCGTAGGCATCCGAGTACGTGGCGTAGTTGGTCGGGCTCCCACCCGCCGTGTAGGCCCAACGAGCCGACGAGTTTGAGGCCGCGCCGCAATACTCGTAGTCGCTGCCGACGGCGAACTTGAGCAGATCGCCGGCGATCGTGCCTTGGACTAGGTCGCAGACGTTGCCGCCGTTGTAGTTGTGGTAGGTCGTCGCGCTTCCGAGCTCGCCGCTACCCGAAACCGGATAGCTGCACGCCGCTTCGGTGTCGCCGCAGAGCTGATCGAAGAGGACCCACTCGCCGCGCACGTGGTCGTATTGCACTGCGCCCGGGAAGTAGATCGTTCCGCCGCTTAGGTTGATCGTGCTGCAGCTCGATGCGCCGCAGCCAGAGACCATGTAGGTGCCGTAGGAGTTGCGGCCGCTAACCCAGAGGTCGCTACCCGGGCCGTAGCCCGCGAAGAAGTAGAAGTACTGTGCCGGATTGCTGACGGTCGTCGGGGTCGACGACGGATTCGCACCCGGCCAAATGACAACTTGTCCGGCGCCGTAGAAGCCGAAGATGTTCGCGACGGCGAGGTTACCGGTCGCCGGATCAACGGCGCATCCAACCGGATAGCCGACCGAATCCGTGAACGTATTGATGATTGATCCCGTGCGCGAGATCTCCAACACCTGCGTGGTGCCGGTGTTGTCTACGAACACGTCGCCCTTTTGATCGGCGCACATGCCCTGCGGCTCGCTGAAACCGGTCAGCGTACCCTTCAACTTCATCCCAGGCAGCGAGTACATGTAGACGTCTTCGGTGCCGGCATCGGAGACGAAGAGGATGCGGGGCTCTCGCTTCTTGACATCGGGCGAGACCCACGATTTCTGGTGATCCGGGTGCGCCTTCCCCGGTTGCTTCACGGTGATGTACGCGTCAATCGCGCCATGCGTGTGAAGCGGGCTGACACCCTGATGTGCCGCGTTGGTCATTGAGGTCGGCGCAAGGGCCGACGACTGTGTTGCGCCGCTGCAACCGGCGACTAATGAAGCGGCCGCTACTACACCGATTGCGTAGGCGGCCGACCTCGAAATTCTCATTCGATAAAGCTCCTTTGTCGTTTATGAAAAGTGCCTCTTGTTAAGGCTGGGACCACGGGAATCCAGGGCATTACGCCCGGGGTCGTGACAAGTGCGACTCTCCGTTCAGCTTCCCCTGCAGAAGAAATTGATATTGCTTCGGTCGGTTAGCTGTTTCGGGCAAGCAGCGCTCGGTCGTTAGCGGCTCTTACAAATCGTTATCAACCGGCAAGTACGAGGGCTTGCGTGCAAGGAAGTATGCGGTCGGATATCTCGATGCGATCGGAGTGAAGGCGATCGGTTTCTGAGCGTAGTCGAAACATTCTCCGATGCTGGCGGCGCGCTTGTCGCTGCGCTCGAGAGTACCCAGGTGCCAGTTGTCTTCGATGTAGTGCAGAATGCTGCCGAACTCGTACTGCGTCTTCGAGATGTAGCCCGGCTTTGCATAGGCGGAGACGACGATCGCCGGAACCCGGAAGCCCAGACCGCCGTACCCATACTGCGGCGGCTTGAGGTTGTCGTAGAGCCCGCCCCAATCGTCCCAGACGATGACGATCGCGGTGGATTTCCAATACGCACTCTCGCCGATCGCGTTGACGATGCTCGCAACCCACGACGGGCCGGTGTCGGAGTCGCTGCCGGGATGGTCGGAATCGTTCTCGTCGGGAATCACCCAGGAGATCGCCGCCAGCCGCTTCGCTTTAACGTCATCGAGAATCTTGGTCTGCGGGCTCGCGATGTGGCCGTCGCTCCATTGCCGGCTGTACCGTACGGCTTTGATAGCGTCGAAAGCGCTGAACTGCTTTCCGTAAAGGCTGCAGCAGATCGGCGGCACGTAATATCGCCATGAGATCTTCCGCGCGTCGAGCAGGTTGCGCAACGTCGGATAGGTCAGGCAAGGAAAGGGCCCCGCTCCGGACTGGTAGACGTCGTCTTTGGTGATCAGCGACGTGTGCGTCCCGGCCGGTGCATCGCAGCCCCAGACGCAGGTCGAACCCGAGCACGACGGCAAATCGATGAGCGCCCCCGCCGGTCCGATTCGCGTATCGGCCGCGATCAGGTCCTGATGTGCGGTAAAGCTGTTGCTACCTTGCGTCGTAAACATGTGCTCCGCGAGCGCGTACTGCCGAGCCATTTGCCAATATGGCTTGATCTCTGCTGGATCGGTGTACTGGTACGGGTACATGCATTCGTAGCCGCCGGTGCGGAAGATCACGTCGTCGAATCCGTCCATCGCGACGCCGTCGCGCGCCGTAGCGTAGCCTTTATACGTGTGCGTGAGATCGTGCGGCGTGCCGTGCAGCCTGGTAACCAGCCCCATTTTTTCGAGCGGGATCGTCTCTTCTTTGGTGATGCCGCAGCGAGCGTTCGGCTTCGCCTTGCCCTTCGTCGTGCCGTCGGCGCCGGGAAAGGTTGCGAAGAAATCGTTGAAGGTGCGGTTCTCTTGGACGACCAGCACCACGTGCGCGATCGGCGTCGTCCTTCGACTCCGCGCCTCCGGCGCGGAGCGATGCTGAGCGAGCGAAGCGAGTCGAAGCGGAGTGGAGTCGAAGGGCTGTCGAAGGGCGACGACGGAACCACCGCAGCCGGCCGTTGCAAGGGCCAGCGCGAGCGCAAGCCGTGTACCGGCGCGCATCGTTAGCCTTCGGCGATGCTGGTGACCGCGCTGACGAGCGAATCCTTTCCTTTTGTCGCGGTCTGGAAGGCCATCTTCACGTAGTCGGCGACCTCGGGGAAGCGCCGCGCGTACCCGCTTAGGAAGCGCCACGAGAAAAGGCGTTTGGGGGAGAGGTACTCGGCTTCGTAGAGCAGCAGCAGATTCGCCAGCACGAAGTGACGCATCGCGCTCCCGCGCTTGATGTGAACGCGCCAGCGTTTCGAGATATCCACGTTCGTAAAGACGTCGTTGCGCAGCGAACCGGAGAGCACCGACGGATTGACCGTGATGACGCTATCGTAAACCTGCGGCATCTGCGGGCTGCGTTCGATCGCGGCTCGTCCGAAATCAACGCACCAATACTCGGTCCGCGGCTTGTCAATCGTGAAGACCCAGCGCGTCTTGCGCACCAGCGGACGCAGCAGCCGGATCGCGCGGAAAAACTTCGCAAAGTATTTCGAAAAGTCGTCGAAAGCGATTTCCTTCGTCTCCTCGTTGCGGTACGTCTTCTCGAGCCGTTCGCTCTCGCTTTGGGCGCGCTGCTCGGCGTAGGCGACCATGTCGTCAACGACGTTATCGGTCAGCTCAAATCCCGATACGGAAGACCAGCGGCTGCCAACCGGCATCACGACGAGCGACGTCTGCGGCGTGCGCGAAGCGTTTGCTTCGAAATAGGCGCGCATCTCGGGGGCCGCGACCAAAAACCCGTTCTCGTCGCGGACCTCGCGGTGCAGGTGGCAGATGCCGCTCGCAAACGGAATCGCGTAGCGTGGGCGCAGCTGTTGCGCGGCCGCTACGAAGGCCTCCATGTAGGTGCGTGAATCAACCGGAAGCCGGTCGGAAGGGTCTTCGAACGTGTACCGCGTCGGATATGACCAGGCCGGCGAGTGACTCCGCAACATGAAATCGGGTTTGGGGTACTTCGCGCGAAACGTTCGCCAGCTCGACGGCAGCGGCTTTGCGTCGTTGAGATCCATCAGGACGACGCCGTCGGCTTCGACGACCGCGATGCTGTCGTCTTGAAAGCTGATTTGATAGCTCGTTAGCCAAAAATCGTCGCCGAGACGCAGTCGCTCTCCGTGGCGCAGCTCGACGATCCGCTCGAACCCGAGCGACTCGAGCTGTTGCTTCAGTCCGGAGATCGGAAACTTCGGAACGACCGCGGTCGTTTGTTTCGAAAACTTCTTGAGCGTCTTGGGATCGAAGTGATCGAAGTGCCAGTGCGTGATGTAGACGTAGTCGGCGCCGAAGATGTCGTCACCGAACTGCGGCGGCGGAGCGTGCCACCACGACGACCAGTAGGTTGGTTCGTTAAGCCAGGGATCGATGACCAGCCGCTTGCCGCCTGCGGTGACGTCGAGGCAGGCATGACTAACGATGCGGAACTCCATGCGGCCCCCTTCTTCGCCATTTCCGTACCTGCCCTGCCCCTTCGCCCTTCGACAAGCTCGGGTGACACGTTACGCGCCGGCTCCGCTCAGGGTGACACGGTCTTCAGTCCGCTATTTGTCGTTCGTCACTCCGTGTCGACCGGCAGATACGAGGGCGGCTTGCTCAGAAAATACTCTCGCGAGAAATCCACGGGAATCTTTATGAACCTGCGCGGCTTCTGCGAAAAGTCGAAGCAATCAATGATGCTCGTTGCGCGCGCGTCGGTCGTGCCGAGGCTTCCCAAAGCGAAGACCTTCTCGATGAACTTCAGGATGCTGCCGAACTCGTACTGCGTATGCGAGATGTAACCCGGTTTGGTCGGATAGGCTTGGCGCGCGTACGCGGAGACGACCATCATCGGAACGCGAAAACCGAGGCCGCCCCAATGATCGAAGAACGGCGGCGGGGTGTTGTCGTAAAAGCCGCCCCAATCGTCCCAGAGAATCACGACTGCAGTCGAGTTCCAGTACGAGCTGGCGCCGACCGCGTTGACGATGCTCGCGACCCACGACGGTCCGGTCGCCGAGTGATTCCCCGGATGGTCGGAGTTGGATTCATCGGGGACGATCCACGAGACCGATGGCAACGTACGGCCGGCAACGTCGTAGAAGAACTGATTCGTGTCGCTGATATTCGTGTTCCACTCCGAGCCCTCGCGAACGGCTTTGATCGCGTCGAAGCCGTTCCAATACGCACCCGTGCCATGCGGCTCGGGTGGCGTGTAGTATTTCCACGAGACACCCTTCGCATCGAGCAGATCGCGCATCGTCTGGTAGGTGAAGCACGGGAAGGGTCCTTTGCCGTACTCATCGTTCACCTTGTGGTGCTTGTAGACGACCAGTGAAGTTCGCGTTCCGGGCGCCGCATCGCAACCCCATGGATGGCCGGTCGGATAATCCACGATGCTTTCGGTATCCTTGGGTTGATCGATGATCGTGCTGCCGGCGATGAGGTCTTGGTGGGCCGTGAAACTTCCGCTGCCTTGCGTTTGGAACATCTGATCTGCGAGGACGTAATCGTGCGCGATTTTCCAATACGGTTTGATCTGCGCAGGATCAACGAACTGATAGACCTTGGTCCCGACTTTGCCGGGGCAGTTTTTGCTGCCGCCCTCGAGACCGAAGCCGTCCATCCTTCCGTGATCGTAATCAACCGGAACGATATGATACGAATGACCGAAGTCGCAGGGCTCGGCCAGATCGACTTTTGCAAGCCGAACCCAGGTATCTCCGCTCGGGCAACCATGAGCCGTAGTAGATCGGATCCTCGGCCCCCGCATCGAGTGAGGCGAACCGCTTTCCATGCAGCCGCCGATCGCGCCGTCGGCGCCCGGGAACGTCGCAAAGAAATCGTCGAAGCTGCGGTTTTCTTGGATCACCACCACGACGTGCGCAATGTAGCCCGAGCCGCTGCTTCCCAATGGCGAGACTCGCTGCGGCAGCAGGGCGCCGCTCTGCGTCGCGCCGCCGGTGCACGACGCCAGCATTATCGCGGCGGTCAGCGCACCGGCGACCTTCATTCGGTATCTACCGGCAGATTCGAGGGTGGCCGGTGCAGGAAGTAGCTTCGCGAATACTTCGATGGAATTTCGGTGAACTGGCGTGGCGGCTGCGCGAAGTCGAAGCAGTCGATCATGCTGGTGGCCCGGAGGTCGGTCGTTCCCAAACTTCCCAAGTCGAACACCGTTTCGATGAACTTGAGGATGCTTCCAAACTCGTATTGCGTGCTCGAGATGTAGCCTCCCTGCGAGCCGCCGCCTCGTTTAGCGTATGGACCTACGACCATCATCGGCACGCGGAAGCCTAAGCCGCCCCATTGGTCTTGGAACGGCGGCGGCACGTGATCGTAAAATCCGCCCCAATCGTCCCAGACGATGATGACCGCCGTCGAGTTCCAGTACGGACTCTCACCGACCGCGTTGACGATGCTCGCGACCCATGACGGTCCGCTGTCCGAGCTGGTGCCGGGATGGTCGGAGTCGAGCAGGTCGGGAACGACCCACGACATGGCCGGCAGCCGCTGATCCGTGATGTCGTAGAAGAAGTTCCGCGGAAGCGCGACGTTGGTATGCCATTGCGGGCCTTCGCGTACCGCTTCGATCGCGTCGAAAGGGTTCCAGATCGCGCCCGTTCCGCCCGGCGAGGGCGGCGAATAGTACGTCCAAGAGACGCCCTTGGCATCGAGCAGATCGCGCATCGTTTCGTAGTGCATGCACGGGAACGGCCCCTTGCGATAGTGGTATTTCAGGCGGGTCTGTTCGGCTTGCAGGAACGAGGTAACCGTGCCGTCCTTGCCGTCGCATCCCCACGGTTTGCGCGAAGGGAAATCTACCAGGCTCTTTTTTCGCGCCTTATCGAGAAACGTCGCGCCCGCAATCAGATCTTGATGGTTGGTAAAGCTTCCGCTGCCTTGCGTCGTGAACATATGATCGGCGAGCACGTACTGCTGTGCGATGCTCCAATACGGCGCGATCTGTTGCGGAATGACGTACTGGTAGGTTTTGATGCCGGTCGGACCCGGGCATGGCTTCCCGCCGCCTTCGGTGTTGAAGCCGTCCATCGCGCCGCCGTCGTAATCTTTGAGATACCCTTTGTACCCATGGCCGAAATCGCAGCGCTCGACGAGATTCTTTGGCTGCAGCGGTACCACGATGTGACCGCCGCTCGGCAATTTCGCTATCCCTTGCGTCGCGCCGTCGGCACCCGGAAAGGTTGCGAACAGGTTGTCGAAGGAGCGGTTCTCCTGAATGACCACGACGACGTGCTTGATCACGCTCGCGCCGATCCCCGAATCCGGATGCAGAGATAGTTGATGGCCCGACGGAGTCCCGAGCGTCGAGCCTTCGCCGCAACCGCTAACGAGGGCCAGCGCGAGCAGTGTGGCGCAGCGACGGTTTGTGCCGTTCATTCGCTCTGCCGCAGCGCGATCGCACCGGTCGTCGCGTTTATGTCAATCGAGCGGCTTCCAGCGACTCTGCCGGCCTTCGCCTTGATCGCGCCTGCCTGCGTCTGGATGGTGATGTCGCCGCGCACGCCGGCTAGGACGACCATGCCGGCGATCTTGTTGATCCGCACCGATGCATCGGCCGGCACGCCGATCGTGTAGCGCACGCCGCTGCACGCGCCCAGCGCGAGGAACGCGCAGAGCGCGGCGCAGATAGTGCGAACGCCCGCCGGGAGAAGCATAGCCTGGCTTCTCCGCGCCGGCTCGTGCCGTTCCCTTCAGGCGCCCCTTTCCAAATCCGAACATCGGAGGGGAAGGGCATTCGGGGAGCCGCTACGTTGACTGATATATCCTTTTGGGTATAATAAGGTGTCGGAAAGACGAGAAGATCAAATCGATCCATTGGGTCGGTGCAGTCAGGGAGGATCTGTCAAAATTTCCCGCGCCGATTAAGCGCGTCTGCGGCTACGCACTGTACGTAGCTCAGCGCGGGCTTAGCCATCCCGACACCAAACAAATGAAGAGCAATCTCCGAGCGGTCACAGAGATTCGCGTGGACAAGGACGGCGATACCTTCAGGGCAGTCTACACAACAAGGATTGGAGAAGTCGTTTATGCCCCCCACGCGTTTCAGAAGAAATCGGCACAAGGAACGCGGACGCCGCGGCGGCATTTGGACTTAATTGCGCAGCGGTTGAAGGAAGCACAGCGATATCATGAACGATTCTACAAAAAAACAATCGCAGCGGAATCGCCGGCTCATGAGCCGAGGTCGACCGAGAGTCACTCGCGGCGGCGCTAACGTTTTCTCTGACCTGGGCTTCGAATCGCCAAGCGATGAGCTTGCGAAAGCAGAGCTTGCGCTCATTATCACTGCGCGAATAGCGGAGCTCGGTCTCACCCAGGCTCAGGCGGCTGCGAGAATGAAAATCGTTCAGCCCAAGGTTTCGAAGATTCTGAGGGGCGACGTTTCGGGGGTAAGCACCGGATGGCTTATGGCGGCGCTGCTGCGGTTGGGAAGAAACGTGCACATCAACGTCAAGCGCAGCGCTGAAGAAACAGGGCGTTTATACGTCCTTTCGCGTTAGACCGAAGATTTGGACGAGACGTGCAGGACGGCGGCGCCGCGCAGCTCGTCGTGTTTGAGCATGTTCAAGGCGCGGTTCGCTTCCTCGAGGCGCATTCCGACCGTGTAGGTTCTGATCGGAATCTCGGCGGCCAGGCGAAGGAAGGCTTCGCCGTCGGCGCGCGTGTTCGCGGTCACGCTGCGAATCTCGCGCTCATCGAAGAGATCGCGCTCGTAGTCGAGCGGCGGGATCGCCGAGAGATAGATCCCAGCGATCGCAAGAATCCCGCCGCGGTCGAGCGATTGCATGATCGGCGGCACCAGATCGCCGGCCGGAGCGAACAAGATCGCTGCGTCGAGCGGTGCCGGTGGAGAATCGGTAGCCTCGCCGATCCAGTCGGCGCCGAGTTCCTCAGCCAGCTCGCGATGAATCCCGCCGCGGCTCATGACGAAGACGCGGCACTGCCAATGCTTGAGCACTTGAATCGCGAGGTGCGCCGAACCACCGAATCCGTAGAGCCCAACGGTCGCTCCCGGGACGACGCCGGCGCGAAGGATCGCGCGGTATCCGATGATACCGGCGCAGAGTAACGGAGCCGCGTGCTCGTCGTCAATATTCTCAGGCAATGCGTAGGCGAAGTCTTCGCGGACGACCGCGTACTCGGCGTAACCGCCGTCGCTATCCCATCCGGTGAAGCGCGCCTGCAGACAGAGGTTCTCTCTCTCCCGGCGGCAGTAACGGCAGACGCCGTCGGTCTGCCGCAGCCATGCGATTCCGACGCGATCTCCGGGTTTGAATCGCGGGGATGGGGAGCCGAGCTCTTCGACGACGCCGACGACCTCGTGTCCGGGGACGATGCCGGGATGTTTGGGCGGAAGGTCGCCTTCGGCCAGATGAAGGTCGGTGCGGCAGACGCCGCAGGTGACGACGCGCACCAAGATTTCGCCGGGGCCGGGAACCGGTCGCGGCTTCTCGACGAGACGCAGCGGCTTCGTCTCGATCGGCGCGGGCTTCTCTAGGCTAATCGCACGCATTGGGGGTATATCAAGAGATGGCTTTCCCGGTCCGGATATCCTACCGCGGGGTGGAGGCGACCGAGCAGCTTGACCGCCTCATTCACTCCGAGGCGGCGAAGCTGGAGAAGTTTTTCGACGGCATCGTAAGCTGCCGCGTCCTGGTCGAGCATCAGGACGGGCATCAGCATACCGGCTCGGCCCCGCACGTGCGTCTCAACATCGTCGTTCCGGGTAACGATTTAGCGGTTGACGCGGAACCGACCGTTCGCGAGGCATTCCGCGCCGCAAAGCGTCGCATCCAGGAGTACGCGCGCCGCAAATCCGGCGGCCCGCACCATCGCTCGAGCATACGGTAGCGATGCCCGCGCTCCCTGAAGCCGGGGTCGAGCGCCTCGCGCTGCTCCTCGGGCTCTCGCTCTTTTTCGGCTTTGCCTTCGAGGGCTTCTATGCGGGTGAGCTGCCGCTCCGGCCGGGCGGGGTTCGCACCTTTCCGCTCTTGGCGCTTGCCGGCGGTGCCCTCTTTCTGGTGGAGCCGCACTACGGAGCGGCCTTCATCGCGGGACTCCTGGTCGTCGGATCGTGGATCTATGCCTACGTTCGCCGGCAGAACAAAGACGCGTCCGACGTAGCCGACGGCCCGTTCATCGTGCCGGCCTGCAATCTGCTCGCGTACGTGCTCGGTGCACTCGTGTTGTCGCAACCGCTCTGGCTCTGCGTTGCGGTCGCGGTTGCGGCGGTGCTGCTGCTCGGAAGCCGCCGCACACTCCACGCATGGGCGGCGCAGGTTCCGAGGCAAGAGATCGTCACGGCGGGGCAGTTCTTAGTTCTCGTCGGCGTGATCTTGCCGTTGCTGCAGGGCCGGCCCACGATCCCGTACACGCAGATCACGCCCTTCGAGGTTTGGCTTGCGGTCGTCGCGGTTTCGACGATTTCGTACGCCAGCTATTTACTGCAGCGCTTCGTCTTTCCCAAAGGTGGAACGCTGCTCACGTCCGTTCTTGGCGGCCTCTACTCGTCGACCGCAACCACCGTCGTGCTGGCGCGTCGTTCGGTGGAAGAAGGGATGACGGCGGAGCTCGAAGCCGGCATCGTCGCCGCGACCGCGATGATGTATCTGCGCGTTCTCGTCGTCTGCGCGATCTTCAACCTCGCGCTCGCGCGCATGCTGGCCCTTCCGCTTCTCGCGCTCGGCGCGGTGGGCGCGATCATCGCGCTGGTGCGATCGCGTTCGGCGAGCAGCTCGACTCCCTCCGGCCCGTTCTCCAATCCGCTGCAGCTCTCGACGGCACTCGTCTTCGCGCTGCTCTTCGTCGTCGTTTCGATGCTAGCGACCTTCGCGCAGAGTCATCTCGGCCGTGCCGGTATCTTCGAGCTGGCCGCAATCATCGGCGTCACCGACATCGATCCGTTCGTTTTGAGCTTGGCGCAAGGGGGTGCGGCGGGCGTGGACACCGTAACCGCGGCGAGCGCGATTCTCATTGCGACCTCGTCGAACAACGTGCTCAAAGCGGTCTACGCGATCGTCTTCTCGCAGAGACGCGGCACGGTGCCGGCGATCATGCTGATATCGCTCGCGGTTCTCGGCGTCATCGCCGCCCTTCTAGTCCGCTGACTATGGGGCAAGAAACAAATGTTCGGCCTTGTCGCAGTTCAACGAGCCGGCCAAACACTTGAGCGAAAGCTTCGCTTTCGCATTGCTGCGCATCGGTAAATCCCAAACGTCGAGTGCGCCGTCGCCGGCATCGAGGGTGTAGAAGCTGTAACGATAGGTATCGGCGGCAAGCGCTCCGACGATCGTG
>JBAVSO010000036.1:0-6867 GCA_049695635.1 Candidatus Cybelea sp. | reverse complement strand
GTGCGGGCGTCGGCGCGGGCGTCGCTTGACCGGCGGGGGGAATCGGAGGCGGCGTCTCGCCGCCGCGGATCAGAAATATCGGCTCGGTTGACGTCGTGGGAGACGGCGTCGCGCCCGGCACGGGGGGCGGGCTCACGCCCGGTGTCGCGCCCGGGTTGGGGGGAGGCGTTCGATTAACCGTGTACGTCCCGTTGCTGACGCCCGGCGGCGGATACGGCAGGCCGGGAGTTGTGACGGGCGCCGGCGATGCGCTAGGACTCGAAGTCGCTTGTGCCACCGTCTGGGGATCGTCCTGGTAGTGAAGCGCGCAGCTCTGTTTGTTGAAGAGCTCGAGGGCGAGCTCTTCCTGATCTTGCGTCGAAGCGGGCGTCGCGAGCGGAACCGCCGCGCCGAGCAAGGCTGCTAGCACCGCGATCACGGCGATGCCGCAACGTACTCGCTTACCGGGGGGCACTGCCTAGTTTCCCTAACGCTCTTCTAGCCAAAGAAGAACCACGCCGATGGTTCCTACGAGGACGTTCGGAAGCCACGCCGCGAGGTACGGATTCAGCGCGCCGTTGCGCCCGAAGGCGGCCGCCACCGAAACCATCAGGTAGTAGGCGAAAAACGCGACGATCGAGAGCGAAATGCCGAGCATGCGCCCCCGCTTGCCGAAACGCAGCGCGAGCGGCACTGCAACGAGAACGCCGATGATGCAGGCGAAGGGCCACGCCAGCTTATCGGCGAGATTGATCTGTAAGTTGCCCATCGCGGTGCCACCAATCCCCTGAGACTGCAACGCGTTGACTTGGGTGCGCAGCGACTTGCTGCTCATCGTCCAGGGATCGTTATTGACGTTACTGACGAACTGCGACGAAGTCTCGCCGAGCGGCAAGCCGATGGTTACGTTCTTGACATGTTGCTGGTTGGAAACGAAGCCGTCGTTGTTGTACCGCGTGTCGATGACGTCGTGAAGAACCAGACTGCTGGATTGTACCGAAGCCGTCTTCGATTGCAGCGTCTCGTTCCAAGGCCCAAACTTCGCCGGCTTGAAGATCTGGACGTCCATCATCGTTCGGTTGTCGGGCGCGACCTGCCCAACGTAAAAGGTGTTGCCCGTATCGGGATCCTTGCGGAAAAACTGCGGCTCGACCGGCAGCGCATCGGTATGATAGATAATCTGATAGAAGCTCCGCGTTGAAAGATCGACCGAAGCTGGTGCGACCCATTCGTTCATCGCGTACGCAATCGCGAACATCGCGACGCCGAAGAGCAGCGGGGAGAGCGCGATTCGGATCACCGGAATTCCCGACGTGCGCATGGCCGTGACCTCGTTGTCGCCCATCACGCGGCCCATCGCGAGCAAGGCGGCGAAAAGACACGCGAAGGGAAACGCCATCGGAATCGCCTGCGGGATTCGGAAGATGACGAAACGCAACACCAAGAAAAACGGAGCGTGCTGATTGATGATGTAGTCGGCTGCGAGAAAGAATATGTTCAAGCCCCAGAAGAGCAGAAACGCGCCGAACGCAAAAAGGAACGGTCCGACTATCTCGTGCAGCAGATAGCTGTCGAGAATCGGCAGGTGCAAGAGCGTCGAGCGAACGCGGGGTATCGGCTGTCGGTGCGTCAGCGTCGCCATTTAGCGGCCACCAGGGGTTTGCCGGGCAAGGCCCAAGTCCGACAAACCCCTAGCCCCCGGACCAAGCCTCAGTAGCTGTGGTACGCGTTGAGAACGCGCACGACGTATGCGCGCGTCTCCGGATACGGCGGTACGCCGTGATAGCGGTCGACTGCGCCGGGGCCTGCGTTGTATGCGGCGACGGCGAGCGTCACGTTGTTGTGATAGTGGTGCAAGAGCGAGTGCAAGTAGCCCGTGCCGCACTGCACGTTTTCGGTTGGGTCGAACGGATTGGCGATTCCGCAGCTCGCCGAGGTTCCGGGCATGAGCTGCATCAGTCCCTGCGCGCCGGCCACACTGATTGCCGAGGGGTTGCCCGCCGATTCGGCCATGACTATCGCGTGGATTAAGCCGGGCGGAACGCCGTTTGCATGGGAAGCGCCCGATACCAGCAGATCGATGGAAGCGGGGTCGAGGGCGTTGGAAGCATAAGGCAAGTAGCCCCCGCTGCACCCGTAAAGCAGGGCTACAAGGCCGCCGATGCAGAGTAATCGCCTCATCGCACCGGCGCCTTTCTTCTCCCCCGGTGCCTAGGCCTGGCAGGCAGGCCGCCACGACTGCGCAACTTTCCGATGGTTTCTCCTCTGGCGAGCCGTTAGAGTCATACTCATGTTGAAAACGAATCCTAACGCCGACCTCATACGCGATGTCTGCCGGTACGTCGAAGATCATAGCGACGAAGCCTTGACGCTGGCTGAGTTAGCCGGCCTTGTCTCCATGAGCCGATTCCATTTCGGGCGCACCTTCAAGCAAGTCGTCGGTCTGACGCCAAAGCAGTATCTGGCCTCGATCCGGATGCGCAAGCTCAAGGACGGCCTCGGCAAAGCCAAGCCGATTGATGCGGCGGCGCTCGACGCAGGGTTCGGCTCGACGAGCCGCCTCTACGAAAAAGCGACGTCGCATTTGGGAATGACGCCGCGAGCGTATCGCCGCGCCGGCGAGGGCGTGACGATCTCGTACGCAGCGATGCAAACGCCGATCGGTCTCATGTTGATCGGTGCCACAGATCGCGGCATTTGTTTCATCGGTTTCGGCGACTCGCTCGGCGGGCTGCTTCAAAAATTGACGCGCGAGTATAGCCGGGCTCGCATTGAAGCAATGCGCGAGCCTTACCATCCCGATTTTAGCACGTGGGTAGATGCGATCTCGCGCCACCTCGCGGGCGAGCAGCCCTGCCCCGCACTGCCGCTCGATATTCGTGCGACCGCCTTTCAGATGCGGGTCTGGAGATATCTCCAGACCATTCCGTCCGGTGACGTGGAGTCGTACGCTGAAGTTGCGGCGGCGATCGGTCGCCCGACGGCGGTGCGTGCGGTCGCGGCGGCGTGCGCGCGAAATCCCGCCGCGGTGCTCATCCCCTGCCATCGCGTGATCCGCGGATCGGGAGCTCTTGGAGGTTATCGGTGGGGAGTGGCTCGTAAGCGAGAATTAATCGATAACGAACGCGCCGCCAAAGCGAAGGTTTTGCAATGAGCGATTTCGATCTGATCGTCGTCGGTACGGGAGGCGCGGGCGCGAGCGCCGCGGAGGCCTGCGCCAAAGCGGGGCGGCGCGTTGCGATCGTCGACGTGTTGCCCTACGGCGGCACCTGCCCGCTGCGGGGATGCGATCCGAAGAAGGTCTTGGTCGGCGCCGCCGAGTTGATCGATTGGTCGCAACGGATGAGCGGAGCCGCAGTGGCAGGCGAGATCCGGATCGACTGGGCCGATTTGATGCGTTTCAAACGCACGTTCACCGATCCCGTACCCCAGGCGCGCGAGTCGGAGCTGCGCGACGCGAACGTCGCGACATACCACGGTGCCGCGCGTTTTATCAACGAGCGAACCGTCGAGATTTCAAACGAACGGTTCGCGGCGCGCAACTTCGTGCTTGCGGCCGGCGCTCGACCCGCGACGCTTCAGTTCCCAGGTGCGTACCGCTTGATTACGAGCACCGATTTTTTGGATTTGGAGGCGCTACCGAGGCGCATCGCTTTCATTGGGGGAGGGTATATCGCGTTTGAGTTCGCGCACCTGGCGGCGCGAGCCGGCGCGCAACCGGTCATCTTTCAGCGCGGGCCGCGCGTGCTGCCTGGCTTCGAGCCGAGCCTTGTTGACGCGCTCGTCGAAGTCAGCCGGAGCATCGGCATTGACGTGCGCGTCAATGCGGCGGTGAGCGGAATCGAAGCGCGAGAGGGAAGCTTGTACGTGGTGGGATCGGCGGGCGAATCCGAATTTGCGGTCGCCTGCGATCTCGCCGTTCACGCCGCGGGGCGTGTCGCCGATCTCGACGCTCTCGCGCTTGACGCCGCTGGGGTCGATCGCACGAATAAGGGCGTAGCGGTCAATCAGTTTTTGCAAAGCCGGAGCAATCCGGCGGTCTATGCCGCCGGCGATTGTGCCGATGGCGGCGGTCTGCCGCTCACTCCGACCGCGGACGCCGAAGGCGAGCTGGCCGCCCGAAACATTCTGGAGGGGAATCGTTACGCGACCGACTTCAGCGGCCTTGCGAGCATCGTCTACACGATTCCGTCGCTCGGCACGACTGGCTTTACGCAAGAAGCCGCGCGGGAGCGCGGTCTACGTTTCTCGGTTCGTCAAGGCGACACGACGGGCTGGTACTCCTCACGCAGGGTTCGAGCGCGCCGCTCGTGCTACCAAATCTTGATCGAAGAGGAGACCGAACGCATTTTGGGAGCGCACGTTCTTGGGCCGCATACCGAAGAGGTGATCAACGTGTTCTCGCTCGCGATTCGGGCCGGCGTTCCGGCCGGAACGCTCGAGGAAGTCCTCTTCGCCTATCCCACCGGATCGTCCGATATCGCGGAGATGCTCCGCTCGTAAGCGCCGCGTTCCTCATTTGATCGCATTCCGGCGCGGTTGCGCTTCGGCATTTGGCATTCTCATCGCTAGAGTGCTAACGGCCAAAGGTTGGGCTTTTACCTTGCCTTAAGGAAACCTGGGGCGTATAGTGGTGGAAAGTAGTGTTTAGTGGTGCCTTCCGGAGGACTTTGTGCACGCGGAACTGCCGCGCTTTGCCGGCTCGGAGCAGCACGCCCTTGACCACAAGGGACGCCTCATCGTGCCGGCTCGCTTCCGCGAGCGGCTGGGTCCCCAGTTCGTCCTAACGATCGCCCACCCCGATCCCTGTCTTGCCCTCTACCCGACCGCCACTTGGATCGAGTTCTGTGGGCGGCTCGAAGCCGTCCCCGTGAAAGACGAGCGCTACCGGCGCTACGTCCGCTACCTCTTTGCGCACAGCGAAGAGACTGGCTGCGACGCGCAAGGACGCGTCGTCGTTGCGGCGCGGTTGCGCGAGTATGCTGGGATCGAGCGTAACGTCGTCTCGGTCGGATTGCTGACCCGGATCGAGATCTGGGCGAAGGATCGCTACGATTTCCAGCGGCCGCCCGAGGGCGAAGTCCCCAACTTCATGTCCGAGCTTGGCTTATGACGCGGTGTTGCGGTGAATCACGTTTCGGTACTCCTCGGGTCCGCGATCGAGTATCTGGCGATCCGCCCGAGCGGAGTTTACGTAGACGCGACGTTTGGAGCGGGCGGTCACGCGCGCGCCATCCTGGACCGGTTGCGGGACGGCCGATTGATCGCGCTCGATGCCGATCCGCTCGCCGGCGCCCGCGCTGCGGCGATTGCCGATCCTCGATTCACGTTCGCTCAGGCAAATTTTCGAGATCTCACCCGGGTGCTCGACCGGCACGCAATCGAGTCGGTCGACGGCGTCCTCTTCGATTTGGGAGTTTCGTCCATGCAACTTGACGATGCCGAGCGCGGCTTCTCGCTCGGCAAATCGGCGGCGCTTGATATGCGCATGGACCCCACGGTCGGTCCTAGCGCTTACGAGATCCTTACTACGGCGAGCGAGAGTGAGCTAGCCGACATTTTCTTTCGCTACGGCGAGCAGCGGATGGCCCGTCGCATCGCGCGCGCGATCGTCACCCGGCGATCGCACGGCGCGTTGCCGAACACGACCGCCGAGTTCGCCGCATTCGTCGCAGGGATCGTCCACCGCCGAGGCCGGCGCGAACGCATACATCCGGCGACGCGAGTCTTCCAGGCGCTGCGCATCGCCGTTAACGACGAGCTCGACGCGTTGCGCGATGGTCTGCACGGCGCGATCGGACGTCTTCGCGGCGCCGGGCGAATCGTCGCAATCAGTTTTCACTCGCTCGAAGATCGTATCGTCAAGCAGAGTCTCCGAGACGACGAGCGTCTCGAGGTGCTGACAAAGCGGCCGATTCTGCCCGAAGCCGCCGAGGTCGCTCGGAACCGGCGCGCGCGCAGCGCCAAACTTCGCGCCGCACAACGGAAGGCCGGCTGAGATGATCGCACCGCGTCTCTTCGAACATCCGGCCCGTATCCGCAATCCGCGAACGGTTCGCGCTGCGACCCAGCGGCGGATCGTCCGTAAGTCGCGCGCTCGTTACCTGAGCCTTAGCCGCCTTTTAAGTGCGCTCGGCTTCGTTCTGTTATTACTGATGGGATACGTCGTGCTCACATCGAGTTTGACGGGGTTGAGCTATGCGGTAGCAAGCGCACGCGCGCAAAGAGAGGCGTTGCAGGAAGAGACGATGCGTCTAGACGATCGCATCGCCGCGTTGCGGGCAGACGATCGCCTTGCCGCACTCGCGGCGCGCCTGGGAATGCGCGAACCGGAGTCCTTAGCGGTCGTTAGAATCGAGCCGCCGCGGCCGTCAGTCGCCCGGGTGCCCTCGAAGTTCCCGATGCTCTCGTCGCTCGCTGGATTCTTTATGCCGGCGACAGCCCGCCAGCAGTAGATCGCAAGGAGCCGTATGCACCAGCGGACCTTTGCGCGCGTCGCTCCGATGCGCGCCAGAATCTTCTTTTATGCCTGCATGGCCGTCGCGCTCTTTCTTGCATGGCGGCTCTACGACGTTCAAGCCCTCAAAGGAGCGATCTACGCGAAAGAGGCGCTCCTGCAGCGCTCCGACACCGTGGAAGTCTTTGCGCGCCGCGGAAGCATTCTCGATCGCAACGGGAACGTGCTCGTGCGCTCGTTGCCATCCGAGAGCGTCTACGCGGTACCGCGCGAGATCGTCGACCCGGCCACGACCGCAACGAAGCTCGAGAGGATCTTCGGGAAGCTCGCTCCGGCCACGGTCGCGGCGCTCCACGACCGGCACCTCTGGTTCGTCTGGATAGCGCGTAAGGTTCCGCACGAAACCGCCGCACGAGTCGGCGGCTTGGGCC
>JBAVSO010000035.1:0-11097 GCA_049695635.1 Candidatus Cybelea sp. | reverse complement strand
ATACAGAGCCGTGCGCGCTAATGTTCGAATAGCCTGCGGAGACCATTGCCTCTCCGGCGATATAGACGCACGGAGTGGGGCCAAACTTGTTAAGAAGCTCTTTAGGGCCGCCGCATGGGTCGAAGATCGAGTACCTGGTGTTCGCTGGATTATGCCACGCTGGTGACGGCGTCGAAGGGGGCGCAGGAGTCGGTGTTGCTGATGGCTGCGCTGATGTCCCTACTGCGGGAAGCCAAAGTACAAGGAGCGACGCCCAGACCCGCCGGATAACCCGCCGCCGCACCGCGCTGATCGTTGAACTTATGAAGAAGAAGGCCAGCATTGCGGCAAGCTTTCTTGCCATGGGGAGATGTTATCCCCTTGCTTGGTTGCTTGTGCCGCGGTGGATACTCCACTGCCTTGTACAGTCCCGCTATAAGCCGCCGCGGGAAGCGTTTATCATTGCGCGATTTCTGACAGTGCCGACATCGAGCCATCCGTTTAAATTTACGTAAAGGTTTTCGCAAGGACGTAAATCAGACTTCTTGTGCAAATCTGGCCGCGGCCAGTGTGTATCTGTTGCGGCCCTAAGGCATTATTACCGTACCGCTGTCGAAAGATGCGGCTCATCGCCTCCGCATTTGCCGCGGAAAACAAAACGTCAGAATCGTTAGAGAAACAGGACGGTTTTTCAATGGTGGAGATGGGGAGACTCGAACCCCCGGCCCCTTACATGCGAAGTAAACGCCGCTCGAAACCTAGATTGCGTACAAAACGCAAGAAATAGCCAATTTTCGTTGCTACTTTACCGCCTTCGAGGTCTATTTTTCGTTCGCTGGCGTTCGCGGTTTCCGCCAGTTTCCGCGCGAATTGTCGTAAGATTGTCGTACCGGTGCCATGCGCTCGACCGCCGATCTCGCTTAGCGGGCGCTCGAAAAGGCTCAGCGGACGCCGGGCGTGCGACTCAAAACCTTAGATCTGCCGGCTGTCGTAGGCCCAATGCAGCAACGCTTGGCGCTGCCGGCGCCGGCATTCCAAATCGCCGGGCAGGCAGTTTTTTCGAACGGCGGCGGCGTGGCGCGCGATGGCGCGCCAGCGGCGAATCTGGCGCTCGTCGTCGGTGCTGCGCCGCCCCATATAGTACCGGCAGTACCACTGAAACCAGCCACGCGGGTCCTGCGGATGGATCCAGCCTTTTCTCCGCCACTCGCGCAGCGGCTGCGATGCATTGACGCCGAAGTAGTTGAGCTCGGGATCGTGCCGCGTCGCGCAGAGTTTTGCTCGTGCGAACCACGACGCCGGAAACTCGTCGCGGCAATCCGTCATATATTTGCCGCCGAAGACGCCGAAATGGAGCATCTCCTTCGGCGTGAGCTGTGGGGTAAAGTGCGGTGCGAAATTCCGGCCGGGCGGCTCCGTACGGTAGTAGACGTAGCCGCACTGCATCGTGTCGTTGACGACGACCCGGATCTTCCTAGGGGACAGCCGCGATGGCTTCGGCAAAGGCTTCAGGCGGCCGTACTCCAGCGCCGACGACTCCTCACGAGCCGCTGTAACACTTTGCGCCGCAATGTGGTTCCGGGTAGTGTGAAGATCCTGGTAACCGGCGCGACCGGGTACATCGGCGGGCGCCTCGTACCGCGCTTACTCAAAGCCGGCCACTCTGTTCGGTGTCTTGCTCGAAACGCCCAGCGCCTCGCCGGCAGATTCCCCAGCGCCGAGATCATCGAGGGCAATATCTTCGATGAGTGCGCCCTGCGAGTCGCCTGTAAGGGCGTCGACGCCGCCTATTACCTGGTGCACTCGATGAGCGACTCGCCGCGATTTGCCGAGCGCGACCGAGCTGCGGCTGCACTTTTCGGCAGGTCTGCTCGCGAGGGCGGCGTTGCGCGCATCGTCTACCTGGGCGGATTGGGCGCGGACGACGCGACGCTTTCACACCATCTGGCCAGCCGCCACGAAGTAGGAGTCGTCCTGCGGGCAAGCGGCGTAGAGATTATAGAGTTCCGTGCAGCCGTAATCATCGGGGCAGGAAGCGTCTCCTTCGAGATGATGCGCTATCTCACCGAGCGTTTACCCGTGATGATCGCGCCGCGCTGGGTGACGACCCGCTCGCAACCGATTGCCGTCAACGACGTCCTGCGCTATCTCGTCGCCGCCCTCGATCTTCCGCTTGGCGGTTCGCGCATCTACGAGATCGGGGGCGCGGGCGTCGTGACCTATCGCGACATGATGCTGCAGTACGCGCACTTGCGCAATCTCAAGCGCACGATCGTCATCGTGCCGTTCTTTACGCCGCGCCTTTCCTCGTACTGGGTCCACCTCGTAACCCCCGTTCCCGCGCGGCTCGCGCAACCACTCATTCTGGGACTGCACAACGAAGTGATCGTCCGCGATAGCGCCGCGAGGCGCGATTTCCCGCAGATCGAGCCCATCGACTTCGAGACCGCGGTCGCCGATGCGTTGGATCGTTACCGTACCAGCGGGCCCGAAACGACGTGGTTCGATGCGTTCGACGTTCGCAGGCTTCCGGCCACGTTCACGGGCGCGCGCGACGGCATGCTCATCGATCGCCGGGAGCGCATTGCCAACGCGACGCCGCAACAAGTCGCATCGGTCTTCACGCAGCTGGGCGGAACGCACGGCTGGCTCTACGGCAACGCGCTATGGGAGCTGCGCGGCCTCTTGGACCGCGCGATTGGCGGCATCGGTTTGCGGCGGGGCCGGCGCAGCCCAACCGATCTGCGCGTCGGCGACGCCATCGACTTTTGGCGCGTCGACGCTTTGGAACCCGACCACGTGCTGAGGATGCGGGCCGAGATGAAGCTCCCGGGCGAAGCGTGGCTGGAGTTCGACGCCGACCAGCTGAGCGACGGGCGGACGCGCCTCACGCAAACGGCGTTTTTTGAGCCCCGCGGCTTGCTCGGATTCCTCTACTGGTATCTCGTCTCTCCGCTTCACAACCTCATCTTTAGCAAGATGGCCTCGCGGATCGCCGCTCTCGCCGAACAAACTCCGAGCTGACGCGACGATGCGTGGGCGCCGTCATAGCGAAGACTCTTCGCAGACCTTTGCGTAGTTTGCCCTGCAAAAAACAAAAACGCCGAAATCCCTCAAGGAATCGGTCGTTTTCGATGGTGGAGATGGGGGGACTCGAACCCCCGACCCCTTACATGCGAAATGATTCCGCCTCAGAGGAGTCATCGTCCGAAAAGCCGCGAAAGCGTCGAAGAGTTTCGTAGTTATCGAATCTTGCGATTTCTCGGGAACGTCCGCAAGCGTCCAGGACTTTCTGCAGTATTCTGCCAGAATGGTCGTCAAATGGTCGTCAGATCGTAAACGCTTAACCTTAACACAAACAGCTCTGACTTCGGTTCTCCACCGATCGAGGCACCACATCGAAGAGGAGCCGTTACAAGGGCGCTGGCATGTACGGCAAACGTATTGAATGCTATTTGGGCGCTCGACGCGCCTACGACTACCCCCGCGCGGTTCGCCGCGACGGGCAGCAGTGCGCCCGACAAATCGATCACCGACACGTGGTCGAAAATCTGAAGAGCAATCCAGGCGCCTTGCGCGGTGGGTTTTCCGCGATGACTTACGAAAGTTCGCGATCGTAACGCTGCGAAGGAATGGTGCGCGGGGCTCTATTCTTGGCCGGATCGCCGCGGCACCGACGGTGCTGGAGCGTCGTAGAGTTTCCTCCACCGCCGGTCGCCGAGGGACACGGACGAAATAGGCGTCAGCAGCATTCTCTCGGGGTCGATGGAGAGCTGCAGAGGCTCACCGCTGACTCCGAGTGCGAGCGGAACGTCCTGCCAGGACCCGTCGATCGTTCCGTCCGTCGTTGCGCCCGCAAAGACTTGCGCGAAATTGCCGTTGCGAAACGGCCCCATGCCGAACCACCAGACCGTGTCGCCGACCTGGCTGACGTAATAGGTCATGCCGTAGTTGTCGCCCCAGACACCGGTCAGATTTTCCTGCGACGTCGCATTGATGATGTCGATGGCGTAGATCGGATGGATTTCCTGATTGGCGTAGCCGGCGTTGCTCGCCTGGCACCGATCGAACAACGTCCCTATGCTGTCGGTGTGGCCGCAGTCGAGCACCAGGGCGCCGCTGACGCGGACGGAGTCGAGGATTGCTTGACCGCCAATCGCGGTCACTTGCAGCGGTGGTGGAGTATGGCCGGGGTTCGGCCCAGTCTGCAGGGCGCCGTTCAGCGGGCGGCCGTTGACGAGAACGCTGTCGCCGTTCATCTCCTGCCAGCCCGGCAGCAGGGCCGCAGTGTTGTACTGTTCCGGCTCCGAGCAGCTGGCATCGCGGCCGAACATGATGACTTCGAGATGCAGTTCGCCGTTGCTCGCGTTTACCTTCGCTAGAAAGTCCTGCGGGTTGACTCCGGGCTCCCATCCTTCGGTCCAGAAGTTCGGGTCGAGCCAATCGGCATCGAGAATGATGTCGAAGTTAATGTCGGCGTCGAGACTGCCGCCGTCCTGCGTGCAAATGAAATTCGCGTACGAGAAGCCATCGGTCGGCGTGCGGTTTACGACCATTCTCACGCCGTTCGTGGCGCTCGCGACACTCCCGAACACCACGACAGGATCCTTGTACGCCGTCAGGTTTGGCAGGTTGAAGAGGCCGCCCTCACTCGCTAAGGTTTCGCTGTCGCTGAGGTTCTTGTTGACGAGTCCGAAGAGACTCTGAATGTCCGCCTGCTGCGGTGGCGCATAGACGATACGCGTCAGCTTCGAGGCTGTAAAACCGCCGGTCTGGGCGACCACGTTTAGGATCTGAACGCCGCTCGGGCCGCCCTCGGGGTCAAGGACCAGCGTTCCGCTTAGCGATCGCGCCCCGCGCGGGACGTCGGCCCACGCGCCTTGGATACCGAGCGTTACCGGAGGTATGCCGATCGGCGGTCCGGTGATTCCGCCAACTTTTGACTCCGTGGTCGATACCGGATTGACCGCGCCTGCGAACACCGTCGTGACGCTCAGGCCTTGTCCCTGAAGTCCGGGCCCCTGATCGAACCCCACCCACCAGAGCGCATTGCCGCTCTGATTGAGGAAGAACAGCATCCCGTCATCGGACAGCCAGCAACCGCTCAGCGCGCCTGCGGTTGCGATGGCCGTGAACGACTTCGCTTGGGGCGGATGCCCGCCGTCATAGCGGGCCGTGACGGTCACGGCGACGGGCCCGGGTGGTCCGGGCACGAGGACGTTGGCCTTGAAGACTCGAGCGGCGCCGAAAGAGAGCTCGGCCGTGACGGGCGGGCCGCCTCCGATCTCAACGGTGACGCTGTCGACGATAACGGGCTCGGCTCCGAGAAGACCCGTCGCAGTCCCGGTGACCAGCGTCGTTTCGCCGACGATGATCACCCCGTTCGGCAGCGGCTCGCCGATCTCAAGCTCGAACGCCATGACGTCTTAAGTGATGTCGGCGGTCTGCGTTCGCCGCCACTCAAGCGCGGTAAGAATGAACGACGGGGCGGTTGCGCAGCACAGCCCAATGATGATGAACCGCTCGACCGATCCGTCACGCAGATCGGGATCCCAGCCGAGCGCGACTTCGATCCAGTCGGGAGCGACAGCCGTAACGATCGCGAGAAACGCGGTGATCGCCGCAATCCCGCTCGAGATCCAGAAGCTTGTTCGAAGTGTCCGGTTCATGCGTGCCTCCTGTTCCTCAGGGCGCCATTACCGACCAGGCAACGGTGGCGTCGCGGAACGCTTGACGGGTAAGAGACAAAGTGTAGCCGACATCTCGTGGCGTGACAAGCGTCCATAACCCGAAGGGCACGGACCAGTGGGGTAGTCGCACAGCCTATTTAGCACGCGTCACATTGGAACTATTGTCGTAAGAGTTGCCTTTCCGCTCGTAGGAAGCCGCACTTTGGCGAACGATTGGCCGCAATGCGTTACCGACGGAAGGCTGAGAACTCGGACCCTGACCCCCTGCCCCCGATTGTAAGTGATCACCGTTTCAGGCTCCCACCGCGAAATTCAGGGCGCCAAAATCCCAGTAGAATAAGCCCTTTTCAATAGTGGAGACACGTCTCGTTCTAACTGAGAAGACGCATTGGTAAAAGGCGCATTTTCTGCGGCTCGGAGCGCTGACCCCTTATCTCAATTGTAAGTGGTCACGACTTAGGCCGTGCGGCGCGCAAGTCGAAACGAAAAACGCCTTGTAGAACAGGCGTTTCCGTTGGTGGAGATGGGGGACTCGAACCCCCCACCCCTTACATGCGAAACAGGTAGTCAAATTGATTGATCCTTAACCACGGCCGCTGGGACGGCCCCACGGCGAGCGAAGACCAGGGTCACAACAGCGGGCGACTCCGCCGTCACGGCGCCCGATGACGGCTGCAGCAGTCGTACGTTGCCGAGGAGTGCACGGAACGCATCACGGCCCGACGTTAACCGTCAGCGTCATGTTAGCGTGACCTGCCCCGCACATGATCGCGCAGTGCAGCACATACTTTCCGGGCTTTTTCGGGGTAACTTGAATCGTTTTGAACGAACCGGGTTCGATCGCCGTCTGCGGAATACCGAGTTCGTCGGATTGGAGCCCGTGGACGCCTTCGCTCGACGTCACGCGCAGCGTCGTCGTCTGGCCCACGTGCAGGTCGATCGTGTTCGGCGTGAATTTCCAGTTCGAGGCGACGATATTGATGCTGGGATTAGCGAGTGCCGACGTTGTCGGCACGGCGGCGAGGCCTGCAATCACGGCCGCGACGGCCAGGGTCCGAATGGGATTCTTCATGTGGCTCCTCTCGACGTAGCGTTGCTTAAAGTTGAACCTAGCATTTCAGCCGGTTGACTTTTCACCGGGTCGCGGCACTCGGTATCGCGTGCGCCGTGCTGCTTCACCGCTGACGGCACGCCGCTACGCACGACGAGCACCGGGATCGATGCTTCGCGCAGGACTACTTCGGCGACGCTCCCGAGCAGAAAATGTTTGAGACCACGCCGGCCGTGCGTTCCCATTACGATGAGATCGGCTGCGAAGCCATCGGCATAGCGTAGTAATTCGAACGCCGGCGCGCCGTTGCGGGTCTGGCCGCTCGCCCTTATGCCGGCCTGATGCGCTCTTTCGACTGCATCGTTTACGAGCCGGCGCGCTTCGACTTCCATGTCGCGAATGACGAGATCCATCCCCGGACTTGGCGGCGACGTTCCCGCGATGACAATTGGATCGATGACCGAGCAGACGCCGAGTTCCGCGCGTTCCGTTTTTGCGAGCTGCAAGGCAACGGCGAAGGCTTCCCGCGCGGCATCAGATTGGTCGAGAGCGACCGTAATTCGCTTGAACATGCGCCAAGCCTAAACGCAGCTCTGGAATTGCTCGTGAAGTCTTGGGAAGATCTCGTGAAGCCGTCGGTCCTGGCGTTCACAAGCAATTCCTTGGCGTCGCGTAGGTTCGAGCAGATCCGCTGGAAGACCGTGAAAGGATGAAACCGTGATGGGCACGTTGCGAGAACAGATTGACGTTAAATGCTCTCACTACTACCTAATTCGGCATGCCGAGCGCTACTTTACCGTTCATCATCGCGGTCAGACACCCGGAACGTTCGCCCTGACCGTCGACATGTCCAAAGTTGGCCTGCCCGGCAAGGTACAGGCACGCCACGATGTGCGAATCCACTACGAACTCTCGCAAGGAGCCGACGCTCAGGCTGTGATCAACTTGACCTGGGAGCCCGACGACCGTTTCGTTCCGAAGTATACTGGTGTGCTCTCCGGCGAAATTTTGGAGGATGGGAGCTCGCGCCTAACGCTCGCGGGCAAATACGAAGCGCCTTTAGGACCGGTGGGGGCAGTTTTCGACGCGATTCTCGGGCGCCGGATTGCGGCGGCAACAGTTCATGCCTTCCTGGCAGATATCAAGCAGTTCATCGAGTCGGACTACCAAAGTCTAGCGTCGACGGGACTCGCCGGGTCTCCGAAAGATTAACTTCAATGCGGGACGATCCAGATGTAGGGCGTCTTCGGCGTGACGCTGGGCGGCAGATCTGCCGGCGTCTCGACGCCCGAGGGGCCTAGGTACTTGATGAAGCGGTAAATCGCGCGCTGGTCCTCTTCTTTGAGAAGCCGTAAGTTGTGCCAGACCATCGGCCAGTGGCCTCCGCGCGTGCGTACCATGAAAAGCCAGTCGGCTTCGGAAATGCGCTGGAATTCCAAACGGGCGTTGGCAGGATAGCTGGTTCCCCAGGGGCCGCGATAGCCGAGGTTGCTACCAGTCATCCAGCGCGAAACCGGAATCGTTCCGTCGGATTCACGCCATCCGGGCGTGTGGCAGTCGTTGCAGCTGCCGAAACCAACGAGATAGCGGCCGCGCTCGGCAAGCGGATCGCTCTGCGCAGAGCCGTGCGCGGCGACCAGGCCGGCGATTAGGATGCCGACTACGGCAGTGGTACCGATCCAAGCCCTCACCCGGACGGGCTTCGGGCAAATCCTTGCCGCTTACTGCGCCAGTGAGCGCGCCTTCCCAAGAACTTCTGCGCGATTTCGCACGAACTTCCCACAAGAGCGCGAGGATAGTAGGCGTAAAGAAAGGAGCAATCAGATGGCTGTGCTTGACAAGAAAGAGTTCGACGAGTTCCAAGGGATGTTCGGACGGATGCTGCCCGAGTTTGCGCTCTTTGAATTCCAGGCACCGCGGTTCGCACCCCTCCGGCCGGCGATCGACCTCTATGAGACCGATCAGAAATACGTCTTAGAGCTGGCCGCCCCGGGTTACGAGGCCAAGGACTTCAAAGTCGAGGTGAGCGGGCACACGGTTACGGTCTGGGGATTCTATTCGGACGAGAACCGCCCGTACCGCTACCACTTCCGCGAGATCCCTCGCGGATCGTTCACGCGAATGGTGACGCTTCCGCAGGGGCTGGACCCCGAGAAGGTGGACGCGAGGTTCGAAAACGGCATCCTGACTATCGCACTCTGGCCGATGAAGCCGCTTGCGGTCAAGAAAGTAGAGGTCAAGGCCGGCTGACGGCGTGCTTCGCTTCTCGGAGCACTAACGGAGGGAGCCGTACCTGCGGCTCTCTCCGCTTGACAATCTAAACCAAGAGTTACTTGATCGCCGTGACCTCTTGTACCGTCACCGGACCGGCATTATTGCCCCAGGAGGACCGTACGAAGGTCGCAACCGCTGCAATATCAGTCGCCGAGAGTTGTCCGCGCCACGACGGCATCAGATTTCGACCTTGCAAGATCGTGGTCAGCATCGGAGTAGCGTTCGCGACGTTCACGTGCGGATTTCCCGCGAGCGCAGGGCCAACTCCACCGTTTCCATTAGCCTGGTGACAGGCGGCACAATTCTTGGCATAGATGGAAGCCCCGACCTGCACGGAGACCGGTGAGCCGGCAGCGGCAACTTCCTCCTCCGTCACGGGTGTGGCGTTGTTGCCCCAGGCAGACCGAATGTAGGTTGCTACCGCGGCGATACTCGCGTCCGAGAGCTGCCCTTTCCAGGTCGGCATTCGGTTGTCGTACGTCTTACCGCTGACCGTAAGCGGGCCCGAGCGTCCGTTGACGATCACGGCAATCATCGTGCTAGGATCGGCGGCGGAAACGACCGGATTGCCGGCCAGCGGCGGATACTCGCTGGTTCCTTGACCGGCGGCTTGATGGCAGGTCGCGCACTTCGCTGCGAACAGCTCGGCACCACTTAGAGCCTCGGGCGAACGCGCGGCCGCAACCTGATCCTCGGAAACGGCCGGCGCGCTGTTGTTCCAGGCCGTTCGCACGTACGTAAGCACCGCCGCGATCTGAGCATCGGAGAGTTGGCCGCGCCAAGACGGCATGTTGCCGCCGTATTGCGCGCCGTTCACGGTGATCGGACCTGTGCGCCCGTTGAGAACCGTCTGAATGAGGCCGGCGCTGTCCGCGCGATTGACGTCGGGATTCCCCGCGAGCGGCGGGTACGGCCCGCCGCCACGGCCGGTCGCCTGATGGCAGGCTGCGCAGTTGACGAGGAAGATCGCTTTGCCGTCGAGTGCCGGTGCACCCATTACCCGGCTGTGCTGGAAATCCGCGAAGACGAACGCCGTGACCATGATTCCGGCGACAAAGACGAGCCTTACGTTGATCTTCAAGCGCGGCCTCCGTCCAGCGGCGCGCAACGCCGCCAAGACCCTACCCGTTCGACGACTCAAATCGCCATCCTGTTCCCTGATTCTTCTTTCGGTCTTCTCGCGAGCGATGTAGCAAATAAGCAACGTGGAACACGGAGGTCGCAGCGGTTCGCCGCGGAAACTTTCCCTTAACGGAGGCATCACTATGCGAATCGATGATAAAACCGGCATTCTTTCGTGGAGTACGGTCGTCGTTTTCGGCACGATAGTGCTCGCCACGAGTAACCCAGCGCAGGCGATGCCGAACTTCGCACAAGCGTACGGCATAAAATGTTCCGAATGCCACATTCAAATTCCAGCACTCAACGCCTACGGGCGCTACGTTCAGCGGACGGGCTTTGCAGCCTTGAATCCGCACGTATTGCAGCGCGAGTCTCCGATCTGGGTCGACTATCCCGTAAGCTACTCGCAGCAGTCGCCAAGCGCAGCGTCGTGGGACATCGGCAGTCTCGGAGTGCACGCCGATGGCGCGTTCGGGACCCCCAACAGCGAATGGACGTACCACGTGCAGCAGTGGATTTGGCAGCAGAGCGAAGCCGGAGGCCTCGATACCGCGTGGGTTGCCTACAACAATTTTTTCGATGGCTCCGGCCACATCTTCCTTGGGAAGCTCGAGGTGCCGGCACCATCGGCATTTAGCCAGTGGCTCGACGTTTCAGGTCTTTCCGTCAACTCCTCGGCTGAGATCACTGTCGGCGAACACGCCTACGAGCTGGATGCGAATAGGTGGGGTGAAAAGTTTGCATACATTCGAGGTTCCCTCGATGCGGAGGTTGCGTATGTCGCCGCAGGTACCGATTGGAGCGGATTCAACGATTACGACTCGACGCAGGACAAGACGCTGCAGTACAAGCTTGCCTTCGCGAACCGCAGCAATCCGCTCGAGTTCGGTTATTACGGAGCGCGTGGTTCCTGGCCGTTGACCGAAGGCGGATTCGATCAGTACTACAGCAATGGTTTTTACGCGCAGCGCGACCCGGTCA
>JBAVSO010000034.1:0-11521 GCA_049695635.1 Candidatus Cybelea sp. | reverse complement strand
CTACCGACGCCTAATCCGTTACCAAATGGTTACCAAAACGGTAAACCGGCGCGCGCCGCTTCCAGGTCCTTATAGTCCTGTGCCAACCCTTAGTCCGGATGTCAACGAGCGGGTCGGCGGCTGCAATGCACAAAGCCCGTAAAGCAACAACGGCCTCGCGATGCAAAGCCGTCGTTCAGTGCGTAGCTGCTACGAAGATCCTCCTGAGCGGTCAGCTACAGTGGCGGCGGAATGCAGCTCCCAGCTGAGACGCGGCACGTGGCGATGCCACTAGGCTCGGTACCCGCGCGGAATGGCGAACCCGCCACCGGAGTCAGCGCGCCGCTTGTCGAGTTGATCGTATAGGCGGAAACATTGTTGGATCCATCGTTGACAACATAAGCGAACTTACCCTTGGGACCGACCGCACCGCCATCGGGTTCGGTTCCCGCCCCATACGGCGACCCCGTGACCGGCGTCAGCGCGCCGCTGGTAGCGCTGATTGTATAAGCCGAAACGTTGTTGGAGCCACCATTGGGTACGTAGGCGAACTTGCCTTTCGGATCGATTGCCAGTATTTGGGGGCCGCTACCCGCGTTAAAGGGAGACCCCGCCAGAGGCGTCAGAGCGCCGCTAACCACATTGATCATGTAAGCGGAAACATTGTTTGAACCATAGTTGGGTACATAGACGGACTTGCCTTTAGGATCGACTACCCCGTCCTCGGGGTTGGTGCCGGCCGTAAACGGAGACCCCGTCACCGGCGTCAGCGCGCCGCTAGTCGCATTGATCGTGTAGGCGGAAACATCGTAGGAACGATAATTGGATACATAGGCGAACCTGCCTTTAGGATCGATCGCCACGCCATCGGGCTCGTTACCCGCGCTAAACGGGGACCCCGCGACCGGCGTCAGCGCACCGCTCATCGCATTGACGGTATAAGCCGAAATGTTGCTGGAGCCGCCGTTGGGTACGTAGGCGAACTTACCCTTAGGATCGACCGCTACGAATAAAGGCTGGATGCCCGCTTTAAACGGCGACCCCGCCACTGGCGTCAGCGCGCCGCTGGTTGCGTCGATGGCGTAGGCGTAAACATTGTTGGAACCGTAGTTCGATACATAGGCAAATTTACCGTTCGGCGTGATCGCCACCACCCCGGGGCCCGTACCCGAGCGAAAGACACCCGCGGACGTCAACGCGCCGCTCCCTTTGATCTTGTACGCGGAAATGTCGTTGGAGAAAAAGTTCGTCACGTAGGCGAACTCGGCGGCGGCGTGGCCTGCGCGCTCAGGGGTGGTGTAGCTTGGCGCCATGTTCCGGCCTACGGTGCGCGCATTGCCGCTCGGAGTCTGCGCCATAGGACTTGAGAACTGGGCCGACCCGCCACAGCCGGTAAGCAAAGCAGCGGCCGGGCAGGCAAATAGTACGCGCCGCGCGAGGCTTGATATCATCTTCATACGAGTGCTCCTCATAATCACTTGATCCGTAAACATTACCGGGCACCGCTAAAGCCGCACGGAATCACAGCGTTAGCGAATAGACGGTGCCGTAACCGCATGCACCGCCTGACTCGTGGTTCCGTACAGCGTGCCATTTACATCAATAAGGCCGGCCCGGGGGCCGGCACCGTTGGAAACAGCGCCGCCTTAAAACTGTAGATGGCGCTTTCCGTGCCGGTAGGACGACCAGGGGTCGGGGCATTCGCTAATACCTTTTCTCCCTTGATAAGGCTTGAGTTCTGCACCCAGCGTACTGCCAAGCTAAGCCAGCGCACCACGCACACTCGGACATTTGACCCGGACAAACTCGCTCGTAGCGGCGCTCATCTCCAGCGCAGTGGCCCCGCTACGAATAGGAAGGCCGCATCGCTCAAGGCAAGCTGCACGGCGACGAGGGGGCGCCGATCGGTGAGGTGCCGCGGAGTCCGCTTCGATCGAATCCGAAGGCCTGTTTTATGTCTGCGCAAGTGCCCGGATTTCCGCGATAGTGATACCTACGCGCCGTCGTGACGCCCGCGGTGGTCTGCGGCGTCAACTGCTTTGACGCCGGTAAGGTTTACCGATGGACTCGTAGAGTGGGGATCGTGACATCTCTACCGGTTGCCGTGGGCTATCGAGCGTACTGACCGCGATGACGTTATCTGGCCTTCGTACCCAAGCAAACGAATCGCCGAAGAGGTTATCGCCCAGCGCGCGCCTCGTTCGAAAGGCTACTTCGTTAACCGTGCCGGCAACGAGGGCTGCCATTGGCGAGGCGCCGTCGGGAGCGCCTTGGAACTTATGAACGACACTCTCGTTGTAGCGTTTTCCTTTGGGCGTTAGCTTGAATATGGTGCCTAATTCGGGAGCGCCGCCGCTTGAAGTGGTGCCGTACAGCACGCCGCGCCTGCTGCGGATCAGGCCCGCATATGGTCCCTCGCCGTCGTTGCCGCCCCCAAAGGGACTTTATCCAATGGCAGGTCCGGATTATTTTGCATACACGCTATAATGTCAACGAAAAGACGGTGCCGCACCCGGACTGGTAAGCACAGCCGGAACCGCCGTACTGCGTTGTGCCGTAGAGCGTGCGGCGAATGTCGATCAGCTGCCCGTTGGGCGATGCGCCGTCTTGTCCTCCGGTGAAGCTGTGGATGACGGTCTCGTGGCCGGACCGGTTAATGCGAAAGATTGTCCCGACGTCGCTCGAGCCGCCGCCATAGATCGTTGTACCGTACATTTCCCCGTTAACGTCGAGCAACGCCCCGTACGGAAATTCGCCGTCCGTACCACCGGCGAATCGGTGAGCTACGGTCTCGGTGCCCGACGGCGTGATGGCAAAGACGGTACCGCAACCGCTAAATCCCAAAGGACACTCCTCATCGCCACCCTCGAGCGTCGTACCGTACATCAAGCCGTTCACTGCGACCAGGGCCGCCTCGGGATTTGCGCCGTCCTTGCCTCCTGCGAAACTGTAAAGCACGTGTTCTGCGCCCGACGTGCTCACCGAGAAGACTGTGCCGTTGGCGCTTGCGCCGCCGTAAAACGTCGTGCCATACAGCGTCCCGTTGACGTCGATGAGGGCCGCGCGCGGCAGCGCGCCGTCCGTGCCGCTGAAGCTGTGAATGACGACCTCGGTACCCGACGGGGTGATGCTAAAGATGGTGCCGCATCCGCCGTCGCAGTTGGCCGAACCACCCCCGTATTGAGTGGTGCCATAGAGCGTACCATTAACGTCGATGAGGCTGCCCCAGGGGGTCGCGCCATCGTTTCCGCCCATGAAGTTGTAGAGAACCGTCACTCTGCCGGCTAGGGTTGTCTTGAAGATCGTCCCATTGCCTGACGTGCCACCGATATAGCCCACGCCGTAGAGGGCGATACCGTCAGGACCGGTCCCGGGCCCGATCGTTAGGTTGTCAACAAAGAAAGCGCCATTTTTTTTGCTGAAGAGATGAAGGAGCGTCTCCGCGCCTGATGGCGTGATGCTAAAGGAGGCACCGTTTCTCGTGGCCGTACTTTTAGTCGTCCCACCGTACAGCGTGCCCCTGACGTTCGTTAGACCCGCCAACGGCTCAAGACCGTCCGGTTGATTCGTACCGAACTTATAGAGCACCGTCTCGCTGAATGATGCGTGGCGACTCGACGTCGCCGCGGCATTGTTTGATTGAAGGATCGGCGAAATGCTCTGACCGGAGCAACCGATTAGGAGTGCCATAGGCACTGTCATGATAAAGAACCAGGGGCCGGGGCGAATGTCGCGCAAGGCGGTATCGTCACTCTCAGGCGGAGCGGCAGCTCTCGGAAGTCTTTCTATTCTTGCAAGGACTCTTAGTCCCCTTACGCCCGCCGACAGCGGCTTCGTAGACAATCGATTGCGTTGTCTAATGTGATACCTTGCTGGAGCCACTGGGCGCGCGCGTGCAAAAGCTCCTTGCGCATCAGCGGATCACGCTGGTGGTCTTGGAGTCGACCGGCGGTTTAGAAATTCCGGTTGCCGCGTCGCTGGGCTGTGCCGGCATCCCCATTGCGATCGTCAATCACCAGCATCGCGTCCCCGACTTCAAACGGCCCTGACAAGAACTGGCGCGCGCCAGCGGGCGCGTTCGGATCCTCTCCGATCTGGCCGGGTGGGAGCGGATAACCTAGAGGAACATCTCTAAAAATTGCGCCCTGGCTTAAGAGTTCGTGTCGCGTTTCATAGTACGAGTCGTTCGCGGGTCGCTCTTGCTTTCGCAACAGCGACTACTCCTCAATATCGCCGTAAACGTGCAAGCTCGGCTGTTTGGTCAACCGGCTTTAACGCAGCTCTACGGGGAGCGGTTCCCGGGGAAGGGCGTCTGCAGGCCATGGAGACTCTGCCTACGACCCACTTATTCGGCTCGAAAGTGTGGTCCCGCTGGAATAAGAGTTGGCGCGCCGACCAGCTCCGGCGTTGCAGCGGGCTGGGCACGTCGAAGACATGATGCATTTGGAACGTCACGACGCCGCAACTCGTTAGCGCATACTGCTTGCGCCACCTGCAACGAGCGAAGGTGGCGTATCTTGCAGGTTAAGTCATGCGCGCGGCTTATGGGCGCAAGATGACGCGATTGGCGATGAACGTGCCGTTGCTATAGTAACCAACAAGCGCGACGCGCTCTCCCGGCGTTGGGGTCGCTCCGGTAGGATAGATGACCGTCCCGTGCTTGAGATCGACCGTTTGCACGTCGCCGTTGCGTCGCATTACTGTCAAGCGGTATGGCGCGAAGGCGCTCACGTGTCCAAGCATCACGTGATGCCGATCGTATTGGTACTGGTCCCATCCGGGTTGCCACGTGGTATACGAGGGAACGTCGTACTGCGCCGCTGCGGGGAGAACCGTTGCCACGCCACCGAGAATCAGCACCGACGCTGCGAGCGAGGTCACTGTTGCATAGAGTCTCATGCCAGCCTGATACCCGCGTCCGCGTGCGTTATAACCGGAGCAGGCCGGACGAAGTGCGGTAATCTTAATCTGACCTTTATTTAAGCCCGGATTCACCGGATGAAATCAGCAAAAAACATCTAAGGCCAACAACGAGAGCAGCACCAAGAACCCGCGGCGTATGTAAGGCGGAGTCAACGCCTCTGATTTTCACTGATTGTCCCTCAGTCTTATGATTGTCCAGATTCAGATTCGCGATCGTGCTCGCGCCGACCCGGTTCCCGTGGACACTTTCGTTCTTACAGCGAAGGAGTCCCATCATGTCAAGACGCCCCACGTACCTCGCAAAACGCCGCAGAAGATGTCTTTCTGATTCTGGTGGAAATAGCGTCGAGATCTACACGTACCCTGCCGGCGTACTCGTCGGCAGCCTGACGTGATCTTGGCATCGTTGCACGCGGCATCCGGCTGGCGTGGGTGCCGAACGACCTGGTCGCGGGGCGATGCTGGCTGCTATCGCGATTCCCGAGCAGATCGCGACGGCGCGGCTCGCGGGAATGCCCGCGTAAACGGGACTGTACGCCTTTGCCTGTGTCGCTCGCGTTTGCCGTGTTTGGCACGAACCGGTTTCTGTCGGTCGGCGCCGATTCCACGATCGCGCCGATATTTGCCGGCGCCATCGTTGCAATGGCGACCGTGGGCTCTGCAGCCGGATTAAGGCTGCGGCCGTGAACAAGGATCTACTTTACGTTTCCGATGTTTCCAACGTGACGCTCCGCTCGTATCCGCAAGGGGAACTGGAAGGCAAGCTCAGCGGTTTCTCAGATTAACTACGGGATCAACTCGAAGACTATGCCGTGGTGCCGAGAACCGCCGTTTTCCGTTGTCCCGTAGAGCGCCCCGTTCAGGACCGTCAAGTCGGATTCAGGAAACTTGCCATCTGGAGGAACGCCAGTAAAATGATACAGTACCTGCTCTTTTCCAGTCGCCGTAACGCTAAAGATGACTCCGCAACCGACTCCTTGGCAACCAGTTCCTCCGCCTTCACTGGTCGTGCCGTAAAGTGTGCCGTTGAGGAGCGTTAGTCCGGAAAGCGGGTATTCGCCGTCGCGTCCCCCTTTGAACCTGTAAATCACCGTCTCGTTTCCGTTTGGGGTGATGCTAAACACGGTTCCGCAGCCTGCTCCATAGCAGTTCCGGCCGCCCTGCTCGGTCGTGCCGTACAGCGTACCGTTGACGTTGACTAAGTCCGACAAGGAGTAAGCGCCATCAGATCCGCCCTTGAAACTGTGAAGCACTTGCTCTTGCCCGCTCGGCGTTATGCTGAAGATCGTCCCGCAGCCTTCTTCGCGAGATCCATAGCAACCGCCGCTCCCGCCCCATCCAGTCGTACCGTAGAACGTATCGTTGAGATGAAGCAGCGTGGACTCGGGAATTGCGCCATCATAGGGAAATCCGTTGAAACTATGCAGCACGCTCTCCTGTCCCGTAGTGGTTATGCTGAAGACCGTCCCGCAGCCTTCGTTGCCGAGACTGGGGCATGGCGATGCGCCACCATCCTGTGTGGTCCCGTAGAGTAGCCCGTTCAACGCGGTCGGCGCCGCTACGGGTGTCGAGCCGTCGGGGCTGCCTTGGAATGTGTAAAGCGTGTTCTCCGCGCCGGACTTACTTAGTGCGAAGACGGTACCACCTTCGAAGTGGCCGCTGACTACCTCAGTGTAGGCCGTCGTGCCGTAGAAGGTACCGTGGAGAAAGGTCAGCGCAGACGGAGCAGAACCATTCTCGCCGCCGCTAAAGTCATAAAGCACGCGCTCCTTTCCATCAGTTTTTAGATCGAAGGCGACCCCGGAATTAGCTGTACCGCCTGCGGCCGTCGCGCCATAGAATGAGGGGCCGCTACGTGCATTCAGCACGGTCAGGCTATCGGGATACGCGCCCCTGTCACCTCCAAAACTGAACAGAACCGTATAACCTGAAGCAGTGCCGGGCACAGATCCCGAGGACCGCACGACACCTGGCATGCTTTGGGGAATCGCATCAGATCCGCCGCATCCGGCCAGCGACGCAAGTGCAAACGCAACGGCTATATTTGTGCGCACGGAAGCAGCTCGACCCATCTCCCTCGCATCCTCCGAATTAAGTTATAACTGCACCCGAATTTCCCGATACAGTTGCTCGTTTTGAAAACCTTTAGCTCTTTCTCACGGCTTTCGCTGGTATCGTCAGGACCAAGCTGAGATTTATCGAGCGGAGTATTGGCTGCGTCATCCCCGACTTCTGGGCTAAGCTTAGGCGACGACGCTCCCGCTGCCGCTGGCGCCATTGGTTAAACTCCAGCTCGTCGAGTGTGCTTTTTTTGGTAGCCATCTCTTCAGACGGCCGGCTACGCCCTTCGCTCTTTTTGTACCTCCAAAGCTGATTTTACAACCGAAGTCGATTCGCAGCGCCTAAGCTATGCGGCACTTCCGTTGGAGAGGGATCTTAGCCTTCGCGTTCCCCCAACTTGTCTCGCGGCCTGGCGCGCGGGAGGGGGCCTTGTTTTGAAACGCCCTAGCTCTTGATATGTTCGTTTTGCCGGTAGTTCGGCAGCGCGATACGAAGAGATGGCGCTTGGCTCGGTGACATCCGCTTAGCTCTTTGAGTCAAGAACTCGTGGGATAGATTGGTGCCCGAGCCGTTGTTGCGGTGGTAGATGATCGGACGGAATCGAGGGCGCGTCTAAGACAACAGCCCGCATTGTCAGGACGGTCGAATCTACCGCGTTTACGGAGGCTGCGGCGTGAGTCTAGCGATTTTAGGCGTCGATGTTGGCAAGGTCGATTTTCATTGTGCGTTGGCGGTAGACGCTGCAGTTGTCGCCAAGAGCTTCCCCAACTCGCCCATTGACTTTTCACAACTTTGTCGATGGCTGCGCAATCGCAACGTCGAGCGCGTCCAAGCGTGCCTCGAATCGACGTGCCTAGGCTATCTCCACAAAATCGGTAAGGTATGGTACACGACTGTAGACTTGCCAAGACTACCTGGCGCGAAGCTGCGCCAAAAGGAAATAAAGCTCGGCTCGCTTTCGAAAAGCGACGCCCAGGCGAAGGAACGCGAAGTTCTCCGCGAGATCGAAAAGCAGCCGACCTTCGAGGTTCCGAATGTTACCGTCGAGCAACTCCTACATTCATGGCTTTCGCATATGGCTCCGACAGCGACATCGCAACCCATCTCGCCTAAGACCCACGAAAGGTACGCTTCAATCGTTCGTAATCAGCTAATACCGAATTTGGGTACGTTTCCGATTGCGAAGCTCAATCCGCGGATCATTACGGAAATGCAGACAAAGCTAAGGCAACAAGGGTTAAGCGGCACGACATGCTTGCACGTCCATCGCGTGCTTCATACAGCACTTAATTTTGGAGTCAAGACTCTGAGGATCGTAAAAACCAATGCTGCCTCTGAAGTTCGACCTCCGAAGGGCTGTATCCGAAAGCTCGACGTGGATGAGAAGGGCATAATCATGCTCTTAGACGCGACAAAGGGCACTCGTCTCGAGATGCCCGTCGTACTAGCGGCGATGACCGGCGTCCAGCGGGGAGAGCTGTTGGCTCCGATGGCAGGACGTCGACTTCGAGCGCAAGCGTCTTGTGATTTCTGAGTCTCTTGAGGAGACGAAAGAGTTCGGGCTTCGCTTCAAGGGACCAAAGTGAGGGAGAGTCCGGGTCGTTCCTATCGCCGATGTCTTGGTCGGTGCGCTTGGCGCGTACAAGGCAAAGAACGCAGAGCGACTCCGACTAGGGGCGGCCTATGCAGATCAGGGCCTGGTATTCTGCAATGAGGATGGGTCGCCATGGCCACCGGATACGCTAACCAAACAGTTCGCCAGTATAGCAAACAAAGTCGGTATGAAGGGCTTTAGGCTGCATGACGTGCGTCACTGCTTCGCCTCGATAAGCCTCAAGCAGGGAACCTCCGTAAAAGCGGTTTCCGAGTTGCTCGGACATTCTTCTCCCTTGGTCACATTATCGACGTATGCTCACGCCATGGAAGGGGTCGCTAGGGAAGCCGTTAACAGACTTGCAGATTCCCTGCTCTCAAACGGTGTCCGCGACGGAGCCTCCGTGAGAAAATGAGAAAAGGACGGTTGCGACGTGACTTGGTGAGAAACCCGGTTACGCAAAAACACCAATAGCCATAAGGATTTGCGGGGACTTGGAGAGGTGGCAGAGTGGTTGAATGCGGCGGTCTTGAAATGGTTGCAGCTATCCTCGATAAGTCCCCGCAAGTATCGTTTAAGCATGCGAAGCCAACCAATCTATCCTTATCGAGACACATCGTGTCTTATTTTGGTGAGAAAATCCGTGCGAAGACTCATTTTTCTCACGGGCGCCGTTTCACGTCGCTAAGGACGATTCGGCCGGGCTTGTTATGATGAACGGTTCAAAGTGGCCGAGGCGATCGAAGAGTCACAAATCCTGCTTCTCTTGCCGCCGGGCAAGAGACCAGGTACGATACTTTTGCCTTTCGTCCATGTTATTGAGGGACAAACCACATGACACAAATCCCTGAGTCTTCGCTTCCCGAACAGGTCGCCTCGCAGGCCGAGCTGATTGTCAATACCCTTCAGCAGACTAAATATACCTATGATGAGAATATTAACCCAGCCGGCGGCATCTACGACTGCGACTGCAGTGTCTTCGTGAGCTTCGTTCTGGCAGGCGTTGCGCCCATCCACTATGGAGCGATTGCGGGCGCGATGGGTCGGAACCCTCTCGCGTTCGAGTATTACGAATTTCTTGACACTTTGACTCAGGAGCCAACCGGCGGGTGGCACCGAATCGATCTTCTCGCAGACGCGCTACGGGGAGATATCATCGCGTGGCGGTTCCCGACAATCGAGTTAGACCACGACACCGGCCACGTGATGATTGCGGCCGAAACGCCGACCGCGGACGATTCCGGCGTTTTCTGGCTTCGCGTGTACGATTCTGCGGATTATCCACATTTTGACGACACACGCGGAGACGGCGGATTTACGAATGGGGTGGGCTCCGGCATCATTAAGTTTCTCGTTAACGATGGCGGCGCGCCCAGTGCCTTTCAGTTCGCGCCTTCAGAGGAATTTACGTACTTTCCGATTGCAATCGGCCGGCTTGAGCCATAGCGGCTGAGCGAGTCTAGGGAAAATGCAAAAATCACTTTCCAAGGAGGAGCAAGGTAGATGAAGAGCTTTGATGTCAGCCGGCACGTGCTTAGCAGCTGCCTTGCGGTTGCGATGCTCGCTGGCTGCGGCGGATCGCAGCCGCCGATCGGCGCGGGCGCGATTCCGGAAAGCCGCGCGATCCCCACGCACGCTGATCGCGGCAGATCGTGGATGCTGCCGGAAGCGAAGAGCGAGGATGTGCTCTATCTTTCTGATTCTGGTGGAAATGCCGTCGAGATTTACACGTACCCTGCCGGCGTACTCGTCGGTAGCCTGACGGGGCTAAACGATCCGCAGGGTGCATGTACGGACCGCAAGCAGAACGTTTGGATCGCAAATGGCGGAACCAAACAACTGGTCGAATACAAGCACGGCGGGACATCCCCGATCGCGACGCTCTCCGATCCATCAAAGTATCCACCCTTCGCCTGTGCCGTCGATCCAACGACTGGAAACCTGGCGGCGACGGCGACCATTCCCCCCTACGGCGGCAACGTCGTCTTGATCTATGCTAACGCCCGGGGGAAGCCGACGCACTACGCCGTTGCGCAAGTGCACCATCTCGCCTATGACGGCTACGACGAGGCCGGTAATCTCTTCGTCGATGGTCTCAACGGGAGCTGTTGCCGCCGCCGTCATCCGGTGGCACCAGCGTTCGCGGAACTGCCGAAGGGCGGCGCCAGCTTCGAGGCGATCGATCTTTCTGGGGGCGCGTTCTATCCACGTCCCGGCGGCGTTCAATGGGACGGCGACCACATCACCGTCGTTAACGTCAACGTCGTCTACCGCCTACAGATCTCCGGTTCGCATGGCGACGTCGTCGGCTCGACGGAGCTCAAAGAGCCCGGCAGCTTTTTTGGATCTGACGTGAGCCCTGACGCGATTGCGAAGGGTAAAATCGCGGCCGCTGATTACTCGTATGATTCCAAAGCGTGGAACGCGGGCGTCTGGAAATATCCCCGCGGTGGTCAGCCGATCCTGCATCTCGGCGGGACCTTCAGTGGCGGCTTCTACGGCCTCGCTATCAGCTTGTCAAAATAGAAGTTCGCAGCGCGAGGCGGCATCCCGATGAAAATTCGAGGGTTCGGCAATGCGGTTAGTATCTGGCTAAACTGCCGCAGTGGCGGCAGGCTGCGGCGTTGCGAACTCCGCCGCTGTTGTGCTCGTCGGCTGCTTAGCCACGCCACAATGGTCGTCTAGCCCGCCTGCTTCATCCGTCGGGCCATCGAGCGGCCCTAGTCCCGCGGCGGCGCTCAAATCCAGTCGGCGCAAGCCGCCGTCCCGGTAAGAATTAATGTGGCGCGATCATGAGCACCCCAGTAGGATGATCTATGGCGCGACTCGGATTTCCGGCGCTCAGTTTTTCCTGTATCTTGCGAGGAAGGGTACGGGTGGCACGTGGACGATGATGCGCTCGATGCCGTCGCAATCATCCTGGTCCTCATCGAAGACGACGGTTAGCCGCAAGCGCTCGCGCCA
>JBAVSO010000033.1:0-7325 GCA_049695635.1 Candidatus Cybelea sp. | reverse complement strand
AAACTGCGGTTGATCCGGTGATCCGTGATGCGGTCTTGCGGAAAGTTATAGGTGCGGATCTTCTCGGCGCGTTCACCGCTGCCGACCTGCGAACGGCGAAGCGAGCCGACCGCCTCTTCTTGCTCGCGACGCTTTTGATCGTACAACATGGCCCGCAGCATCTGCATCGCCTTCTCGCGATTCTGCTGCTGCGAACGCTCCTGCTGCGAGGCCACCACAATGCCGGTCGGCAGGTGCGTGATGCGTATCGCCGATTCCGTCTTGTTTACGTATTGGCCGCCGGCGCCCGAGGATTTGTAGGTGTCAATCTGCAGTTCAACGGGCTTAATCGCCACTTCGACGTCGTCTTCGACCTGCGGAAGGACCGCGACGGTTGCCGTGCTGGTATGGATGCGTCCCTGCGCTTCCGTAGCCGGAACGCGCTGGACGCGATGGACGCCGGACTCGTGTTTCAGAAAGCGGTACGGCTCGTTGCCTTTAACGGCGAAGACGATCTCTTTATAGCCCCCCGCCTCGCTCGGGCTCTCCGAGACAAGCTCCGTCCTCATCCCGTTCGCTTCGGCGAAACGCATGTACATGCGCGCGAGATCGCCCGCGAAGATCGCGGCCTCGTCGCCACCCGTGCCGGCTCGGATCTCGACGAATACGTCTTTGGAGTCGTTTGGATCGCTAGGTAGCATAAGCTGCGATAACTCGAGCTGCAGCTCCGCGACTCGCTCGTGCAAGGCGAGGTTTTCCTCTTCGGCGAGCGCGCGAAGCTCGCCGTCTGCTTGACGAGCGAGTGCCTCATTCGCTTGGATCTGCGCGCGCGTCCCGCAGAGTCTCCGATAGGTTTGGACGGGAGCCTCCAACTGCGCGCGCTCCTTTACGAGCGCGGTGTAGCGCGACTGATCGAAAGCACCCGTGGGGTTGGCGAGCTGCGCGTCGATCTCGTCGAAGCGCCGCGCCATCGAATCCAGGCGCTCGATCAGAGCGCGGCTGCGGCCTTCTTCGCCTCGCGCGCGGCCTTGCGGGCTGCGGCCTCCTCCTGCTTACGGAGCGCTACGGCCGAGCGCTGATTGAACTTGTCCACTCGCCCTGCTGTATCGACCAGCTTCTGTTGTCCGGTAAAGAGCGGGTGGCAAGCAGCACAAATTTCGACCGAAATCTCGGGAAGCGTCGAGCCGGTCACGAAGCTATTGCCGCATGCGCAGTGGACGCGAGCCTCGGGATACCACTTTGGATGGATCTTCTCTTTCACAGCCCCTGCATTATAGCAGAGGCGGCAAGAGGCTCTTAGCCGGCTCCAGCGCGGCAACCGGTCGCATGGGAGGTTCCTTGGGCCGGGCGCTCAAAGGCTCGCGCGTGAATGCTCAGTCTCGTTGGGTAGTGCTCGGCGGAACGACCCTATTCGTCGCGATCGCGTTCGCGGTCGGAACGCCGGCTAATCCCGCCGCCGCCGCAACGCCTCCCCCAACGCCCCCGCCAATCGGCACGCCCGCAAGCCCGCAGCCCAATGCGACGGTCTTTCCCGCGCCGACGATCACGCCGGCGACGCTGCCGTCCACAATGCCGTACAAAAAGCCTTCCGCGACGCCAAGCCCGCCGCCCAACGCGCGCAAAGGTCTCGACGGTGTTTGGGAGATGCAGATACAGCGTGACACCACGACCGATTACACGCACTTTAAACTAACGCAGCAGGGCGATGCGCTGACCGGAACCTATCTCGATTCGCATAACAAGAAGTATCCGCTGTCGGGAACGGTTGACGGCGAAGCGATTCGTTTGATCGTAACGATGCCGAACGGAACGACGCTTCTGATGGAAGGCAAACTCGACGGCACGACCGACATGGTCGGCGAGCTGACGATGCCCAACGGTCAAGTGCCCTTTACCGCTTCGTATCGCGCGAAAGAAAAGTGGATAGAGAATGTCAGCCCATCGCCCGGAGGCATTCCATCCTCCAGCGGAGGCTACACGCCGCCGTAGGAAGATCTTTATTCAGCGCATCTCGTTGTCGACTCGGGCCTCGATTACCACAGTAAACTTCGGCCCTCGTCTCCTAGAGCTGCTTCGTAATAAAGATCTTCCTCTACTTTAGCTGCTCAAGCCTTTTTTCGACGTAGGGAACGAGTCCGCCGGCATCAATCAGCGAACGCATGAAGGGTGGGAACTGCGCCGCGCGATACTCCGTGCCGCGGGTTAGGTTGCGAACGATTCCGCTCGCCGGCTCGAGCTCGATCTCGTCGCCCGAACTGATACCCTCTACCGCCTCGGCCGATTCAAAGATCGGCAGACCGATGTTCAGCGCGTTGCGATAGAATATCCGCGCGAAACTCTTGGCGATTACCGCCGCGGTTCCAGAACCCTTGAGCGCGATCGGCGCGACCTCCCGGCTCGAACCGCATCCGAAGTTAGTATCGGCGACGACGATGTCGCCCGTTTTCATGCGTGTCGTGTATTCCGGGTCGAGTCCCTCAAGCGCGTGCTTACCGAGCTCCGCGGGGTCAATGATATTGCAATACTTGCCCGGGATGATGACGTCGGTGTCGACGTTCTTCCCGTATTTATGCGCGTGTCCGCGCAGCTTTGATTCCACTTTTGTTCCTTTAAGCGAGGGCGGCTTGCCCCGAGGCCGAGCGTTCGAAAGCGAACTCGCGTGGGTCGGTGATGCGGCCGGTCAGCGCCGAGGCGGCGCAAGTGGCCGGTGACGCCAGATAGATCTCCGCCTTCGGCGAGCCCATCCGCCCGACGTAGTTGCGATTCGTCGTGGAGATCGCGCGCTCGCCATCACCGAGCGTTCCCATGTGTCCCCCGAAGCAGGCGCCGCACCCCGGCGTGTTGACCGCGCAACCGGCGGCCGCGAGGGTTGTAAGAACGCCCTCTTCCGCTGCCTGCATCCAGACCTTCTGCGAGCCGGGATTCACGATGACGCGCAGATTCGGCGCGATGCGTTTGCCGTCGAGTATCTTGGCGACGATGCGCAGGTCGTCGATATAACCGTTGGTGCACGAACCGATGAAGACTTGATCCACGAGAAGCTCCTCGCGCGTTACCTCCGAGATCGGATGGACGTTGTCGGGGGTATGAGGGCAGGCGATCTGCGGCTCCAGCTCACCGACATCGATCGATACGACGCGCTCGTAGATCGCGTCGGCGTCGGCTCGTTCTAGGATGAACGGCCGATCCGTACGCTCCTTTACGTAGGCGATCGTCTTTTCGTCGGCATGGAAAATGCCGTTCTTCGCCCCCGCTTCGATCGCCATGTTCGCCATCGTGATCCGGCCGGTGATCGAAAGCTCGTCCACGGTCGTTCCATGATATTCGATGGCTCGATAGGTGGCGCCGTCGATGCCGAGTTCGCCGACCGTCCGCAGCATGATGTCTTTCGCGTAGACCATCGGCCGCAGGGTTCCGTTGTAAACGATTTTGATCGAGGCCGGAACCTTCAGCCAGACTTCACCAAGCACGAACGCCGCGGCGATGTCGGTCGAACCCATACCCGTCGCGAAAGCGCCGAAGGCCCCGTACGTGCAGGTGTGCGAGTCACCACCGACGATCAGCTCGCCCGGGGCGACCAGCCCCTCTTCCGGAAGCACGACGTGCTCGATGCCACCTCGGCCGACGTCGAAGAAGTGCTCGATCCGTTGCTCGACCGCGAACTCTTTCATCAATCGCGCAAGGCTCGCCGATTGCGCGTCTTTTGCAGGAACGAAGTGGTCGGCGACAAGCGCGATTTTGCTGGGATCGAAGACGTGCTTTGCGCCTTTGATCTTGCGCATCACGCCGATTGCGACGGCGGCGGAGAGCTCGTTGGCGAGAACGAGGTCAACCTTGGCGTTAATAATCTGCCCCGGCTCGACGCGAGCGACGTCTGCATGGCGTGCCAGGATCTTCTCGGTGAGTGTCATGCCCATGATAAGAGCATTATAAGGCGAAGAAGGGCCGGTAACCTACCATGCTGCAGCAAGAACGAGAATTCGGCTTCTCGACGCGCGCGCTCCATGCCGGGGCGCCGCCCGACCCGGCGACCGGCTCGCGTGCGATGCCGATCTACCAAACCGCGGCGTACGCCTTCGGCTCGACCGAGCAGGCGGCGGAGCTCTTTGCGCTGCGCAGCTACGGCCACATTTACAGCCGAATCAGCAACCCCACGGTCGCGGCATTCGAGGAACGGATGGCAAGTCTCGAAGGGGGCCTGGGAGCGATCGCATTCTCCAGCGGCTTGGCCGCGCAGCTCTGCACGGTTCTCTCGGTTGCCGAGGCCGGCGATCATCTCATCTGCACTCAGAACGTCTACGGCGGAACGGTCACGCAGCTAAGCGTGACCGTGAAGCGAATGGGCATCGAGACGACGTTCGTACCCGTTGACGACCTTGAGGCGGTGCACGCCGCAATCCGTCCGCAAACGAAGTTCATCTTCGTTGAAACGGTCGGCAATCCGTCGGGCGTCGTGGCCGACCTTCGCGCTTTTGCGGCGCTGGCGCACGAAGCGCATCTTCCGCTCGTTGTCGACAACACGTTTGCGACGCCGTATCTTTGCCGGCCGATCGAGCACGGCGCGGACATCGTCGTACATTCGGCTACGAAGTTCATCAACGGGCACGGCACTTCGATCGGCGGCGTGCTGGTCGAATCGGGAAAGTTCGAGTGGGATAACGGACGCTTCCCGCTGCTCTCGAAACCGAGCCCCGGCTATCACCAAAAGGTCTTCACCGAAACGTTCGGAGAGTACGCCTTCTTGATGCGCGGGCGAGCTGAAGTCTTGCGCGACGTCGGCGCGCAGATGGGACCGATGGACGCGTGGTTGCTTCTGCTCGGGCTAGAGACGCTCGCGTTGCGCATGGAGCGTCACGTCAGCAACGCGCATCAGGTGGCGAACTTTCTCAAGGACCGCCCCGAGGTGGCCTGGGTCCGCGAACCGCAGCTCGGCTCCGTCTTTACCTTTGGTGTACGCGGGGGCCGCGCGGCCGCGCGGCGCTTTATTGATGGTCTCGAGCTCTGGAGCCACCTCGCCAACGTCGGCGACTCGAAGAGCCTCGTGATCGCGCCCGCTTCGACGACGCATTCGCAGCTCTCCGACGACGAGTTGCGCAAGGCCGGCGTCGAGCCGGAATCCGTTCGCCTTTCGGTCGGACTCGAAGACGTCGCCGATTTAACCTGGGACCTGGGCAACGCTCTTCAAGCCGCAGCGCGGGCGTCATCCTGAGCGAATGATCTTCACAACGACGTCCCAGCGGCGCGATTTGCTCGATCTCGCGCGCAGCATCGCAATGGTCGGAGCATCGAGCAATCCGCTGCGCCCTAGCTACACCGTCTTTTCGTATCTTCGGAGGCAGACCCGTTACGACGTAACGCCGATCAACCCGACGATCGAGGAGATTGACGGCGTTAAAGCCTTCCCCTCGCTGGCGGCCTACGCCGCGGCGCGTGGAGCGCCTGACGTCGTAGATGTCTTTCGAAGGCGCAGCGAACTCGTCGCCGTTGTGAAAGAAACAATTGCGGCCGGTGCTAAAGCGATTTGGTTTCAGTACGGCGTGCTGAACGACGAGGCGATTGCACTCGCCGATGCGGCTGGGCTGGACGTCGTCGTGGATCGCTGCATGAAGGTTGAGCACGCGCGCTTCGCCGGCGGCCTCTCCATGAACGGTCTGAACAGCGGGTTGATTACCTCGCGGCGGAGGTCGCTGTAGCGCCGCTCGCAACGTGCAGCGCTTCGGCATCCAAGGAGCAGCCGCGAGAACTCGCTTCGGCCGCGCGGCCGAGCAGTTCGAAACCGTCATTCGTTTGCACCCCTAGATCCTCGGTTAGGATCGCGAGGCACGACGACCGATTCGCGAGATCAACGTGAAGCAGCGCACCGGTCGTGCCGTTCGGAAGCGTGGTCCGATCGGGTCCAACAATGCGCGCCCGCAGCCACGGCGGCGTACTGTACCCACGCGCCGATGATGAGGCATAGTACTGCGAGGTCAGCTCGGTCATCCCGTATTCGGAAATGATGTGGTTCTCGGCGACACCCAGCCGGGTACAGATGCGCGCGTAGAGCTGCTCGCGCCCGATGGTCCGCGAGCGTCCTTTGAAGCCGCCCGTTTCCATGATGCGCGAGCCGTGCGGCAGCACCAAGTCAACGCCTCGCTCTTCCATCGTATCGAGCAAGTGCAGCAGCGCGAATGCCGTCGCCGCGATGCAAACCGGCCGATGCGCAGCGATCGTCGCGCGCAAGTCGGATTCGAGGGCATCCATCAGCAACTCGTCTCCGCGGAGATACCAACCGTTGCGGCCGTTACCGCGAACCCGCGTAACGCGGGCCATCATGTATCCCAGCGACGAGTTCGAGCGTTCGGCCTGATTCGGCACGAGGTTGAAGTAGCGAAGCCGCGCCCCGTCGGCAAGCACGAAGCGGTCGAATCCCGCCAGCAACGCAGCGTCGTAGAGAACCGCCGTCTCCATGAAGTGGCGCCCTGGCGTTCCACGCGTCGTCCCGCTGGTCTCAAAGCTGAGTGCCGCACGCGCCGGATCGAACGTCGTCAGCGCGGCCTCTTTGAAAGCGGCGGCCGGTACAGCTGGAATCTGCTCCCACGTTTGCGGCGTCGAGCTCACGCCGAGCGCGGAACAGTAACGAGCATACGGTTCGTTATAGCGAAGTTGATGTGCGAAGAGCCGCAGCGCTAGATTGTTAAACGCCCGGTCTTCGAGCAGCTCGCCGTCGTAATGCCAGCGCTCGATGACGCCGAGTATTTCGGCATCCAGGGCTCGCGCTTCAATCTCGTATGCAGGCACAGTAATGCGGTTTCGCCCTTCGACTCCGCTCAGGGTGACAACGCTGGAACGCTGCGTGTCAAGTTCGCCTTAGGTCAGAAGTTCGATCAGCGAGAGTTCGGCCGCGTCTCCGGGGCGCACGCGCGTTTTCGTGATGCGCGTGTATCCGCCGGTACGTCCCTTTAGTGCCGGCGCGATCTGCTCGACCAGCTTCTTGACAACCGCGGGTTCGGTAATGAACTCGGCAAGCTGCCGTCGAGCCGCAAGGTCGCCGCTCATCGCAGTCGTGATAAGCCGCTCGGCAACGCGACTAATTTCCTTCGCTTTTGTCGAAGTCGTCTCGATCTTGTCGTGCTTGAAGAGCGACGTCGCGAGATTGCGCAGCAGGGCCTTGCGATGGCCGTCGGTGCGGGAAAGGCGTTTGTATGCGACTGAATGCGGCATGACGTTCCTGTGCTACGCTTGGCGCAGCGACAGCCCCCTCTCTGCTAAAACCTGCTTGATCTCGTCGAGCGACTTTTTACCGAAGTTGCGCATCTTCATGATTTCGTCCTCGGTCAAGTCGAGCAGTTCTGAGACCTTTGAGA
>JBAVSO010000032.1:0-72848 GCA_049695635.1 Candidatus Cybelea sp. | reverse complement strand
ATATCACTCACTGCGGTCTCGACCCGGGCAGCGGCGTCAAGGTGATTGCGTACGTTGATGAGCCGACCGATTCACTCGTGCGCCGGTTCAAGAAGGCCGTAGAAAAGAACAGTATTTCTCGTCGACCATCGCCGCCGAGAGTGGTTTGTCTCGAAGTCCAAACGAGCGCGCAACAAGAACGCTATGGCTCAAAAGCGGCAGGGCTTACGAGCACAGTCGGCTACCGGGGAGCATTTGTCAACGGTTGCGCGTGACGAGTTGGAGCGACGTCACCTCGGCGACTTTATCGCGTTGATGGAGAAAGCTACAAGCGCGCACCGCCGCACACGAAAATCATTTGCGAGCACCTCGAGGCGAATCGAGAACGACGCGCAGTGCGTCGGAAAGACAGCCGGAACGAGCGATGGAATTTTGGGTTTTTGTTCCTCGCTCATTATTTTTCGCGTACTGCGAGGCTCGCTGACAACGGCCCTTTAATTGTCGCCCTCCTGCCCATCGCGTGTTGGACAGCTGGCAGCTGCTCCGTGAAGGTAAAGCCCATTGCCGAAATCGCCGCCTCTGCCTCCTTCGAATTGGGTTGGACCGCTTGCGCTGACGTACTCGTACGAGTCCAACTCGAACGTGTCTGATACAACGCGGTGGCAGCCGTCAGCGAGCAAAACCTCTTCAACCTTGTTGGCGTCCGTTGCGAGACTCATCGGCTTCCTTTCCTTGTGCGTTTTAGGATCTTGACGAGCCAATACTCGACTCCGTTGAAGACGATACACTGCCGGCGTCGGCTGATCTGCGGTGAGAATAGAGCTCCATCGCAGTATTGAGGAAGAAGCCACGCGATGAGTTCGGCCGATTATCGAGGCTGAGATGCTCGAGGGTAGCCTTCGCGGCCGTCGCATCGGCGAGCGAGATAGTCGGGTCGCTCATACTGAGGCGGCGGATTGCGGGACGAACAGGTGTTCGTCCGACCTATCTTAAGCTTGTGCAAAAGATGGCATCCTTCGACCCGGCAAGCAATTTCGCGAATGCAAGTGTACGCCCGTTGGATACGGTAACCGGGTAAAGTGCCGAGCGCTTGCACTGTTCCCCTTGCGGGCGTATCATGGGGGCCTCGGCTGAGGTGAGACGCCGCAGCCACGCGGATTCTCTCCTCGTGAGAAGGAGGCCACTATGGTTCCGGCACGCATTTTGCGTTTCGCTCTGAGCTTTGCAGTTCTCGTCGGTGCTGTCACAGTGGCACCGACGCAACAAGCATCTGCGAGTACGCGAGGCTCACTCACGATCGTGGGGCCCAATGCAGCGCCCCCCGGTTACGACCATATCTTATGTTATGTTGCAGACTTCACTGCCCAATTTACGCCCGTAAGCGTAAAGCTTCTAGATCAAATCTATCCCCAAGGGTTCAATGCGACCCTCAATCAGGACTCAACTGTATGCACCCCAGCCATGAAACAACTGCTCTACCGGAAACCGCTCAAAGTCAAGCCAAACGGCCACTACGTGTGCTACCCGCTTACAAACTCGCTCCCGTATATCGATCAGACGCGATCCTACATGAATCAGCTCGAGTCCAACACGGCGGTGTTCCTCGAGCCTTACTTCCTGTGTGTACCCACCCACAAGTATCCCGTCTCCGCTCAAGCGGAGCGGGTAAGGGGGGCTAGAGAGCAACCAGACGTGTCAGCCGCAAAAAATCACCTCATGGGCTACGACATAAACGATTACGGCGCTGCGTTCGCGAACCCGCTCCCGGGCACGACCGTAAGGCTTTATGACCAGTTTTTCCCGTACCCGAGCGGCGGATTTCTGGCGACCTTGGGAAATCCGTTCATGCTGCTCACTCCGACGAAGAAAACATACAAACTCGGGAAAAAGGTCAATGATAATGGCCATTGGGTAATCTATTACTTTGCGCAGCCGACGGCGACTAATGAAACGCACAGATACGTTAACCAGCTCGAAAAGAACTCGGTCGACGTCTTTTATCCCAACTACCTGTTTGTGCCGACGTACAAGGACCCATCCTCGGAGCCCGCGCCGCAGGGACGGCTTTATCATGGCGGCCACAGCCCTATTCCGCCACAACACCCTCAGTAGACGATTCACTGAGCCGGTGCGTCGCCGTAACGATTGGCCCTCGCCATACCACGCGAGGGCCGTTCGTCTTAACGCCGAGCGGATTTGATTTAGCGCCAGCCTGACGCTGCAAGGTCCAGCGCAAAGCCGCACATCAACGACGGCCTCGCGATCGCGAAGCAGTGTGAGGGCTAGATGCCCGCTGCGCGGGCCTGCTCCTTCCATCGTTCGACGTTAACACTGATATTGTTCGTGCCTGACGTTATCGTGAAACTGCAATACAACGGCCTCGCGAATCGCGAAGCCGTGTGCGGGGCGACGGGGCATGAAAAGCAACGAGCCCGTCGAGCGGGTCCGTTTTGCGAGGCTTTCAGCGTAGCCGCTTCACGGCGATAACGAGAAGACCGTTCCGTAGCCGCCGTAGCTGCTCGCGCCGCCAACCTCGGTCGTGCCGTAGAGCGTACCGTTGACGTTGATGAGGCCCGCTTTCGGGTGTTCGCCGTCTCTCGAGCCGGCGCCGAAACTGTAGAGGACGGTTTCCTTGCCGGAGGTCGTGATCAAAAAGATCGTTCCCTCGCCGTTCGCGCCCCCGCCCGCGGTCGTCCCGTAGAGCGTGCCGTTGACGTTGAGGAGACCCGCAACGGGGCCGTTGCCGTCCCGGTGGCCTTTGCCTTTGAAACTGTGGAGCACAGTCTCTTTGCCGGACGTCGTCATCGCGAAGACCGTTCCGCATCCGTGGAAGATGCGGGATCCGCACGAACCCGAACCGCCGCGAGAGGTCGTGCCGTAGAGCGTGCCCCTGACGTTGATGAGGCCCGCGCGGGGGTATTCGCCGTCTCCCGAGCCGGAGCCGAAGCTGTAGAGCACGGTTTCCTTGCCGGACGTCGTGATCGCGAAGACCGTTCCCTTGCCGTTCGCGCCTCCGAATTCGGTCGTGCCGTAGAGGTCGCCATTGACGTTGAGGAGGCCCGCCTCCGGGGAATTACCGTCTCCCGAGCTGCCGAAACTATGGAGCGCGGTTTCCTTGCCAGACGTTGTGATCGCAAAGACCGTCCCACAACCGCCACTTGCGCTGCACTTCGCGCCCCCGCCACCGGTCGTGCCGTAGAGCGTGCCGTTGACGTTGATGAGGCCCGCAAACGGCTCTGCTCCGTCTCGTTTGCCTCCTTTGAAACTGTGGAGCACGGTTTCCTTGCCGGACGTCGCGATTGCGAAGACCGTTCCGCAGCCCTCGCCTGAGCAGGTGTGAACGCCCCCGTAGTAGGTCGTGCCGTAGAGCGTGCCGTTGACGTTGATGAGGCCCGCATACGGCCAAGAGCCGTCACCCGAGCCGCCGAAGCTATGGAGCAGGCTTTCCTTGCCAGAGGTTGTGATCGCGAAGACGGTTCCGAAAGCGAAACTTGCGCCCCCTTCGTAGGTCGTGCCGTAGAGCATGCCCTTGACGTTGAGGAGGCCCGCAGCCGGCTCCACGCCGTCTCTCGAGCCACCTTTGAAACTGTAGAGCACGCTGTACGCGGGACGCACGTGCGCCGGCGTGACTCCGGCAGGCGGTGGGCTCAGCAGCGTGCCGCTTCCGCCTCCGCAGCCGGCGAGCATTGCAGCCGCGCAAACACCTAAAGTGTAGCGACCATAATCTGAAGCCTTCATCTACCGCCTCCTCAATGCGCAACCGCATCGACAGCATCCGAGCATTTCGTTTTCGCGCGCTACGGGGTGAACGCAAAAACGGTTCCGCTTCGATACGCGCCGCCGTATGCGGTCGTGTCGTACAGCGTGCCCTTTACGGTGATCAAGTCCGCGCACGACTCCTCACCGTCGGAACCGGCGCTACCTAGCTGCAGTACCTTCTCCGTGCGGCTCGTCGTAACGGTAAAGATCGCACCGCAGCCGGGTCGTAGCCGTTGCGAGATTCCGCTCTCAATTCCATCTTAGCATAAGATGAGAAGGCCGGCCTCCAAGGCGGACTTCTGAACGAAGCATCCGCGACGCACTCGAGGTGCAATGAAAGGAGACCGACCTCATGATTAAGGATAGCACGAAAGCTCGGCCGCGCAAGGCACGGGGCAACCCATCCCCGCGAACGGCGTCGACAAACCTTAGGTCAACCGCGCTTGGCGCCATCGGAATCGATATCGGCGATCACTTTAGCTACGTTTGCATCCTGGACAGTGACGGCGCGCCTTGCGGCGAGGAACGGATACGCACCTCCGACGTGGGCTTCCGCCAATACTTCGAGGGACTGCGCCCCTCACAGGTCGCGCTGGAGGCCGGAACTCATTGGGGCTGGGTCAGTCGGCTGCTTGAAACGCATGGCCACATCGTCGTCGTTGCCAACGCTCGTGAGCTGCGCAAGATTCACCAGAGCGATCACAAGAACGATCGCGCCGACGCCCGGATCCTGGCACGTATGGTTCGCCTCGATCCACAACTGCTCTCTCCAACATTACCAGCCTAAGAGGTTTGGGGCTTTCGCTTTGTTCGATTGCAAGCCGCCTAAACAACGACGGCCACGCTACGCGATCTAATAAGGCTTGGACGGCGGTCCAGGTTCGGCGCGTCTTCACATAAGGAAAACAAAATGCAAGGTGCTCGCGATAGTGCTAGCCGTGATGCAACCTCAGGTAGCGGCCGCGTCGTCCGGCCCCTTATGGCAAATCGGCGATCCGGCTATTACAGCAAATACAGGGCAATGCGGAGTTGCAACGTACCCGACCCCCGAACTTGCCCGGCGGTCAAAACGGCCAAGCTCGGTACGTCGAAAGCGGCAAGGGCATCGAAACCGTGCATTACGTCGAAGGCGCAACCGATACGTGGAAGATGCGCACGATGCAAGCGCCGGCAAACGAAACCTCTAAAGCCGCCTCTTGGCGCCTTCAGGAGTCTTACAAGCCGCCAGCACCACGCTGGTAGTACGACGCGATACGCCTAAGCGCAATAGCCTCGCGACTGCGGAGCCGTGCAAAAAGGGCAGATGCGCGGGGCTTTAAGTCGCGATCGTCGTTTTGCTTTAGGTCCCTGAGCCAGTCTTCAGCCTCTATTAGCCCTCATAGAAACTCAGCGGGTCTCCTGAGTATTTTAGTATTCGTGCGTAAATCACGATTTGTGGCGCCCAAGCTATGAGGCCAAGAATCAAAAGCCACGAAAATGTATTCTCGTTCGCGCGATGAGTAAGAATCAAGGCGCTCCAGGCGGACCACGCCACTGCTAGCGCGAGGTACCCAGGCCAGGCCAACTACGTGGTTCCTCAGGTATACGTATGCCCACGAGACGGCAATGGCTGCGAATCCGAGAGCCACCTCAGGGTCGTTGAAGACGCTCTGGCGGTGATACACAGCGGCAATGAAGGTATAGATGAAAGAACCTGACCGTCCGTCGGGTTGATCTTCAAGCGCGAAGGCCTGCGGGCTGGCCCCGCGCAAATGTACGGCTCGGCGTGGAATTGTTGCGGTTTTCCGATCTCGAATGTCACTATGGGGCGCGCGAAGTATTCTCGAGTCTTAGTGGAGCTTTTAACCACGGCGAACGCATCGGCCTCGTAGGCCCCAACGGCGCGGGGAAGTCGTCGCTTTTGCGTCTTCTCGCCGGCGTTGACCGGCCATTCGGCGGCACCGTCGTACGGGCAAAAGGCCTGAAGCTCGGGTATCTCGCTCAGGGCGTTGCCGACGAGACCGAGTCGACGCTGCAGGACCTCATCGACGCTGCGCTGGCTAGAGCGACGCACGAAGAGTCCGGCGTGCGCAACAAAGTGCTGCGCACCATGCTGTCCGCATTCGGCTTCGCGTCAACGGAATACGATCGTCCGCTACTCTCGTTTTCAGGCGGCCAGCGAGCGAAAGTAGCGTTAACGCACGTGCTGATCGACGAGCCCGACTACCTGATTCTCGACGAACCGACTAACCATCTCGACGTCGCGACGATCCGCTGGCTCGAATCGTTCATCTCCAACGATCCTCGCGGTTACATCGTCGTTTCGCACGACCGCTACTTTCTCGACCGGATAGCTACGCGCATCTGGGAGATCGAGCGAGGGCGCTTCCACGCCTACGCACCCGAGCGGCCCGCATACACCGCGTACGTCGCGGCGAAAGACGTGCGCCTAGAGGCGGAGCGGCGCGAGTACGAAACCTTCGTTGTCGAACGCGATAAGCGGCGCAGGACAATTGCCGGCCTGCGAGCGACGCACACCTCCTCGGATTACAGCCAAGTGCGCAGTCGCGAGAAGCAGCTGGCGCGCATCGAAGCGACAACCCGAGCCCCGTCTCCGGCGGCTCCCGAACGCCAGATCTCAGTCCGCCTGCGCCCATCGCGGCGCGCTGGCAGCGGCTTCGCCTTTGAAGTCCGGGGCTTGAGCAAAGCGTACGATCAACAGCTCTTCAGCCGGCTAGCGATCGACGTCGAGCGCGGAGAGCGCCTCGGCATCGTCGGTCCAAACGGCTCCGGAAAGTCGACGCTTCTGAAGATACTCACCGGCGCAGCGCAACCGGATTCCGGATCGGTTGTCTTCAATCCCGCGGCGCAAGTCGCGTACTTTGCCCAGAATTCACACGATCAACTCGACGTCCAGGAGAGCGCGATCGCAGCCGTGCTGGACGGCGCTGTGCTGACCCCGCAGGAGGCGCGCGGACTGCTCGGCCGCATGCGTATTAGCGGCGATGCCGCCGATAAAGCCGTGCGCGATTTTTCCGGTGGCGAGCGGCGCCGTATCATGCTGGCACGACTGATGGCGCGCGCGGCCGACATCTTGCTGCTTGACGAGCCGACCAACGATCTCGATATCGACAGCCGCGAAGCACTCGAAAGCGTCTTATGCGACTACGAGGGAACGATCGTCGTCGTCTCGCACGATCGCTATCTTCTGTCGCGCTTGTGCGATCGGGTATTGTGGGTTGAACGGGGCGCATGGGAACTCATCGACGGCGGTTATGACGTGTACGAGGCGGCCCAGCGCGAGCGCGACAAAGTGGCGATCGATCGCGCGGTCGAGGAGTCGACCTTGCGTCTCAAGGCGTCGCGTCAAACGCCGTTGCGGGTACGCTCGCAGCTAATGGGGCAGATCGAGCGAATCGAACGAGAAATCGGAGGCCTCGATGCGCGCGTCAACGAGATCGAGCTTCTCTTCGAGTCGCCCGAGATCTATACCGACGCGGCCGGATCAAGGGCGTTGAGCGAAGAACTCGCTAGACTAACCATGCGCAGTCGGGAGCGCGTCATCCAATGGGAAGCGTTGCTACATCAACTCGAAGAAGTGACGGCCACGTAACGAGCGAGAATTAAGCGATTGAGCCCCTTCGCCGCAGCCTTCGATTTCGGTCTTTACGGGTAACTTCAAGGAACCGTTCGGTGTGGTGGCAGCGAAAAAATAACAACCTGCGGTCGTCTTTGGCGCAAACCGGGAAGTAGAAAAGGGTCGGGCGGATGCCCGACCCCTTTTTTTGACGGTTGGCCGTCTGAGCGAGCGCTACGGCTCAATAGCAATCGCGAGCTTTATGTGTAGTTGCCATAGATCGAACTATGCCGAGGCGGAGCCGCTGTACACACGCGCGCTGGTGATCTTGGAGCGCGCGCTCGGGCTGGAGCACCCGACGTTGCGCTCAGTCTAACGGTCTCGCGCTAATATTCCGCAATTTCAAAACCGTTACGATGAGGCGCAGCCCTTATTGTCGCGAGCGTTGGCGATTCGAGAGCAGGCACTGAGTTCCGATCACCCCAAGAGACTCAACGACGAAGTGACCGACCGGCTTCAGAAGTCTCGCGACAAATTGAAGCGGCCGGTTCACTGCGTTTCTTTTAGCCTTGCGGACAGACCGTGCCGTTCAACTCAACGCCGGAGCCGGAGTCCACCCCGTGCGTCACCTGCTGCACGACGAAGGCTTTTACGGGCGACGCGAGCTTCATGATTTTGGTCTGCGTCATCGGCGCTACGGTGATTTGTGCGGACTTGTCGTTGAAGGGCCACACGTTGACCGACGACTCGTGCAGATGGTTCCACACTGCAAAGCTTACGTATTCGTTGGGATGGTAGGCGTGTACGAGCACGCCGAGCTTATGAGCGCGCAGCAGGTCCTTGTCCACGAAGAACCGCTTGTACTTGCAGGTGAGAGCGAGCGGCGCCGCGTGCTGTTGGAGCGCCGATGTCGGCGATGGGAACGTCGGCGAGGTTGGTGCGCCAGCGCAGGCAGCGAGGCCTGCGAGCGCGACGAGAGCGAGAGGTGTACGCATGATAGTCCTTTCGGTCAAACGGGCTTACCGCACGTCTAGCAAATAGGCGTGCACTCAGCCGCCTTTTCGCCTTCAGTTAGTCTTTTACATGCAGGGCGAGATAACCGAATGTTGCGGTGCCAAGCGAACACAACGCGAACGATAGCGACACGCTTGCCCTGCTGCCCCGTCACGTGCCGCCGGTTGGAGGACCACCGTTTTTTTGATGTTGAGCGTTACGTAAGCCAAACGTCGCCGCCATGACCGAAAGCAGCCCGAAGGCCAGATTGCGCGCGACCAGCAGTGCTGGCGCAGGCTTTGTGCCAGCCCGGCCGGTTGGTTGGCTTGCCGAGCGTCACGTCGAGTGCAAAACGCTAAGCGCCTAAACGCGGTGCGGCCTCGCGAGCACGGCGCCGGCGGGCAGCTTAGCGCGACGGGGGGACCTTACCGTTTGTCGAACGTTGCACCAGCAAGCTCTAAAAGGAATCGGCATGAGAGGTTTACGCTTCGGTCGCCAAGCTCTAGCCGGATGTGTAACGGCGTTCGTGCTTGCAGGATGTAGCGGATCGCAGCCGTCGATCGGGCCATCTGGCTCGACAACGCAGAGTGTCGCGATGCCGACGCGCGTTGATCGAAGCGGATCGTGGATGCTTCCTGAAGCCAAAGGCGACGATCTGCTTTATGTCAGTACGACGTTTAAGACCTATGTGGATTCCTACCCGCAAGGTAAGCTCGTGGGAGAACTGGCCGAGGGTGGCTTTTATCTTTGCGCCGACGAAGCCGGCAACATTTTCCTTTCGCAGTATACGGACGGAACGCACGGTATTCTCGAGTACGCGCACGGCGGGACGACGCGCATCGCGACGATTAAAACCGCGGGACCGCCGTGGGGCTGTTCCGTCGATCCCGTCACCGGAGATTTGGCGGTCGCAATTCCCGACGTCGCCGGCATCTACCACGGTGAGCTTGCGATCTACAAGCACGGTCGTGGGCGGCCCCGTGTGTTCTCTGACGAATCGGCGATCAAATACATATTCTTTTGCCGCTACGATGCGTCCGGGGATCTCTTCATCGACGGGACTCCCGCGTACCGATACAGCCCCTACCTCGCCGAGCTTCCGCACGGCTCGCAAACCATCACGAACCTAACTCTCACTGGGGAGTTCTACCCGGTCAGCGACATCGAATGGGATGGCTCGTACCTTGCGGTCGCGGACGGCTTGGCAGGGGCAGTCGACCGAATCTCGGTTTCCGGGTCGTCGGCGACAATCGTCTCGACGGTGCCATTGCAGCATTGGCGCTTTCGTCCGGCCGCGAGACAGGTCTGGATTTACCGCAACAGACTGATCACAAGCCCGGGACGCCATGACGCTGCTGCGATATGGCATTATCCCGAAGGGGGAGAGCTGTTTCGACGCCTACCTCCCGATTTCGACCGGCAACAGGTTGAGGGTGTAGTCGTCAGTCTCGCGCCACACACCGACTTGAGTGAGAAGCTTTGACCAAGCGGTATTTTGAGGTTGCTAAACCAGAAATGACACTACTATTAAGGTACGAAGCTTGGGCTTTAATTGATAAGACGAATTTCCGAAGTCCCAACGCACGCGCGCGTTGAGGCTTTACGGCTCGGCCTGGAAGAGCCAATCAGCGGCTGAGCCATCGAAGCCACGCGAAGCGGGATGCGATCGCGGTGCGGGCTGGGCTTGGCGCTTTGGTGGGGTCACCTCAGGTCAGTCCAAAACCGCAAAGCCAACAGCTTTGCGATCGCAAAACCGAGTGCGCGGCAGCGCAGGGCTAACGACAACTCTCGAAATTGGACCAAACGACAACCGCTTCCATAGAGCCTGGAGAGACTAACAATATAGGACCAGGCGCAACGATTTGCAGGCCGTCGATCGGGCTCGCGCTTCGCTCGAGCCGTTGCTGATCTCCAGCGCAGCATCGTCAAAGGCATCGCAAGGCCGCGCCAAAGGACTGCTGAACGCATCAGAAGGCTCGCGGGACAGTATCGCGCCGAGTTTTCTTGACCTTACTCCCGCACTCGACTTACCATCTGCAGGTAACCACTGTCTATGAGCCAGGAACCGCTGCCTGTCGGGATGCCGCGCACGGCTCCGTTATAAACTGTGACCTGCGTTCCAGTGCCGTCCGCGGTCCGTTCGCGCGCAGTTACGACGAGGAACACGAATGCTGGATCACTCCCAGGGATGATGCGCGGAGCCGCCCGGAGCGTATCTGAATAACCATCTACCCATTTGGTATATGGTTGCGTGTTCTGGAAATTCGGCGAGAGCAGCGCATACCCATCGGCGTACTGGTGATTATTGACGTCGGAATAGTACTGCGCGACGAGATCAGCAAATGGTTGAGACGTCATTGCAGCGCCTGATCCGTACGGCGCTGTCGTTGGAGGTGCGTAGTAATCAGGTGCTGTAGCTGCGGGTCGCGCCAGTATTGCTGCAGCGGGCTGAAATCGGCTAGCGTTGTTCTGGAATACGAAATGTAAGACAAAAATCAGTAGGGCCGCGGCGAACATGCTCGCCTGCACAACCGCGGCTCGGCCTCGCGGTACCCAAGCGGCTAAGCCTACCGGTTGGGTCAGTGGCTCGATTCTGTTCACCATAGCTGCATAGGTTGGGCCGTCAATGAGTTGTACATTGGCCCGCGTGGCCAGCTCTTTAGCAGCGGGGGTGAACGTGCTCGTACATACCACCGCAGCACGGCTGCAGTTGTAGAATTCGCGCCCGGCAATCGCTTCCTGTACGCCGTCATTGCCAACTGCCCCGGACCACCGCTTACACTGAATGCCGATCCGCTCCGTTGGCGACTGCGCGATTACATCAGCGCCTTGATCGCCGCCGCGGCGCGTCAGATCAACTCGATAACCGAGTCTCCTGTACAGCTCGGCCACGTGTTGCTCGAACTCGAAGCCGTCCAGCTGTCGCAAACGTTCCAAGGCACGCCAATCATGGTCGAACGCTGTCTGACGAGAAACCATTCGACGCCCGTATACGAGTGCGGCAACGGCAAGTGCCGCTGAAATCCATAGACCGAAAACGGAACCGACGAGAAAGAAAAGTAATGTACACGCGACGAGAACGGAGACCGCGATTGGGAGCGGCAAAGTCGGTCGCCTTCGGTAGGTACGGCGCCAGCGCAGCACTTTATAGGTACTCCGAGCTACCGTCTTCTCTTGGTTTTTGGGTGACAGTGCACACAATAATAGTTGGTCGTGGCGAATATGAAAAGGCGCAGGGTTTCCTTTCGCTTTTTCCTCCCGCACCACAAACACGGTGGCCGAGATTCCGAAGCTCTACTCATTGGTTAAACTCGCTATCTGTTAAGGCTCGTCGGTTGCCGGGTTGATCGCTTTTTGCTAGCAAGCGGCTCAGGGGAGGGGTGATCTGGTGGACCGCTCCAGCAGAAAATCTCAGGACTCCAGCTCGTGCTGTAGACCGCTTAGTCAGTTCCGATGGGCCGATGGCAACGCTGCAGGATCGGATCGACAGACTATTTAGACCTCGAGCCTCGACGGTATAACGGCTTGCCCTGCTCGAAAGTTCCCGCCTTGCTGACACCATTCGAAATGCCTTCATACCCGTGGAAGCCGACCTGCCCACTTCCGTCCATCGACCGAGTCCCGCTCACGACGGCTTCTGGGCAATTCACCGAGCACCAAGGCTTTAGCGCCCAACACGCTTGCGGATTCAATCGGAGCCAATTGTACAGTGACGAGGGCTGATCGACGATGTGGCTACTGGTGCCTGGACCAAGCGAATAAGAAGCATTTGTGCGAAACGTTCTTGACCTTTTCCCGAGATTTTCTTGTTGCTCACCTACGTTCGGTACGGGCGGTCCCCGAAACCGCTGGAAAGGACCCTGACCATGATCGTTCAGTCCCTTAAGTATATGCTCGCTGCGGTAACTGCGATCTCGTTGCTGAGCAGCTGCGCGGGGTCATCAACACCGACAACGCCGCCGGGATTCCAACAGAATCAGTCGCACCCTGGAAAGCGCGCTACGTCGCCGTGCCCCTGCCTCTACATTGCGAACTATTCAGGGCCCTCGGGCGCACCCAGTAGCGTAACCGTCTATGCCGAAGGTGCAACGGGCGATGCGACGCCGATCCAGGATATCAGCGGCTCCAACACCGGACTAAATTATCCAAACGATGTCGCCGTAGACGCCAGTGGCAACATCTACGTCGCGAACAGGGATGGTAACTCGGTAACGGTCTATGCTGCGGGTGCTACCGGCAACGTCGCACCTATACAGGACATCAGCGGCTCTATGACAGGGCTAGTCCACCCGCTCGGCCTCGCCTTGAATCCTCTAAATGGCGACATCTATGTCGCTAACGAGCCCCGCGGCGCCAAGCTCGGCGGCAAGGTCACAATCTACCCCTCTGGTTCGACCGGCAACATCGCCCCGACCGGAATCATCGAGGGCATGCGCACCGCGATTGACAAGCCCTACAAACTCACATTGGGCGCAACCGGCAAAATCTACGTTCCGAACTTTAACAACTCCGTGACGGTTTACCGGGCGGGTGCGCGCGGCGACTCTGCGCCAATAAAGACCATCAGCGGCTCTAACACCGGATTGGAGTTTCCCGAGCAAATCGCTCTGGATACCCATGGAAGAGTCTACGTGGCGAACCACAACAACATGAGCGTCACCGTCTACGCGACGCTCGCAAATGGCAATGTCGCGCCGATCCGAACCATTCGCGGGAGCAACACGCAAATCCACAACCCCAACGGCATCGCCCTGGATGGCAGCGGCCACATCTATGTAGCGAATGCGTCGTTCAATGGGTCCGTGAACGTCGGGTCCGTGACCGTCTACGCCGCGTTCGCGAATGGCAACGTCGCACCGATCAATACCCTCGATACCGGACTGAATTTACCGGAGGGAATCGCTATTCGCTAAGTCCTAAGATCGGAGACGTGCAAAAAGCCAGCAAGGGCGGAAGCAATAGTAAGATGGTCCAGAATCACCCACAATTACCAAAGCAAGGCTGGGGTTAAAGGGTGGCCCGTCGCGCCCCGACAGAAGGAGTAAGCAAATGATTCTCCGCGTAGTATCGATGTCAATCGCCGTTGCGCTCGCAGCGTGTTCCAACAGCGAAGTCTCGTCGCCGGTGCCACTCGATGGGTTTGGCGGCACCCACGTCGCGCTGCAACCGGCGTCGCATGAACGCAACGCCGCAAGCGAAGCGGTTATCTATGATTTCGGAGGCAAGACGCCCGACGGCACAGCTCCGAACCAAACGCTTACCGACGTGCGCGGTACGCTCTATGGCGAGACATACGGTAATACGGGTAGCAAACTCGGCACGATCTTCACCGTCACGCCCTTGGGAAGTGAAACCGTTCTGCATACGGTCATAAGAAAGCAGGGGCTTCGGTTCAGCCAGCTCGTGCTCGGTCCTAGGCCTACCGGCGGCGGACTTTCGCTCTACGGAACCGGCAAAGACGGGGGCGCGTACAGTTACGGAACGATCGTGCGGGTCACGTTATCGGGCGCAGTCATCGTCCTTCACAGTTTCACCGGCGGCGCGGATGGTGCGCACCCAGCTGCGGGTCTGGTCAACGTCAACGGCACCTTCTACGGCACAACCAGAGACGGCGGCGTTTATTCCCATGGCACCGTCTTTAGCGTCACGCCGTCCGGGACCGAGAACGTAATTTACGCCTTCCGCGGCGCTACGCAGGACGGTGGGCAGCCGGAGGCAAGCCTCGTAAACCTCAACGGCACCCTGTACGGCACTACGGTCGACGGCGGGTCGAGCCGCTGCGGCGGCCCGAGCCGCTGCGGGACGGTCTTCTCTGTAACGGCTTCTGGAACCGAACACGTGCTCCATAGCTTTCAGGGCGGCAGCGACGGTGAGTACCCCCAAGCAGGCCTAATTGCCGTCGACGGCACGCTGTACGGAACAACCGCCGTAGGCGGCGGGGCCGGATGCAGTATGGGATGCGGGACGGTCTTCAGCATCACGCCGTCGGGAACCCAAACCATCCTTCACCGCTTCACCGGCGGTGCCGACGGCGTTTTTCCCGCGGCGATGCTGCTTGCGCTCAATGGCAAAATGTTCGGCACGACGCAAGAGGGTGGGAACGGATGCATTTCTGGATGCGGGACGGTCTTCAGCATCACGCCGTCGGGAACCGAAACCATCCTTCACCGCTTCACCGGCGGTGCCAACGGCTGGATACCGTATGGGGGTCTGATCAACATCCACGCGACGCTGTACGGCGTGACGGGACTCGGCGGTACTTATAACGACGGGACGGTCTATTCGATAACGTTGTGAAGTATGCCGACGCCGGGTGTTGCTAAAGCGACGCTCGGCCAAGTGATCGCGACATCGGAGATTCGGCGAGTGCATCGCTGAGATAGATTATGGAATCGAGTCCGCGCCTGTCGAATTCAGCGTGGAGAGGAACCGTTCTAAATTTTCAACTATCCAAAAAGCACCGCGATGATTAGTCAGATTAACGGCGCCGGCGGACAAGGGTGCACCAACGTTTTGTACGGCTATGGTAAGTAGATTTTCTGGAACCCCGGGCGTACGAACGACCTGATTTCCCGAATACAAGATTCCGAACAAGCTGGTCAAGACGCTGTCTCTTAACTACACGTTCACGTCCAGCTGCGCCATGAATACCAGCGGCGATCTTGCAGTCGGAATCCTATTGGTAATTCCTACGCTCCCGGCGGTCAGTTAGTGATCCTCAAGAACGCGACCGGCTCATCCGCCGTTTACAACACGCCGTTGTCCAAAGAGTACTTCGACGGCTACGATCCCAGCGGTAACCTCTTTGCCGACGGTCTCGGCCCGAGCTATAATTTCATGCTCGTGGAGCTTCCGAGTCGCAGCGGCCAATCCTTTACGATCAAAACGAGCAACGCTCCGGAGTTTCCTGGCTCGGTGCAGTGGGATGGCACCTACCTCACCGTGTTCGATCAGCTTACGAGTGAGATGTATCAGTACACCGTTAGTGGAACGACGGCGACGTTGAAGAACACCATACAGTTCACCGGGGTTGGCGACTGCGCGCAGACGTGGATCGTTAAGGGCCTGCTGTATTGCGGCGACGTGAATAACGGCGGCGAGGTTTTCAACTACCCGGCCGGGTGTGCGCCGATTGCGACATTTACACGCAGCTTCGACTCGCCTTTAACCAACTAGGCAAGCCCAAAAGTTAGCCCGACGCCGTCAGGCGTCGAGATCAATAAACGTTCCAAAGATTGCCTTTAGCATCGACAGCCCAAAACCCAGCGTTAAAAAAGGTCGTGATACTCGTAAAACCCCTTTTTGAGCCGATTTCATCCCAGCATTGACGATGCGGTTCGTAGGACCAAATTGCGTGCTTCTCGTTCCTATCCAACGCAAAGAAGACGTCGTTGTTGGCCGCGACTTCCTCGAACGTTATCTCGGGATGACTCGCGGAGCATTCAACAGTTCCAAGCTGAACTGCAGAGTACCGCTCAAAACGGTGGGATTTAACGACGGGCGATAGTTTCCAGACGTCGCCGTTTTCATCTAGAGCAGCGACCTCGAGGTAAAGCTTAATCTTGCTGCCGTAACGGATCCCGGGGTCACCGGCGACCTGCTCGGCGCCCCAGCCCGTTTTACGCCACGCCCCGTGCGGCCACGGTTTTGAAGGATCGTACAGCATAAGAGTCGGTCCGGAAGGCCCTCGGGCTGAGGATCCGTTTGTTTTCGATTTGCTCGAGGTGGCAAAAAGGTAACCGTACGGATTTGGGTCCGTCGGAATGCGCACCGCAAGGCTTGTATAGTTGTCGAAGTAGCGAATCCATTTGCCCGTGTTGAAGGTGCTCCAGACCGCGCCCCTTTTAGTGATCCCCCACTCCCAAGCAGGCTGACCGGCGTCGAGTATTATAGAGCTCACATAAACACCAGCAGACCACCAGACTGGCCCTGAGTTGCCGTAGTCGTAATAGTAAAGTGCATAGTCACCGGATGAGTCGGTGTGGTCGAGGAGCGCCAAGGTCAACGCTAAGGCTCCTCCAGGAGCGTTAAACCCAGCGATCACTACGGGAACCGTCCCGCGGAAGTACCGGTCCTTCGTGCGAACCGAGTAAGGCGGATTGACTGACCATTTAAGCTTGCCCAAACCGGTGTTGGGTTCAATCTTTCCCGCTGCGCCGACGGCTGCCGGAGGCAAACTTCCAACCTGCGATCCGCCGCATCCGGATAGCAGCGCCAGAGCTGCGCCAATGCCTAAAGCGCGGCGAGCAAAACCTGAAATCCTCATTCGCTTTTACTCCGGCTGAACGAATGCCAAGGCGCGCGCTCTTAACGTGGAGGCAGGGCGCTTGGCTCAATCGTACCAATCGCGCCACAATCTCCAAAGGGCCCGTTGGGCCAGGGTCCACGGCCACTTCGCCCAACGCCGGTCCCCAGTTGCCGTTCAAAATGCTTCGGTCGACGCCACCGGCGTCTTCAATGCCGAGCCGGGTGCGCAGAGTCGCGCTCCAAGCGTCGGTGCTAGACGGCGAGGGCAATTGGTCTTGAATCTGGCGCCGAGCGCTGCGACAAAATGTACCAGTCCGGGCGAAGTTTGCAAACCTGCCGGACGTAGAGGCCGCTTAACCTAATCCTAAAGGGAAAGACTTATGATCTTTCACAGTCATAGCCACAACCTTTGCCAAGGAGGACGCGAATGTCATCCGCACCGATCCCTGAGGAGGACGACCAAGACCGGACTTCAGATTCAGAGGGAAGCTGGAGCAGCGGCGGCAGCAAGATGAACGGCGGTCCCCATGAGGACGACAAGGAAGAGGACGAGGACAAACCTGACGACGGCGGGGCTGGCAGCAGCGGCGGCTAAGCGGCTCTACGAAGTAACCTTGACGCTCCGGTAAGCGTCCATGGAAAAGGAGAGGACGAACGCTCGATGCGCTCGCCCTTTTCATCTTATGCGGCGATTGGTGCGCTAATAGAGCGGTTGTGGCTGCGGATCGAACTGCTGCAGGATCGGCGCCACCGGCATTGGCATCGGCACCGGCCCAGAGATTGGGTTGGGTACCGGAATCGGGTTGGGTATCGGACCCGGCGTCGGCGATGGATTCGGCCGGCGCTCTTCGTAGCCATGGACCAGCGTGCCGCCGAGATCGACGTCGTGAGCGGTGACGTCAACGTTGACGCCCTTCCCTTCGGGCGCGAGCGTGGTTTCGATGTTGCCGCCGGAACCGTTCTGCGCGCTGACCCGCAACGACCCGTTCTCTTCGCAGGTGACCGATTCGCCGTTGCCGAGCTGCAGCGTTTGTCCGCGCGAGATTGAGAGCGACTGCCCGTAGCTAGTGATCGAAGCCTGGCCGTTGTCGTTCATGCTGATCGTCGTCGCTCCGTTATTCAGCGAGACAGTCGCCGACTGGTTCCACGTGACGCCGTTAGCGTTCGGCGGCGTGGTTTGCGTCGAGATTCGAAATCCCCCCGCAAACGAATCGGAGTCGAGCAGATCGGGTTGGGAGCTCATGTTATTCCATCGCGCACCATTAAAGGAGAGGTGCGGATCGCCGTCGCTCGCGCCGGAGGCGTTTTGGAAGAAACGTTCGTTGCCGAACGGCGGACAGGACTCGTTACCGTTTGGCGGACAGCCCCCGTTGCCGTACGGCGGCGGGCCGAAATTCCCATATGGCGGGCAGCTGCCCGAACCGTACGGAGAGTTGCAGCCGTAACCCATCAGCGATTGCAGCATCTGCATCAGCTGCTGCAACATGCCCATTAGCGGTCCGAATAATCCTTGCACGGATCCCATGCCGCCATAACCTTCGCCGAAAGGCGAGGGCGCGGAGGCCTCGCCAAGCCACGGTGGTGGAACGATGCGCGAGATGTTGTCGCCGGTGGCGGGAGCGGGGACGCCCTGATTGAGGGTGCCTTCCGCACCGGCCGGCGATGCGAACGAATTGGGAGTGAGCGAGCCGTCAAGCGGCTGAACGTACATGGTGAACCTCCGTCGTAATAGCTGCGCTTCGATCACGACGAGAGCGCGAGCCGACAAGGGAGCCGGCGCACCGCCAGAAAATCGAGTGACGGCATGAGCGAAACGCAAGTGACCCAGCTTACGCGCCTCGAGGATCGCCTGGCGGCGCTCAAGGAGCGGCTTTGACGACGCAGCCAAACGGCGGCGGATAGCCGAGCTCGATGAAAAATCGCGCTCGACGGAGTTCTGGAGCGATCCGGATACTGCCCAGCGCGTGATGAGAGAGCTCGCCGAGCTTCGCGAGCAGATTGCATCGCTCGATGCTATTGCGCAAACGCTGAGCGAGACCCGCGAGCTGCTCGGTCTCTTCGCAGACGATCCGGCGGCCGAGCACGAAGCCGATCGCAGCATCGAGTCGGCCGCGGCAGCGATCGAGGCGCTGGAGATGGCGGCCAGCTTTAGCGGCGAGTTCGATTCGCACAACGCGATCGTCAGCATCTTCGCCGGTGCCGGCGGCGTCGACGCCGCGGATTGGACGGCGATGCTCGCGCGGATGTATCTGCGCTGGGCCGAATCGAAGGGGTTCTCCACTCAAGTCGTCGACGAGTCTCCAGCCGAGGAGGCCGGCCTGAAATCGCTGACGTTCTTCATCCGGGGCGCAAACGCGTACGGATTGCTCGAGAGCGAGCGCGGCGTCCATCGTTTGGTGCGGCTCTCGCCGTTTGACGCGGCGCACCGGCGCCACACGTCCTTCGCTGCGGTCGACGTGATCCCGGAGGTCGAGGCCGGCGAAGGACTTGGCATTGAGATCAAGCCCGACGATTTGCGGATCGAGACGTTCAAGTCGGGCGGCGCGGGGGGCCAATACGTGAACAAGACCGAGTCGGCGGTTCGTATCGTGCACGTACCGACCGGAATCATCGCTGCATCGCAGCAAGAGCGTTCGCAGGCGCAGAACCGCGAGGTCGCGCTCGGCGTATTGCGCGCGAAGCTGGTTGCGCGCGCGACCGAAGAACGCGAGCGAAAACTCGAAGATCTTCGCGGCGAGCGCCAAGCCAACGAATGGGGATCGCAGATTCGCTCTTACGTGCTCCAGCCGTATCAGCTCGTCAAGGACCATCGCACCGGGGTAGAGACGGGCAACGTTGCCGAGGTGCTCGACGGCCAAATCGACACCTTCATTTGGCCCTACCTACAGCAGCGGCGCTCGTTACAGCCGGGCTAGGCGTGCGCGACCGATTTCTTTGGATAGGGTGCCTCGGGTACGCGGCGCTGTTCGCGTTGCTAGGCTCGATCAAGTTCGCGGCGCATCGGAATCTAGTAGACTTTGGAATCTTTGCGCAGACCGTCGCAAGCGCATTCGGCTGTTTCTGCAATCCGATCGAAGGCAGCCACTGGGCCTTTCACTTTTCGCCGATTCTCTATCCGGTCGCAATCGTCGTGACGCTGATCCCGTCGCCGCTGACACTGATTGCACTGCAGGCGATCGCGGGCGCCCTGGTCGCGCCCCCCATATACGCGCTGGTCCGCGCCCGCCGAGACGTAACGACGGCGCGCCTCGCGGCGCTCGTCGCCTGGCTCTATCCGCCGCTTGCCGGACTGATCTTCGGCGACTTTCACGAGAATGGTTTCGCCCCGGCTGCAGTCGCGTGGACGCTCTACGCGTTCGATGCCGGTCTCTTTGGGTGGGCGCTCGCCGGTGCGATCGTTACGCTTTCAATAAAGGAAGACCAAGCAGTCTTCCTGGCGATCGGCGGCGCGCTCGGCGCGTGGTATTACCGCGGAACAAAGGGCGGGCGCGTCGCAGCAGCGATCGCGCTACTAAGCGTTGCGGTGCTTGCGGCGTTCTTTCTCTTCATTCGCCCGCATGCCTCATCGGCTGTCCAGTCTCCCTGGCAGCCATGGCGCTTCTATGCCTGGAGTGCGGCCGACGCAGGTTCGATTCTCACGGGGGTCGCTGCGCGGCTGGGATTTCTGCTGCTGATCTTCGTGCCGCTGCTCTGCTTGCCGTTTCTGACGCGCATGATGTGGCTGGCCGTCGCGCCGCTCGCCGAAGTGCTGCTATCGCGGATGCCGACGACGTACGTGGTCGGAACGCATTACGCCGGAGCCTGGATCGGTTACGTTTTGACCGCATTTGCCTTCGCCGTGCGCGAGCTGCGGCCGGGCCGCGGGCGCACGGCGTTGTTTGCGTGCACCGCGCTTTGCATCGTCGAACTCCTGATTGCCGATCCGCTCCATCCGGGATTGAACTTGCGCCGGCCGGATGCGCGCGACGCCGCGCTCGATCGGTTCTTGGAAACGCTGCCGCCCGATGCGGGCGTGGCAACGCAAGAAGAAGCGTACACGCATTTGGCGCTGCGCGATCCGTTGACGCGTCTGCTGCCCGAGACGCCTGACCGCTCAATTCTGGTTTGCTTGGTGCTGATCGATTCGGATTTTTCCGATTCCGCACGCTTGCAAGAGTACGGGAGCACGTTGGATCGGTTGGTGCGCGACCGCGACTACGTTCCCGTCGCGCGCAGCGGCCGGATCGTACTCTACCGCAGCACCGAAAGAAGCTGCGCGAGGGCATCGCCGGCTCGCGCGGGCCAATTTTCGCCGGCGCGGACGATACGATGCGGCGCGGCCCACGGTGCCCAACGGGCGACCTGCAGCGCATAGTCGCGCACCGGTGGGAAGACTGCGACTACCGGAGTTCCGACCATGCCCGCGACGTGCAAGGCGCCGGAGTCCGGCGTAACGATCGCCGTTGCCGCGGCAATCGACTCTTTCCACGGCTCGAGCTGGTCGAAATAGTCCACGGGGAATCCGGTCGATCGAGCGATGCGCTCGGCGTACTCGGCTTCGTTTGCGGCGGCTAAGAGCCGCGGTGTGCCGATTGCGGCGATCCCGCGAAGCAACTCGACGACCTGCTCGAAAGCGATGCCGAGCCGCTCCCATTTGCCGGTGATCTGCACGGCGACGCGTTCGTCGGATGCGGGTTCTCGTTCGAGTACGAGCGGCCGCAGCAGCGCGAGATCGTGGGTGGGCGATGCGCCGCCGGCGAGCGATTGCCCCAGGCGGAAGAGTACCTCACACTCATGCGGTGCGCGCGAATCGAGGCCCGCGCTGCGATAGATGCTGCCGGTGAGAAAACGGCGCGACCACAGCGTCTTGAACGGTTTTCCCCACGGATCGGCAAAGCCGAGCCGAATCGGCGCTCCGACCCTTCCCGCCAAACGATATCCGCCTGGATCTTCGGTTGCGACCATAACGTGCGAATATTCGCGCTCGCGCAGCTCGCGTCCGAGCCGGTCGATGGCCATGAGGTTCGAACGCGCGCTCGACCGCAGCTCGAACTCCGCGGTGACGATGCTTCGCGCAGCGCGCGCGGCGAAGATGCCCGCGTTCACCTCGCGCAAGACGAGGTCCACGAGTACCGCGCGGCGAGAGAGCGCCGCCAGCAGCGGCGTCAACGCGAGAGCGTCACCGATTGCGTCGAGGCGGATGATCAGCACCGACGGGGAAACCTCCGGCATGCCCGTTGATTCCGACCGCGAATTCGCAGGCGCCTGCTTGGGAATCGCCGTCAGGCCGTGATCGCCCGCGACGACGTCGTCACCTTCGATCAGCTCGAGGGTTTCCGTACGGTGCAGAACTTCGGACGCGTTTCCGGCCGAGCGTCGCGTCCGCGCAATCGCCTTCGCTCGACCTTTCGCAGCCTCGGGATGCTAATCGGCTTGGCAAGTGCCGAGTTTCTCAGCGATGCCGAGCAGCTGCGCAGCGAGGCGCTCGAATCGCTGCGGCAGCGCGCCGAAACGATGGGCGCCAATGCGGTCATCGGGCTTCAGTTTTTCGTCTCGGAGGGTGATGACGGATCGTGCGAGGTCGTCGCCTTCGGGCGCGCGGTATCGGTGGACAGATTGGAGCGGCTTTGAGTGGACGAAGCGGAACGCGCAAGCCGGCAAGAACGACTCGCGCAAGCCTCGATCGTGGCCGATTCCTGCCGCAAGTGCGCGATAGGCTACGAGCGGCGCAATAACGTTTACGGCGAGGGCGATCCTTGCGCGCGGCTGATGGTTGTTGGCGAGGGACCCGGCGAGACTGAAGACCAGCTTGGGCGTCCATTCGTTGGTCGTGCGGGACAGCTGCTGGATCGAATGCTTGCGGCGATCGGGCTGGCTCGCGGCGAAGTCTATATCTGCAACACAGTCAAGTGCCGCGCGACGACACCCGGCCCGAACGGACCTCGCAATCGCGCGCCCGATCAGCAAGAGATGGAGAGTTGCAGGCCGTTCTTGGACCAGCAGATCGCGATAGTTGCACCGAAGATAATCCTCGCGCTCGGCTCGCCTGCTGCAAAATCGTTCCTCGGCCGCGATTTTCAAATAACGCGAATGCGTGGCCAGTGGTACGTGGGACCGAACGAAACCCCGCTGATGGTGACCTTTCATCCCGCCTACATTCTGCGTCAAACCGGCGGTGAGATCGAGGGCGTCAAGCGCCTAGTCTGGAGCGATCTCAAAGCCGTGCGCGTTAAGCTCGACGAACCGCCGGCGGAGCCCGTCGAGGCCGAAGTCCGGCAAGCGAGTCTCTTTGAAAGCACTTGACGCGTGGCTGCGCGACGTCGTCGAGCGCGCCGGCTTTCACGATGCTGATGAGTTCGCGCGCCACTACGCCTTGAAGCCCTATCGCCTACGCCAGCTCTATCGCGCGGCGACAAAAGAGCTACTCGAAGGGGTCGGCGACATGACGGTGCTGCCCAAGGAGCTGCGCACGGCGCTGAGCGAGCGGGGCGTCGCGTTTTCGGCACTCGAGCCGGTGGCATTGCAGCGGTCCGGCGACGCTCATACCACCAAGGGACTCTTCCGGCTGAGCGATGGCAAAGAAGTAGAAGCGGTCCTGATGGAACATCACGGCGGTCGTACCACGATCTGTATCTCATCGCAAGCCGGCTGCGCTTTCGCGTGCGCCTTCTGCGCGACCGGGCAGGGCGGTTTTAACCGCAATCTCTCGGCGGGCGAGATCTTCGACCAGGCGTGGTTTTTCGCGCGTTCCCTGGCGGCCCGAAAAAAACGCATAACCAACGTCGTTTTCATGGGGATGGGCGAGCCGTTTCACAATTACGAGGCGGTGATGGGAGCGGTCGCGCTGCTCAACGATCCGCAGGGCTTCGGTTTAGGCCACCGGCACATCACGATTTCGACGGTCGGCCTGGTAGACAAGATCGATCGCTTTGCGGAGGAACACGTGCAGGTGAATCTGGCGATCTCGTTGCACGCGCCAACCGACGAGCTTCGCTCGCAGTTCATGCCGGTAAACCGGCGTTTCCCGCTCGCTTCGCTAATGGCGGCCTGCGAACGTTACGTGCGCAAAACGAACCGGAAAGTGTTCTTCGAATACGTGATGCTCGCCGGTGTAAATGACGGCGCAGCCTGCGCGCGTGCGCTTGCCGCGTTGATGCGCGGCCATCTTTATCACGTTAATCTCATCCCCTACAACGCGACGCCTGACGCGCAATTTGGGGCAACGCCGGAGCCGCAAATTTGGGAGTTTGCGGCGATTCTCGATAAAGCTGGCGTTCCGGTAACCGTACGTCAAAATATGGGCCGCGACATCGCCGCCGCATGCGGGCAACTACAGGCGGAGACGCAGCCAAAATCCCACATCGGTGCCTCCAGCCCAGGATGACGGTACCCGAAGGCAGCGCGCCGACTTTCGGCGAGGGTCATAAAGGTCCAAAGGTCCCGCCGGCACAGTAAATCCGCTCTTGGGGAGCGTTCAAGGGCACGCTAAAATTGCAGCATGAAACCGATCGTCTGCGCCGGTCTTAGCTTCGGCGTTGCGTTGCTCGCCGGGTGCGAAGGCCCGCAAACCGGCGCCGCCCCGTTCGGCGCCGCGACCCAGTCGGCATCGCCGCGGCTCCCGTGGCTCGCGGCTTCACCGCTCGCGCGGCCGGACGCGCGGCGGTCTTGGATGGCTCCCAACGCAAAGAAGCGCGATTTGCTCTACGTCTCGGACGACACAACAGACGACGTGTACGTCTTTTCGTACCCGGAGGGTGAGCTGGTGGGCATGTTGACGGGCTTCTCGGCTCCCGGAGGACCCTGCGCGGACAGTCGCGGCGACGTCTTCGTTTCCAACGTCTTTACGTCAACCATCGAAGAGTTCGCGCATGGTGGTTCTAACCCAATCGCGACGTTGACAGAGGCAGCCGGCGCGTACCCGGACAAGTGTGACGTGAATCGCACGAACGGAGATCTCGCCGTCAGCAACGACGGGAACGCATTTGGTCAGGTGCGCGGCGGGATCGCGATCTATCGCGGCGCTACCGGAACGCCGTCGATTCACAAAGCGATGTACCATCCGTACTCGTGCGGCTATGACTCAGAGGGCAACCTGTTCGTAGACGGCGAGGACGAATACTTCCGAGGCTTTCAGTTCGGCGAACTTCCGGCAACCGGCAAACGATACCGCAAGATCTTGCTGAATCAGTCGATCTCACTACCGGGCGGCGTCGCGTGGCGCGGGAACTCAGTCGCCGTCGGTGACGTCTACAACGCCGTGATCTACCAGTTTGCGATTAGCGGATCGAGCGGAACGCGGGTGGGAACGACGGCGCTGTCGGGCAGCTCGCTTGCCTGGGATTTCCAGCTTGACGGTCGGAAGGTCATCGTGCCGAACTTTGTCGAGCAAAGCGAAGGTTCTTCGGACGTCTTGAGCTATCGTTACCCGGGCGGCGGCTCCGCCGTGAATACGATCGGCACCGGCGTCGTCGTGGATCCGGTCGGGGTAGTGATAAGCCGAGCCCACTAACCGGCACCGGAGCCGGCGGTGGGACCAAAAGTCCCGCCGTCTGGGTAAATCCCGCCCTTTAAGCTGCGTTCATTGGCAGGCTAAAATTGCAGCATGAAGCCGTTCGTTTTCGTCGGTCTCGGCCTCGGCGTTTCGTTGCTCGCCGGCTGCGGCGGCTCGCTACCCGCCTCGATGCCGTCGGGCGCCGCGACGGAGCCGGTCTCGCCGCGCTCGGCCTGGCTCGCAGGCTCGATGCTTGCGCGTCCGGACGGGGGGCGCTCGTGGATGAATCCCGACGCAAAGAAGCGCGACTTACTCTACGTTTCGGACGACACGACCTTCGACGTCTACGTCTTCACGTACCCGAAGGGCATACTGGTCGGTACGCTGACGGGCTTTTCGGGTCCCGGCGGCCTCTGCGCCGACAGCCGCGGCGACGTCTTTGTGCCCAACGTCTTCACTTCAACGATTGAAGAATTCGCGCATGGCGGTACCAGCCCGATCGCCACGTTGGGCGAAGCTCCACACTCGTTTCCAAACTCGTGCGACGTCAGTCGAACAAACGGAGACCTCGCCGTCGGCGATGGCGCCAGCGGCATAGACGGGGAAGGACGCGGCGCGATCGCAATCTATCGAAGCGCCGCCGGAACGCCGTCGATTCACAAAGCGATGTACCATCCGTACTCCTGCGGCTACGACTCGGAGGGCAACCTGTTCGTAGACGGTGAGGGTGCGGGCTTCCAAAACTTTAAATTTGGCGAACTTCCGGCAAGCGGTAAACGCTACCGGAAGATCGTGCTGAACCAGCCGATCGCGCTTGCAGGCGGTGTCGTTTGGGAAGGCAACACGGTCGCCGTCGGAGACGTCTACGGTGCTGCAATCTACGAATTTTTTGTTAGCGGCTCGCGCGGAACGCGAGTCAGGACGACGAGGTTGCCGGGTACAACCATCGCATGGGAGTTTAAGGTGGACGGCACGAAAGCGATCGTACCGAACTACGTCTTTTACAGGGAAGACTCGTCGGACGTGTTGAGCTACGACTATCCCGCCGGCGGCCCCGCCTTGAAAACGTTCGGTGCGGGGGCGGTTGTCGATCCTGTCGGCGCTGCGGTAAGCCGAGTCCACTAATCGAGCGGGGCGGGTGATGGCGACGTGGCGTGATGTCCGGCGGATCGCGCTTGCGCTGCCCGGCACGAGCGAAGAGGCGACGTCGAGCGGCAATGCAGCTTGGATCGTCAACAAGAAGTTCTTCGCGTGGGAGCGCCCGTTGCGATCGTCTGACCTCAAGGCGCTGGGAGATAAAGCGCCGGCCGGGCCGATCTTGGGCGTACGTACGGCCGACCTCGAGATGAAGGAGGTTTTGCTCGCGAGCAATCCGGCCGTTTACTTCACAACACCGCACTTCGACGGCTATCCGGCCGTGCTGATCCGGCTCCCGAAGATCTCGACGAAAGAGCTCAAGGACGTTATCGAAGAGGCGTGGCTCTCGCGCGCCGGCAAACGTGCCGTCACCGCCTTTCTGAAAAAGCGCGGTTAGTACGCGACTATAGCCGCTTTGCTCGTTGCCGCGAATCTCTTCTTCGCATGGCGGGGGCTCGACGTCATTCGTCGCTTGCGCATATCGCGCGATCGCCGAGAGCGGCATGCGTGCGATGCGCTTTCGGCCGGTGCGGGGACGCCGTTATAGCGGGGGTTTTTAGCCGAACCCGATAAATCTAGGCCGGATGGAAGGGACGGCCTCGGCTCAGCGCGTCAGCATGGAGGAGATCACCGCGCTGGCAAAGCGCCGCGGTTTCATCTTTCAGTCGAGTGAGATCTACGGCGGGATCAACGGTTTTTGGGATTACGGTCCGCTCGGTGCCGTGCTCAAGCGTAACGTCAAGAACGCCTGGTGGCGCGATACCGTCGAGCTGCGCGACGACGTGGTGGCCTTCGATTCGTCGATTGTAATGCACCCGCAGGTTTGGAAGGCTTCCGGGCACGTTGACGCGTTTCACGACGTCATGGTAGATTGCAAGATCTGCAAGCATCGCTTTAGGCTCGATCATTTGGCGGATCGCGCGAAGTGCCCGGATTGCGGCAGCAAAGAATCGTTCACGCAGCCCCGCAACTTCAATCTGATGATGCGAACGTTCGTCGGCCCGATGGAGGACACGTCGGCGCTCGCATACCTGCGGCCGGAGACGGCTCAGGGCATCTTCGTCAATTTTAAGAACATCTATCAAACCGCGCGAAAACGCCCGCCATTCGGCGTTGCGCAGATCGGCAAGTCGTTCCGCAACGAAATCACCCCGGGTAACTTCACGTTTCGTCTGCGCGAGTTCGAGCAGGCCGAGCTCGAGTACTTCGTTCCCGACGACGGGCAAGACATGAAAGCATTTCACGAGTGGGTCGAACGACGCAAGGCTTGGTACTCGCAATACGGCATCAGTTCGGAGCGACTTCGGTTTAACGAGCTGAGCGAGTCGGAGCGTCCTCATTACGCTAAGGCGGGCATCGACGTCGAGTATCTCTTTCCATGGGGATGGGGTGAGCTCGAATCGATCGCGCACCGTGGTACGTTCGACCTGGACGCCCACGTCAAGCTCTCGGGGAAAGATCTACAGTACTTCGACGAAGCGACGAAGACGCATTACACGCCGCTCTTGATCGAAAGCTCGGCAGGCATGGATCGCACGGTGCTGACGTTCATGATCGACGCCTACGAGCGCGAGCGCGGCGTCGATCCCAACGGCAAAGAGACCGAGCGCACCGTTTTGCGGTTTCATCCGGTGCTCGCTCCGGTACAGGTCGCGGTCTTCTCGCTGGCGCGCAACAAGCCGGAACTGGTCGAGCGTGCGCGGGCGATCGAGGCGGCGCTGCGCCCCAGCTTTCGGACGCAGTACGACGAAGGGAATATCGGTCAGCTTTACCGGCGCCAAGACGAGATCGGAACCCCGATTTGCGTTACCGTAGATTACGAGACGCTCGGCGACGGCAGCGTCACGGTGCGTGAGCGCGACACCATGCGGCAAGAACGTGCAAATGCCGATGGGCTCGCAGCGTTTTTGGGGGAGAGGTTGAAACGATGACGGCGCGGGCCGAGCGGAAGACGGAATACGTCTATTTCTTCGAAGAGGGCGAAACGCTGCGCGTTCCGGCGGAGCCGAACTCGATGCGAAACGCGCTCGGCGGAAAAGGCGCCGGTCTCGCCGAGATGACCGCCGCGGGTCTGCCCGTGCCGTCGGGTTTCACGATTACGACCGACGCGTGCTTGCGTTTCTACGAGAGCGGCGGCGCCTTTCCGGAGGGCCTGCAGGATCAAATCGAGGCTGCAATGCACCGCCTCGAGGCACGCACCGGCAAAGGCTTCGGCGCGGTTGATAACCCGCTGCTTGTCTCGGTGCGCAGCGGCGCGCGCGTTTCGATGCCGGGCATGATGGACACGATTCTCAATCTCGGTCTGAACGACCGCACGGCCGCCGCTCTTGCAAAGCTGACCTCAAACGACCGCTTCGCGTGGGATGCTTATCGCCGCTTCATCATGATGTTCTCGAACGTCGTGTTGGGAATCGGCAAGGAGCTTTTTGAAGACGAGATCGCAGCGGCTAAGAAGTCGCTCGGCGTTGCGGCCGACGCCGAGATCGATGCGGCCTCGTGGCAAGCTTTGGTCGATCGCTTCAAGTCGATCGTGCGCCGGCACACCGGTCGCGATTTTCCACAGGACGTGAACGAACAGCTCCGAGGCGCAATCGAGGCCGTCTTCGATTCGTGGAATTCAAAACGCGCCGTCGATTACCGGCGTTTCAACAAAATTCCCGACGATTGGGGCACGGCCGTCAACGTGATGGAGATGGTCTTCGGAAACATGGGCGAGGACTCCGGAACCGGCGTCGCATTCACGCGCAACCCCAACACCGGCGAGCGGGCGCTTTTCGGCGAGTACCTGAGCAACGCGCAAGGCGAAGACGTCGTGGCCGGCATTCGGACGCCCGAGAAGATCGCCGACCTAGCTCGTCGACAGCCGAAGGTCTACGAGCAGTTCCAAGAGATCGCGACCCGGCTCGAGCGCCACTACCGCGACGTTCAGGATCTCGAGTTTACCGTCGAGCGCGGCAAGCTCTTCATGCTACAGACGCGCAGCGCGAAGCGCACCGCCGAGGCTGCCGTAAGGATCGCGCTCGATCTCGTCGCCGAAGGTTTGATCGACAAACGCCGCGCCGTCGCCATGGTCAACGCGCAATCGCTCGACCACCTTTTTCACGCGCGGATCGATCCCGACCAAAAATTCGGCGTCGCATGCAAGGGGCTCAATGCTTCGCCCGGCGCGGCCGCCGGCCAGATCGTTTTCTCGGCCGACGACGCCGTCTCGTGGAAAGAGCAGGGACGTAAGACTATCCTCGTGCGGACGGAAACGACGCCCGACGACGTTCACGGGATGATCGCCGCCGAAGGCATCCTTACGGCCAAAGGCGGCGCGACGTCGCATGCTGCCGTGGTGGCGCGCGGGATGGGCAAACCTTGCGTCGCGGGCTGCGACGCGCTACACATCGATCGCCGCACTAAGCGCGCGAGCCTCGATGGAAAAGAGCTGAGCGAGGGTGACTGGATCACTATTGACGGCACGACGGGGAGCGTCGCAATCGGCGAGCTCGAGCTGATTCGCCCGCCGTCAAAACTGCCGGAGTGGCTAGCGACCTTCTTGTCGTGGGCCGACGAGATGCGCCGAATGCAAGTCTGGGCCAACGCCGACACGCCGGAGGATGCGGCCAAGGCGCGCGAACTCGGCGCCCAGGGGATCGGCCTGTGTCGAACCGAGCACATGTTTATGCAGCAAGAGCGCCTGCCGATCGTTCATCGCATGATTCTAGCGGACACGGCAGAGGAGCGCGGCAAGGCGCTCAAGCTGCTGTTGCCGTTCCAACGCGACGATTTCCACGGCATCTTATGCGCGATGGAGGGTTTGCCGGTTACGATCCGGCTGCTAGATCCGCCGCTGCACGAATTTCTTCCGTCGCTCGAGCAGTTGCTGGTGGAGACGACTGAGCTGCGGCTTACGATGGGTACCGATTCGCTGGAGTACCGTACGAAAGCAGCGATGCTTCGGCGCGTCCAGCAGCTTCACGAGCAGAACCCTATGCTCGGTCTGCGCGTCTGCCGCTTAGGGATCGTCTTTCCCGAGATCTACGAGATGCAGGTGAGAGCGATCTTCGAAGCGGCCTGCGAGCTGAAACGCGAGGGCGGCGACCCACGCCCCGAAGTCATGATACCCGGCGTCGGTACGAAGGAAGAGATGCAGACGACGGGCGAGGCCGCCAAGCGCGTAGCCGACGACGTTCTCGCGCAGCACGGCGTGGCTCTTTCTTATCGAATCGGCACCATGATCGAGCTTCCTAGGGCGTGCGTCGTCGCCGACGAGCTGGCCGCGCACGCGCAGTTCTTCTCGTTCGGCACGAACGATCTGACGCAGACGACCTACGGCTACAGCCGCGACGACGCCGAGGGTTCGTTCATTCCCGTCTACCTCGAGAAGCGGATTCTCAAGGAAGATCCATTTCAGGTTCTCGATCGCGTAGGCGTCGGCGAGCTGATGCGACAGGCCGTCAAACTGGGTCGCGGTGCCCGGGCGGACCTAAAGATTGGAATCTGCGGCGAGCACGGCGGCGAACCGACCAGCGTAGCGTTCTGCGACCGGTTGGGGCTCGACTACGTCTCCTGCTCTCCGTATCGCGTTCCGATCGCCCGTCTCGCCGCCGCCCAATCGGCGATCGGCACGCTGACGTAGAACTTATCGCGCCGATCGTAGACGAGCGGCTAGAATCTCGATACAAATCCGCCGCGCTTCCGCAACGACGTCAGAAACTTGTCGCGAGCCTGTCGAAGGACGGCGCACGAAGATCTTGCGCCAGTAAGCTTTGCCGCTTAGTTTTGCGATGACGTCCGACACCTCACGAGCGTCGACGGCGCCACTCGGTCCGTCAACCCAAACGGTCGCGTCCCCGCCGATTCCGAACGGCAGCCGATGCAAAAGCTGCGCTTGGGTATCCGCCCAGACGTTGGCCTCCCCAAATCGCTCGCGCAGCGCGGCGTAGCAGGCCTCGAAGGTATTCAAATCGCGCTCCGCGTTGAACTCGGCAGCCAGCGCGTAGATCCTGACCCGGTTGCGAAGCGCGCGGGCCGCCTCGCTTCGGCTGTCATCGAGCGTGTTGAGCACTCGAAGATCGTCCCAGCGAAGAAACTCCGCCGCGGAATCGAGTGCGCGCGGATCGGGCCACAGATCGCGAAGCACCTCGTGCAGCACCCGCTCGAACATTCGGGTCGTGTGATGGAAATAGACCGAGGCAAACATCATGTAGCGCGCCATTACGAAGGATTCGAGGGCGACGACGCCACGCCGGTCGATCCCGACGAGGAGCCGGCCATCGAGCTCCAAGGGTCGTAGCGACGCGATCAACTGCTCGGCGTCATAGCGTCCGGTCGAAACGCCGGTGAAATAAGAGTCGCGCAGCAGATAATCCATCCGATCGGCGTCGAGGTTCGGGCCGCTGACTAGCTCGCGCAGGGCGGGGTAGCGGCTCGCCGGGTCACCCAGAATCAAACCAAGCACGTCTGAGGCCTCGACGTCGAGCGCGGCGATAGCGTCCGCAAGATCGGGAAGCGCGATCAAATCTATCGTCCGTTGCTCGTGCGCAATCCCCAGCGCGCTCTCACAGGAGTGGCTGAACGGTCCGTGCCCGATGTCGTGGAGAAGCAACGACGCCCGGACCAGCCGCCGCTGATACGCCACTTCGGCCGCACTGCCGAAGAAGATCGCACCGTTGCTTACCAACACGTCGAAGGCTCGCGTGCCCATGGCCAGCGCTCCGAGCGCGTGCGTGAAGCGGGAATGCTCCGCGGAGGGAAAAGCTAGGTAGGCCAACCCGAGCTGACGGAGACGGCGCAGCCGCTGCATCACCGGTAGATCGAGAAGTTGCGCTTCCGCTGTGGATAACTCGATGAAGTGATGAACGGGATCGAATATGCGCTTCACGGGGTTACTGGCCACTTGACGCGACGGAAAGTTCTCAGAGCATGACGAAACTCCTAGGTAAGCATCAGTGAAATACGACCAAGACGTTCTTCGCGAAATCCGGGCGCGTGTTGACATCGCGTCATTCATCGGCGGACACGTGCCGCTCAAAAAGCGAGGCAACGACCTTGTCGGGCTCTGTCCTTTTCACGCCGAGAAGACGCCCTCATTTCACGTTCATCCGGATCGCGGCTTCTTCAAATGCTTCGGCTGCGGTGCGGGCGGCGACGTAATAACGTTCTTGCAGAAGACGGAGAACGTAGGCTTCGGCGACGCCGTGCGGGCGCTTGCGAGCAAGGCCGGCGTAGAGCTGGAACCGGAGAGTCCGCACGCGGCCCGCGCGCGCAGCGAGCGTGAAGCGATGCACGAAGCGAATCGCATCGCGGCGGCCTACTTCGCGCGAATGCTCCAGGGAGAACGAGGGTCCGCCGCTCGCGCCTACTGTCGCCGGCGCGGACTGGATGCCGCTACCGTAGAGCGATTCGGCCTCGGTTACGCTCCCGACTCGTGGGACGGCCTGGTCGCCGAACTACAACACAACGGCGTCGACCTTGCGCCGGCCGCTCGCGCGGGACTGGTCAAGAGCGGTCAACGCGGTTACTACGATTTCTACCGTAACCGCTTGATGGTACCGACGTACTCGACGACGGGAGAGGTGATCGCATTTGGGGGGCGCGCGCTTGGTGACGGCGAGCCAAAGTATCTGAACACCGCAACGACGCCGGTATATACCAAGGGTCATCACCTCTTCGCGCTCAACTTGGCGCGCCGGGCCGCGCAGGCCGACCGCACGATCATCGTCGTCGAAGGATACCTCGATTGCATCGCGCTGCATCAGGCGGGGTTCGAGAACGCGGTAGCGTCGCTCGGCACGTCATTTACCGCGGAGCAAGCGGCCGAGTTGCGCAAGTATGCCGAGTACGTTTTTCTCTGCTTCGACGGTGATGCAGCCGGGAGCGCGGCTGCAACCAAAGCGATCGAAGTAGCGTCTAAGGAGATCGAACACAGCGGGTCGCCGGTCCGGATCGTGCTCTTGCCCCCCGGTGACGACCCCGACAGCTTCGTTCGCCGCGAAGGCGCCGAGGCGTTTCGCGGACTCCTTGAAACGGCCAAGCCCGCGCTGCAGTTTCGGATCGACTCGGAGATCGAAAAGCTTAGGGCCGGATTCGACTCTCCGGCACGCGTCACACCCAAGGCCGAGGTACTGATCCGAAGGTTAGCGCCACGTGAGGAATGGGACCGATGGCGCGTCTACGTCGCCGGCCGGCTGCAGGTGAGCGTGGACGACCTTAGGAATAGCCGGTTTCTCGCCGACGCTGCAAACTTCGCACCAGCAAGCAAAGCGGCGTTCTCGCAGAGCCGTCACGTCTCTGCGGCGGTCGAACCGCTCTCCTTTGAACGCGAGGTCCTGAGCATTCTGCTCGAAGAGCCGGCGCTCGCCGCCGAGTACGGTCAACGAATCGGCGCATCACGCTTTAGAAACGAGTTCTACGGCCGGGTCTACGAAAGGATTGTGGAATCGGCCGGGACGCTGACGACGACCGCGGACGTATTCGGCCTCTTTGCCGAGGACCAGGGGACGCTCGACTTCCTCGCTGAGGTGGGCCGGCGCGACCGAAGCTCGGCAATCCGGTATGGCGGCTCGGAGGAGCGCCGCGCGCACTTGGAGCGAGTGGTCGAAAGATTGCGGCTCGAAGACGAGCGCCGGCGGTACCGGGAGCTCTCCGACCTGATCGACGATCGGCTGGCGGAGGGAAAAGTGGTTTCTCAGGAGTTGCGCGGAGAGTTCGAGGCGCTCGTCGCGAAGCTGAAACGGTGAGCACGTAAGGATGAAGACATTCGTTAGAGAGGAGGTGAAGGCAAAAGAAAATGGCGCGTAAGAAGGGCGCGGGTCCACCGACCGTGGAGCCGCCGGTCACGCTGGAAGATCTCAAGAAGAAGCTGATCGCGCGCGGGAAGAGTCAAGGCTCGCTGACGTACGAAGAGATCAGCGCGACTTTCGACGTGCTCGAGGAGATCAGTCCCGAGCAGCTCGAGGAGTTTTTTGAAGAGCTCGCGGCCTCCGGTATCGAGCTGGCCGAAGAGCAGAAAGACGAAAAGGCCGAGACCGAGCGCGGCGAGGAGCCTGAGGAAGTAATTGCCGACGGTCTTTCGCTCGACGATCCGGTTCGCATGTATCTCAAGGAGATCGGTCGCGTTCCGCTGCTCTCCATGGAGCAGGAGAAGTCACTTGCGATGCGCATCGAGGCCGGCGAACTCGAGGCTCGTCGGGACGGTTCGGCGGACTCTAAGATCGTTGACGGCGGGGAAGAGGCAAAGCGACAGCTCACCGAGGCCAACCTTCGACTCGTCGTTTCGATTGCCAAGAAGTACGTCGGGCGCGGAATGCTCTTTTTGGATTTGATCCAGGAAGGGAACCTGGGTCTCATTCGCGCGGTCGAAAAATTCGATTATCGCAAGGGGTACAAGTTCTCCACCTACGCAACGTGGTGGATCCGTCAGGCTATTACCCGCGCGCTCGCCGACCAAGCTCGCACGATCCGCATTCCGGTCCACATGGTGGAGACGATCAACCGGCTGATCAAGGTCTCGCGCCAGCTCTTACAAGAGCTCGGCCGCGAGCCGACAGTCGAAGAGATTGCCGAAGCGATGGCTCTCACACCCGAAAAGGTGCGTGAGGTCATGAAGATCTCCCAGGAACCGATTTCGCTCGAAACTCCGATCGGCGAGGAAGAAGACTCGCACCTCAGCGACTTCATCGAAGACCAGGAAGCGGTGGCGCCCGCGGAGGCGGCCTCCGTCATGCTGCTCAAAGAGAAGATGCAGGACGTGCTGCAAAATCTCACCGAACGCGAACGCAAAGTCTTGGTCTTACGCTTCGGCCTGGAAGATGGCCACCAGCGGACGCTCGAAGAGGTCGGTCAAGAGTTCGGCGTGACGCGCGAGCGCATTCGGCAAATCGAGGCGAAGGCGCTGCGTAAACTGCGTCATCCGTCGCGCGGCAAGGCCCTTAAGGACTATTGGACGAACGAGTAAGTCGTCACATCCGAGGTGGCATCCGTGTTTAACCTAGCGACATGTTCTTGTTTAACCTAGCGACCGCCATCCTGGCGGTGGCTTCGCCCGCTGCATCACCGGCGCCGCACGAGCCCAAGACGATCATCACCGTCGTCTCTTCGCCGTACTGCAAGTCGCTCGCCCAACATTTCAACAATGCGCTGGTACCGATGCTCGCGAACGATCGCACGCTCGACGGCGTCAGCGTTCAGCTCGACGACATGAATAACATGTTCGAGGGCCCCAACTACGTCCAGCAGTTTCTGCACATTCGTGATGCGCTGGGACACCAGGAGACCACCCTGAACAATTCGCTTTCGGCGATCCAGCAGGAGATCAACGCGCTTCGGGATGGTTCGACCCTAACGACCGACAAACAAGCGGCGGCGGACATCCACGAAGCTGCGCAAGAGCTGCAGACTGCGTACGATCATCAGCGCCAGCTCGCGATCGATACGCAGAACCTGTATATAACCTTGCTTCGCTACAATCCCAACAGGCTGCATCCGACGCTGGGCGGCTTCGATCCGCAAGACATGGCCGCACCTGCCAACGCGCGCGACATCAAGAGCTATTTGCGTTTCAACGGCCAGCGCGACATTATCGCGACCAGCGAAGGCAAAGCGACCGACGTCGCCTTAAACGCCGCACAGACGTTCTGCGTCGAGCAGAAGTAACGCCCGGTCGACCGCAAACGCGGAGGGAGGCTCTCAAAAAGGGGCGAATCGCGGGCTATTCGCTGTTGCGGATCGTAAATTATTGAGACGAAAGAGGCGCAAACGATGGGTGTAAACAACAGCGGCTTAAGGCGTGCCGCGACGATTCTCTTTGCGATAAGCTCTCTTTGGCTTTGTAGCGGATGCGGGCCGGTCGTTGGAGGCGGCTTCCTTGGCGGCGGCGGGAGCGCCGCGCGGACCACCGTGTCACGCACGTCGCCGATAAGCCACTACATCTCGCACGTCGTGGTCATCGTTCAGGAGAACCGCAGCTTCGAGAACTTCTTCGCCGGCTATCCCGGCGCCAACGCGCCGATGAACGGCTGCGGTAAAGGCTCGGCTCCCGACTCCAGCTCCGGGTCGGATTGCCCACCAGGCGAGCAAGTCATACCGCTGCATCAAGATACCTTTCAGCACGAGCCCAACCTCGCCCACGTGTTCGAAGCCTCCCTTACCGATTGGGACAACGGTAAAATGGATGGCTTCTCCAAGTACGGCTTCAGTCACGACGACGCTGCGTACGCATACATCGAGCGTTCGCAGGTTCAAACGTACTGGACGATGGCAAGTCAGTACGTTCTTGCAGACGAGATGTTTCCTACGGAGTTCGGTCCGAGCTGGACGGCGCATCTCACGCTCGTCGCCGGAACCGATAACATCACCGATACGACTGCCTTGGCGGACTTTGCCACCGGCCATAGCAATTGCAAAGCCGCACCAGGCACCATGACCGCGATCGTTGACGAAAAGCGTGTCGTCCATCACGATTCGGGGCCGTTCCCCTGCTTGGACCAATTCAATACGATCGCACAAGCGCTCGACAATGCAGACGTTTCGTGGAAGTACTACGTTGCACAGCGCCTGAAGAGCTTCATCTGGTCACCCTTTGCCGCCATCAAATACGTGGAACAGGGACCGGACTGGACCAACAACATCATTCAACCGCAAACGCAGGTCCTCAAGGATATCTATGCGGGAAAGCTCGCGTCCGTGAGCTGGGTGACGCCGAGTCATAAAGATTCCGATCACCCTGGTGCGCACAGCGACACCGGTCCGGCCTGGGTAGCCTCCGTCGTCAACGCGATCGGCCAGAGCCCCTACTGGAACTCCACGGCGATCGTCGTCGTTTGGGACGACTATGGAGGTTTTTACGACAACGCCCCGCCGCCGCAACTCGATTTCCGCGGCCTCGGCATCCGCGTTCCGTGCCTGATCATCTCGCCATATGCCAAGCCGGGCCTGGTTTCGCACAAGCAATACGAGTTCGGAAGCATTTTGAAGCTCATCGAAGAGGCCTTCCCGACGGTCGGAAAGTTAGGCCCCACATCGCAAGGCTACACCGACACGCGCGCACACAGCATGCGAGACATCTTCGACTTCTCCAAGCCGCCGCGTAAGTTCAAAGCAATCCCGGCGAAATACCCGGCCTCGTACTTCCTGCACGAACCCCGCTCACTCGAGCCCGTAGATAACGAATAGATAAGGAGAGGTTCGGCGGGAGCGCTACGTACCGCATCGGGGCCGCTCGTCGCGCACCTCCTGTGCGCTCCTACTTATCCGCGCTCGCGCCACCTGCGCAGGAAAATTATGGCCTCCTGCCAATGGCGCTCGCGTCGAAAGCCCCTCTCTGCAGTACGTAGTTCTCCCGCCGAACCGTGGGCGGGAGTAATTACATAGAGTCTTTGGCGGCGTCCGCGCTCGGAGTGACGAGCGGGTTCTTATCGGCGAACGCACCGTTGGGATTCGGTTTGATCCAAACGATAAGATCCCAGAGCGAGGGGAAGAGGAAGACGCGCTTCACGTCGCTGGCATTCTTTGCGATTCCCATTTTGACGATCGTTGCTGCTTGCGGGTCGTCGACGTCGCCGCCGGCCGCTGCAAACTTCTTGGCGCTGGTCGCGCCGTAAGCTTCCGTGCCGTTGGGCCCGGCGAGAATGTAGTGAACGTGCTCGCGAAACGAGACCCAGCGGTGGTAGTTGACGCCCCATATCGCCGGCGGCTGAGGCGAGCTGCTCTGAAGGACCGAGAAGTCGGCGCCGAGCAGATTGCCATGCACGTCGTACCAGAGCTGACTGGGCTGCTGCGGGTTTCCGCTCTGCCATTGCAGGTTCGCGTAACTGATCGCGCCGTCTTCGTCCTCGTTGCCGAATCTGAAATAACCGGCCTTAACGGCGTCTGCCGAGGTCGGAAATCGCGCCATGAGATCCTTTTGGATCGACTTTACAAAGGCGACCTCGGAGCCCTGGGGCATCGGCGATAGCGTCGCCATCGGGGCCGGCGTTGCGGCGAACGCTGGAATGGCGGCGAGGACGAAGATCCACACGACATACGTCATTCGAACGAGCACGAGCTTACCTCACTTTCTCGGTGACGGCGATGGAGATGGCGATGGACTCGGCGTCTTTCGGGGACGTGGCGTTTGACCTTCCGGACCGTAGGGCGTCGCGATCGGCGACACGGGGAAGGTGGCGTTGGGCGCTTCCATGCCGGCCGATAGGGGAGCCGGCGTGACGATCGCGATCGAGCCGTTTGGCTGCGCGGTGATTGTCGCCTCGGTGTTGGCGGGAACCACCGAACCCGCTCCCAGCACGAAGTTCTTTCCATGGCGGACTATCTGCCAAAGCGAATAGTACGGAACGAAGATATCTCCGACGGTGTCTTCGGCCGCGACGGTAGATTCGTGCCCTGAAGAAAGGTTGGGCGTAAGGTGCGCGATCGGAGTGCGCAATGGTAGAGAACGCCCGTCACCGAGCGTCAGCGGCTCGAAGAAAATGTCAACGAAGCCGTACGTGTCCGCAAGATCGGCCGCCGATGTGTCCACGATGCGAATCTGCGCCGGCGCTCCCGCCGGTGCGACGACCCGCCCCGCGACAACGATCGCATTCTTGAGATGGGCGCGGACGAGCTCTCCCTTTTTCGAAGCCTTCGACGAAATCGGATCATCGAGCACGAAGAGTAACATCGAGTCCAAAGGCAGCGCGTTTCCGGGAGGGGGTGCCGACGGAAGCGACGTTCGTTTCGGCATCGGGGTCGGAGGGAAAGGATACGCTCTCGCCGTTCCGACGCCGATGGTTACGAATGCAAAGAGGAGTAGGCTCAGGCTGCGCCCGAGCCGCGATAGACTAACTCGCCTTCTGCTTGCGGTCGTTCGCGGCGCGCTTACCCTCTTCGATGAGTTGCTTGACCTTTTGTCCACCCTTTTGACCGATTCGTTCGTAGAAGTTGGGACCATAGCGATCACGCGTGGCTTCGCCGCCCTTCTTTCCACCCTTCTTGCCGATCTGTTCGTAAAACTCGTGGCCGTGAGCTAGTTTCGTTGCCAAACCACCCTTGCGACCGATTTCCTCGTAGAACTGGGCGCCGTACTTGTTCTTTACCGTCTCGCCGCCTTTTTGCCCAGCCTCCCGGACGGACATGCCGCCGCCGCGCCTGTTCTGTTCCGTAATCATCCTTTTCACCTTGTCTTATGTGTTTCTTTTTGCGCCGCCGGGGGAGGGCGGCAAGCTCGCCGCCAGAGAAGGGCGGCTTCCTCGCTCCATTTCTTACAACGCAGGAGGGGGCCTGAAAGTTTGGCCCCCTCATTGAGTCGAGATGAGAACAGCCCGCCTTAGGCAGGGAAGCAAGCTAGCGCCGGCATTAGAAAGTGCGTTTCGTGTCGAGCAAAATCGTAACCGGTCCGTCGTTGACGAGCTCGACGTTCATGTGAGCGCCAAACTCGCCGTATGCGACGGGCAAACCGGACGCCTCGAGCGCACTCCCGGTGAGCCGATAGAGCTCGAGCGCTTGCGGTTCTTTCGCTGCTGCGATGAAGGACGGGCGGCGTCCGCGTCGGACGTCGCCGTGCAGCGTAAACTGCGAGACGAGCAGCACCGCGCCGCCGGTATCGAGTACCGAACGGTTCATGAGTCCGCGATCGTCGGCGAAGATGCGCAGTCCCGCGAGCTTCTCGGCCATCGCGCGAGCATCGCTTTCGTCGTCGTCGACGCCAACGCTGACGAGCGCAAGCAATCCCCGAGCGATCTCGCCGACGATGCGATCCGCCGTGCGGACGCGCGCACTCGAAACGCGCTGGACGACCGCTCGCATCAGCGCGAGAATATGGACGAGAGCGCGAAGAGTGCGTTCTCGCGGCGCTCGAGCACGCGGCGGTAGAAGTAGCCGGCCCAGTGCGTTCCGAACGGGACGTAAACGCGCAGCCGATAGCCTTGCGCGATGAGCTCTCGCTGAACGTTCGGCCGGCAACCGTAGAGCATCTGGAACTCGAAGCGTTCACGCGAAATGCTTCGATCGCCGGCGAACTCCTTGACCGCGGCGATCAAACGGCGGTCGTGGGTGGCGATGCCGGGATAGGTTCCCCGTTCTAAGAGCTCGCGGGCTAAAGCGAGATATTGCACGCGGATTTCCGGCATGCCCTTGTAAGCGATCTCAGCGGGCTCGTTGTAAGCGCCTTTACAGAGCCGCACGCGAGCGCCAATGTCGATCGCTCGTGCTACGTCGGCGGGAGCGCGTTTTAGGTAGGCTTGGAGAACGATCCCGACGTTCTTGTGCTCGGCGAACGCGCGGCCAAAAACCCGTAGCGTGGCCTCAAGCACCGCCGAGCCTTCCATGTCAATGCGAACGAACGGGTCGGGGTTTCGCGCCGCCCGCTCGAGGATCGCGAGCAAGTTCGTCAGCGCAAGATCTTCGTCGACGAGCAGGCCCATCGCGGTCAGCTTGAGGGAGAGATTCGAGTTGACGCCGTTCGCCGCGATGGCGTCGAGCATTTCGATGTAGACGTCCCGCGTGTGCAGCGCCGCGCTGCGCTCGAGCACGTCTTCGCCGAGGAAGTCGAGCGAGGCTGACATGCCGGCCTCGTTAAGGGCGCGAACCGCGGCCATCGCCGACTCGATCGTCTCGCCCGCGACGAAGCGCCGCGCGAGAAAGTAAAAGTTCTTCTGAAGCACGGGACCTAATGTACGACGCCGCGGCGAAGAATCCAGGCGACGGCGAGCGCAACTGCGGCCAGTACGATGAAGCCGTAGCAGAGTGCCAGCGCTTCGCGAACGCCCGAGGCGGAAAGCGTCACGTAAAGCGCGACCGGCAGCGACGTCGGATGGAACGCGACGATGCTGGTCGCGCCGTACTCCCCGATTGCGCGAAGCCACGCAAACGCGACTCCGGCGCCGATGCTTCCGGCGGCAGCCGGCAAGGCGACGCGGCTGAAGATCCGCCATTCACTAGCTCCCAGCGTTCGCGCCGCATCGCCGAAGATCGGATCGATGGCTCCGAATGCCGCCGTCGCAGCGATCGCGACGAACGAGCCGGAAACGAAGAACTGTGCCACGGCCACGCCGAGCAGCGAATCGGGAACGGTCAATCCTCGCGCGGAGAGCCACGCGCCAAGCGGCGAGTTCGTACCCAGCGCGTAAATGAGCATCAAACCCGATGCGACCGGCGGAAACGCGAGCGGCAACGCCAGTACGAAGATCGCAGCCGCGCGCAACCGGGTCGACAGGCGTGAGAGGTAATATCCCGCCGGCACGCCGAGCAGGGTGGCAACGAGCGTCGCGCCGGCCGACGCGATAAGGGAAACGCGCAGCGCGTCGCTGCCAACCTGTGCGAAGATCTTTACGGCCTCGCTTGGCGGCATCGCGGCGACGACGGCGGCGACAGGCGCCAGCACGACTGCGAGCAGGACCACCGCGGCAAACAGGAAGATCGGGCCCGGCGACGGGCGGGTCATGCAGGAAGCTTCACCATGCTGGCGTTACACGCCACTCGTGGGCGCAGCCTTCTTCAAAGTGGTCGTCGTCGCGCTTGCGCTCGCACTCGACGTTTTCGCGGTGAGCGTCGGCGTAGGAGTTCGCGGCATTCCGGCCGGCAGGAAGATCCGCATCGGCATTGCCTTCGCATGCGCCGAGATCACGATGAACACCCTCGGCGCGGGTCTCGGTTTGCTCGCCGGCCGGCTGATCGGCGGTTTCGCGGCCTATATTGGATTCGCCGCGCTCTTCGGGCTGGGCATCTACATGGTGCGGGAGAGCCGAGCGCAGCTCAGCGCCGTTTCGCGGCTCGACCTTACGCGCGGCAAGGGGCTACTGATCGCGTCGCTGGCGATCAGTCTCGATTCGCTCGGCATCGGCTTCTCGATTCTCTACATTGGCGTTCCGATGCCGATCTCGTTAATCGTCATCGGATGTATCTCGGTCCTTGCCACGATGCTCGGTCTCACCATAGGCCGTTGGCTCGGGCAGTACGCCGAACGCAACGCGGCGTTCATCGGCGGCGTGTTGCTGGCGCTCACCGGCGTGCTCTTTGCAACGCTCAAGGCGCTTGGTCTCGGCTAGCTGAAAGGATCGGCGTGCGAGTCGGATTCGAGCTTCTCCAGCTTGCGCGTGAAGCCCGCGCAAGCTCGATCTTCGTCGTCGGGATCGGTCGGGACGTCGGCAAGACGACGGCGCTGCGGGCGATCTACGCTGCCGCATACGAAGCCGGCACTCGGGTTGGGCTTGCCTCGATCGGCCGCGACGGCGACGCGACGCTGCCAAGCGAAACTCGTCGAAAACCTCGGCTCTGGCTGCGGCCGGGAACGATTTTTGTCACGGCGCGCAGCTCGCTTCCGCGAACGCCCGCGGCCGAGATTCTCGAACTGTCGCGATTGCAGAGTTCGGTTGGCTCACTGCTCTACGCGCGCGTTGCGCAGAGCGGGTTCTACGAGCTCGTCGGTCCGCCGACGGCGTCGGGCGTGCATGAAATCGTCAGGGAGCTCGGCGCGCGAAGCGAAACGGTCGTTGTTGACGGAGCAGTAGACCGCGTCGCCGCGCTTGCCGGATCGAACGGGGCGATCGTCGTCGCCTGCGGCGCCGGCGCGGCCAAGACCATGCAGGAGGCCGTCGACGAAATTGCGGCGCTGGTGGCGCGGTTGCGGGTTCCGGGCTTCGATGCCGGCGTGCCGTCGCTCGAACTCGAAGGCGCTCTCACCGCAGCACAAGCAGCATCGCTGCTGGCGGCGAGGGAGACGCGGCAGATCGTCGTGCGCGACCCGACGCAGATCGCGCTGAGCGGCAGAGCCGGATTGCGCGCGCTTTCGCAGCTGACCGTTCGCTGTAGACGTCCGTTGCGGGTAATTGCAGCGACGATCGCGTCGATCGGACCGCAACGGTCTTTCGAGCCGCGCGCCTTTGCCGGTGCCGTGGCGAATGCGACGAGTCTGCCGACTTTTGACGTCTACGCCGCGCGTGCTGCGTGAAGCTTTCGGGATTGCTCGACGAGTCGAGCGCGCAGATACTCGGGTTCGAATGGCTGATCGCCGCGGTTGCGCCGGTTTCACCCTATGGCGAGCGGCTATTCTCAGAGCTGCGCCCCTTCGCTGCCGGAGAAGAACGGCAGGCCGAAGCACGCGCTCGGACGATAGCCGAGCTCGCTTTCAGCCTCGAAACGGACCGGCTGGAAACCGTGCGGGCAGCATTGCGCGAGCTGCCCGATGCGGCCGCTGCGATCGCTCGCGCATCCATGGCTGACGTCCTCGACGATCCTCACTTTCTCGAGCTGCGCCGTTTCTGCGCAACGATCGGCCGCATCGACGAACTGCTCGCTGGTCTCTCCAGGCCGCGTATCTCGAATGCCGCAACCTGCGCGGTCGGCGCGACGCTGGAGACTGGAGCTCGTAAAGGAGTCGACTTCTATCTCGACGACGCGTTCGACGCGCAGCTCGCGAACGCACGGGACCGTCTCGCGCGCGATCAAGCCGAGCTCGACGCGTCGCGCGGCCGCGAGAGCGAGCGCGCTGCCCGCGAACTAGGGCGCGACGAGGTTGCCGGCGAGCAGTTTATCGTGATGCGCGACGAGTTGCGCGGCGCTCTTCCGGCCGGTATCAGGGTCGTCCGGGAAGCACCGACATACCTGCTGTGCGCTCTCGAGTACGGCGAGGCGGTGCAGGCCGCGCTCGCGCGTCGCGATGCTGCTGCGGATGCCGTCGCCGCCGCTGAAGAGCGGGTGCGCGAACGGCTTTCCACACTGGTGCGCGAGCACGCCGCCGGCTTGGATGAAGCGGCGCGAACTCTCGGCGAACTCGACGTGCTGCTGGGCGCGGCTCGGTTCACTCAAATGCACGCATGCCGGCCGGCGACGGTAACTACCAAACCCACGCTGGCGTTCGAGCAGGCACGGTTTCTTCCGCTCGAAACTGCGCTGGTCGCCGCCGGCCGTCCGTTCGTGCCGATCGATCTCGACTTGCACGATGCCGCCGTGCTGACCGGACCGAATATGGGCGGCAAGAGCGTTACACTGCAGACCTGCGGATTCGTCGCGCTCTGCGCCGCGTTCGGCCTTCCCGTTCCGGCGGCTCGTGCTCGCACCGCGCTCTTCGATCAGATCGCGTGGGTGGGATTAGGGCGCGACCCTCAGATCGGTGGTCTTCTCTCATCGTTTGCGCGCGAGGTACTCGAGTTGAAGACGATCTTAGCTCGCGGCTCGTCGCGCCTCTTGATCTTGGCGGACGAGTTCGCAAGGACGACGACGCCGCACGAAGGCAGGGCGCTCTTGGTAGCGCTGCTCGAACGTTTGTGCAAGCTCGGCGCCTGCGGCATGCTCGCGACGCATCTAGCCGGCATCGCGGCCGCGGCCGGCGCGCGCCATTTTGCCGTGCGAGGACTGCGAGGAGTTCCCCATCGTCCGCCGACCCAAGACGTTGGCGAGGCGCTCGCCGCGCTGGCCGACGCGATGGACTATACGATCGTCGAGGTCTCCGGTGAGGAAAGGCCACGCGGCGACGCGATCGCGCTAACGGCCCTGCTGGGCCTCGACCGCGAGTTCGTGGAAGCCGCCTATCGCGCGCTGGTAGAATAAGGGAATGGATCCACTGATCATCACGTGCGCGCCGGTCGGCGCGGAAGTGCGCCCCGACCAAACGCCCTATCTGCCGTTCACTCCACCCCTGCTCGGGGAAACGGCGCGCGCGGTGCGCGAAGCGGGCGGATCGATCATCCACGTGCACTGTCGAAACGACGACGGCACGAACACGCACAGCGTCGAACGCTTTCGCGAGGCGTACGAGGCGATTCGCGCCCAGAGCGACCTCATCGTGCAGTTCTCGACCGGAGGCGCGATCGGAATGTCGCCCGGCGAGCGCGCGAGCATTCTAGAGCTGCGTCCGGAAATGGCGACGCTAACGTGCGGCAGCGTGAACTTCGGCGACGACATCTTTGAAAACAGCTTCCCGATCATGCGCGGCATCTTGAAGCGAATGAATGAGTTTGGGGTGCGGCCGGAGCTGGAAATCTTCGACAAAGGACACATCGCCAACGCGCGCAAGCTCGCTCGCGAGCGGCTGCTCTCCTTTCCGCAGCATTGCGATCTCGTGCTCGGCGTTCCGGGCGGGCTCGAGGCGACGGTGCAGAATCTCGCCGATCTCGTTGACAACCTCCCCGACCGCTGCACGTGGTCGGTTGCCGGAATCGGACGCCAGCAGCTTCCGATGGCGATGGCCGCGATAGCGATGGGCGGTCACGTGCGCGTCGGCTTGGAAGACAACCTGTTTTACAGTCGTGGAAGACTTGCGCGCAACGAAGAGCTGGTTGCGCGCGTCGCGCGAATCGCCGCCGAGGCGGGCCGTCCGGTCGCTACCCCCGATCAGGCACGCGCAATTCTCGGCCTTGCGCAACCGGCCCAAGCGAGCGTTTAGAAGGCCTTTTCTTTAGACGTTCTAACTAGCAAGGGTCTTGCTCAGCTACGTTGTGCGCCGGACGCTTCAAGCGATTCCGCTGCTGCTTGCGATCTCCGTCATCCTCTACGGCATCCTTTACAACATGCCGGGAGGGCCGCTCGCGCCCTACCTGCAGAATCCGCACATCACCGCCGCCGACATCGCCCGGCTAAAGCACAACCTCGGGATGGACCAGCCGGTGCCTATCCAGTATCTGAGGTGGCTCGGTCACGTGCTCAGGGGCGACATGGGCTACTCGACGAGCAACTCGGAGCCGGTCTTTCAGGCGTTGATCGAGCGCTTTCCCGCGACGCTCGAGTTGATGGGTGCCTCGCTCTTGATCGCGATTACCATCGGCGTCGGCGCGGGCATCGTTTCGGCCGTCTATCGCTACTCGGCCTTGGATTACGCGATCACGACGCTCGCCTTCTTCGGGCAATCGATGCCGGTATTCTGGTTCGCGCTGATGCTGCAGCTCGCGTTTGCGGTGCACGGTATTCCGCTGCCGTTTGGATATCAGATCCAGCTTCCGTCTGCGGGCATCTCGAACAGCGATACATTCGATCTCGGAGACCGACTCCAGCACCTGATCCTGCCGGCAATCGTGCTTTCGCTGCTGCAGCTTGCCTTGTTCAGCCGATTCATGCGCTCTTCGCTGCTCGAAGTTCTCGGAACGGACTACATGCGCACGGCCGCCGCGAAGGGTCTCTCGTTCCGAACGATCCTGTTCAAGCATGGTTTGAAGAACGCGCTGATACCAGTCGTGACCGTCGTCGCGCTCTCGTTGCCCGGATTGTTGGGCGGAGCGATCATCACCGAAGATATCTTTGCCTGGCCCGGGATGGGGCGGCTCTTCTACAACGCGCTGCAACAAAGCGATCTGGCATTGCTTATGGGATACCTTTTGCTGATCGCCTTTCTGGTCGTCTTTTCGAATCTGTTTGCCGACGTCGTCTACGCGTGGCTCGATCCGCGCGTGAAGTACGACTAAAGGGTACCGATGGCAGCACCAAGCCTTCCTTTGCCCGGCAACACCGTCATTGAAGAGGAGCTCCGTTTCTCGAAGGTCACGTTTTGGACGCGACTGCGGCGACATAAACTCGCTATCGCCGGCTTGGTCGTCCTCACGCTGATGATCTTGGCGGCGATCTTCGCCAAACAGCTCGCCCCCTTCGACCCGAATGCGATTGACAACGTCCACTGGCAAGGGACGCCGCTTCCTCCGTGCTTTCAAGACAGCACGCTTTGCGGGGGCCATTCGCTCGGCACGGACGAGGTCGGGCGTGACTTGGCCTCGCGGTTGCTATTCGGCGCGCGAATCTCGCTCACCGTCGGTCTCTTTGCGGTGCTCATGGAAGTGCTGATCGGCACGAGTCTTGGCGCTATTGCAGGCTACTACGGCGGCTGGGTAGATTACGCGCTCATGCGCGTTACCGACGTCTTCCTCTCGATCCCGTTGCTTCCGCTCTTGCTGGTGCTTACCGCGATCGTGGCGGCGAGCTCGACGAAAGCCGCTCTGAGCTTCGGTGTGATCGTCATCATCATCGGCGCTTTGTCGTGGCCGACGGTCGCGCGTCTCGTGCGTGCTTCCTTCTTGAGCCTGCGCGAGCGCGAGTTCGCAGAAGCGGCGCGCGCGGTCGGCAACAGCGATAGCCGTATCATTTTCCGCCACCTTCTGCCGAACGCCGTAGCACCGATCGTCGTTCAGGCGACGCTCGACATTGCCGGTGTCATCATCACCGAGTCGACGCTCTCGTTCCTCGGCTTCGGCATTCAGCCGCCGACAGCGTCTTGGGGCAACATGCTCGCAAACGCGCAGAGCAATCTCTCGATCGCGTGGTGGGCTGCGGTCTTTCCGGGCCTGTGCATTCTAGTAACCGTGCTGGCGATCAACTATATCGGCGACGGCCTACGCGACGCGCTCGACCCGAACATGGGGTAAGAGCCGCCGGTTTGGCGGCGGCACTTCTCTGCGCAGCCTGCTCGCCGCAGGCCGGTTCGCAGTTCGGAGTGCCGTCTACGACGATGTCGCGGCAATTCCAGAGATCCGGGAGAGGCGAGTTTACCGAAAAGATCCTCTACAGTTTTCCGCTCAATCCGAAAAGGAAGAACCCAATCTTCCCGAGCAGCGGGCTGTTCGCAAGCTCCGGTGATTTTTACGGCGCAACGTCGGACACTGCGGGGTTCAGGGGTGGGACGGGCGCGATCTTCGAGCTGACGGACAAACTGAAGCTCGAGGCCGTCGCGCGGTTCCGCGTAAAGGCTGGAGGAACGTACCCGTCCGGGCTTGCCGGCGACGAATCCGGTTCGCTCTACGGCACGACTCGCCAGGGCGGCGATGCGGCCTGTTTGCCGAGGCTCGGATGCGGGACCGTCTTCAAACTATCTCAGTCGGGCTCGTCATACGCGCGAAGCACTCTGTATAGCTTCACGGGGGGTTCGGACGGGATCGGGCCCTCCGGCAGCCTGCTGGCCGGTGCGAACCACGATCTGTACGGTACGACGGTCGCCGGCGGCGTGACGAACTGCGGAAGCTTGGGCTGCGGGACGGTTTTTCGGCTGCGACCGGTAAGAGGGCATTACCGTGAGCGCATCCTTTATCGTTTTAGGGGCGGCCTGGACGGAAGCGAGCCGGTCGGCGGAGTGACCGAGGATTCGAACGGAACTCTTTACGGCGTTACGGCTAGTGGCGGGAACTGTGCGGATTCGAGCTTTGGCTGCGGGACGGTTTACGAACTAACGCCGCGAGGGAGGACGTACGACGAACGCGTCCTCTACCGGTTCGCCGGAACCGCGAACCAAGACGGAGCCTTTCCGGCGTCGCCCCCAGTCCTGAGCTCCGACGGGACGCTGTACGGCACGACGCGCGGGGGCGGTGAAAGAGGTTGCCAGCAAGGTTGCGGCACCGTCTTCAGGCTGGTGCCGTCCAGGGAGTCGTACAAAGAAAGCGTCTTGGCGTACTTCGCGCCTGCTCCCCACAAAGTGGGCCGACAACCCTCCGGACTCTTCTTGAGCAATGGCGAGCTTTACGGGACTACCGAGCTGGGCGGCCGGCAGACCGACTACTATTTCCCGGACGGGTTCGGCACCGCGTTCAAAGTGAACGCGTTCAGCGGGAAGGTCACGATCCTGCACGATTTTAGCGGACCACCCGACGGCGCCGACCCGACGGGCGGCCTGAGCGTCGGGCCTGACGGATCGCTTTATGGTGCAACGTCGCGTGGCGGTACCGGCCAGTGTGTATTTCATACCGGATGCGGAACGATTTACCGGCTATCGGCGCCAAGGGCGGCGGGGCCCGGCGCCGTACAGGCGGAACCGCATTAGGCCTCCCGTGCGCAAGTGGCGGAATTGGTAGACGCACTAGCTTGAGGGGCTAGCGGGAGCAATCTCGTGCTGGTTCGAGTCCAGTCTTGCGCACCACCCCCTTGTCATGCTGAGCTTGTCGAAGCACAACGCTGCGAGCGCCCTTGCACACCGCTCAGGGTGACGCGGCGGTCCGGTCACAACTTCCCGAGCGCGTTTGCTTAGAGTAAGTACGCCGAAACGGAGGTACCGGTTGTGATCGTCCAAGTATCGCGCCAGATATTCGCGCTGCTCCTCGTCGCAGCCCCATTGTCGCTTCTCGCGCCGGCCGACGGTGCGCAGTATCAGCATATGGCGCCTGTACCTAGTTACCTTATGAGCGATCGTCAAGCTGAAATTGACTTGGCGCGGACCGCCGCGCCGCCGTCGGTATCGGCGGACGCCGACGTTCTCGCGCTTGGGAGCCACGGCTACGAAACGGCGGTTAAGGGGACGAACGGCTTCGTCTGTTTAGTCGAACGTTCGTGGGCGTCGCCATTTAACGATCCTGAGTTCTGGAACCCGAAGGAGCGCTCGCCAAATTGTTTTAATCCGCCCGCCGCTCGCACCGAGCTGCCGCGGTTACTCAAACAGACGCAGTGGGCGCTGTCCGGTTTCACGTTGCAGCAAATCATCGAAAAGACCAAAGTTGCCGTTGCCGACCACAGCTTCGGGCCGCCGGAGACCGGTGCGTTTTCGTTCATGCTCTCGAAGAAGGGCTATCTCAGCGACGCCGCAGGCGGGCCGTGGTATCCCCACGTGATGTTTTTTGTCCAACGTGACCAAGTAGACAGCTGGGCGCCTAACAGAGCTGGATCACCAGTTCTGTCTCAAGATCGTGGCGAATTTGAATCGGCGCTCATTTTCATCCCGGTGCGCCGCTGGTCGGATGGATCGCCCGCCGTGCCGGTCGCGCAAGTCAACTCTTGAATCTGCGTCCAGTCTTGTGCTCGTTGCCCGTCGAGGTGTCCCCGGAGCCTGTCGAAGGGCGCGTGCAATAGGGTGCTTGCTCGCTTTTCCAAGAGACTTTAGGCCCGGCGCAGCCGGGTTTTGTGCGTCCGGGCCTGAAACAGAACTCTGCCCCCCAGCGTAGAGCAAGGCAGCTATGGAACTTCTACCATGTCGTTGACCCGATTTGCAATTAGCCGGCCGGTGATCACTGCGATGGTCTTCATCGCGCTCGCCATCTTCGGAACCGTCGCCTTTTTTGAGATCGGCCGCAGCGCGAACCCGCCGGGAACGGACTTTCCGGTCGTCGTCGTCTACGCGAGCTACCCCGGCACGTCTCCTCAGGAGATGGAGCGGCTGATCGTCAAGCCGATCGAAGATCAGCTTGCCGACATCGACAACCTCGATCAGCTTAGCGCGACGGCTCAGGAAGGCGTCGCGACGATCATCGTTCAGTTCAAGCTTGGGACAAATCTCGACATCGCGGCGATCAACGTGCAGAGCGGGGTCGACACCGCGCGCGTCTACCTGCCGGCCGATCTCGATCCGCCAAGCGTCTATAAGAACGGAGCCTCGCAGCCGCTGCTCGACGTAGCGGTGAGCTCAAACTCGCTTTCGTCGACACAGCTTGCCGACATGGTCAACAACCGGCTCGAACCGGTCTTAAAGGCGATTCCTAACGTCCAGGCCGTCTCGATCTATGGCGCGAGCGACCGGGAGTTCCACGTCGAGCCAATCCCCGAACGTCTGCTCGGCGCGAACGCGACCCTCAGCGACGTCTTCAACGCCGTTGCGGTAAACAACGCCAACCTCCCCGGCGGCATCCTTAGGCAGCCGACTCAAGAGACGAGCGTTTCGGTGCACGCCGAAATCAACACGGCGCAGGACCTGCTCGGAATTCCGCTCATGGTGCCCGGCAGCACCAACAAAAACATGAAGATCGGCGACGTCGCCTATGCTTTCGACAGTCACGTCGAGCCGACGTCGATCTCGCACTACAACGGCCAGCCTCGCATTTACGTCGAAATCGATCGCAACATCAACGCCGACGAGATAACGTCGACGAAGATCGTACGCGAACGCCTCAAGGAGATCGCGAAACAGTTTCCGGAACTGACCTTTAGCGAAATTGATGCGCCGGCTGACGTCACGCAGAAATCGCTCAATGGGGTCTGGCAGTCGCTGATCGAGGGCATCGTGCTGACGATGCTCGTGATGCTGCTCTTCCTGCACGCCTGGCGAAACGCCGTCGTCATCATGATTGCGATCCCGAGCTCGATTCTATCGACCTTTGTCTTGATGAAGATGTTTGGGTTCCATCTCGACACGATGTCGCTGATGGGCCTATCCTTGATCATCGGCATTTTGGTCGACGATTCGATCGTGGTTCTCGAGAACATCACGCGCCACCGAGACCAAGGTGAAGAGCCGATCGATGCGGCGATCAACGGCCGCAGCGAGATCGGCGGTGCGGCGGTCGCGATCACTATGGTCGACGTGGTCGTCTTCTTACCGATCGCGTTTCTGCCGGGCATCGTGGGTGCCTATTTGCGCGAGTTCGGCGCAGTGATCGTTATTGCGACCCTCTTCTCGCTGCTCGTTTCATTCACGCTGACGCCGCTGCTCGCAGCGAGATGGAGCGTGCTGAAGCGCTTGAAGGAGCAGCCGAAGTGGATGAAGACGCTTGGATCGCTGAAGGTGACGCTCGCGCTCTGTGCCGCCGCGGTGGTAGCGTTTTTCATCCCTTGGCCGATCGCCGAGCTTCGCCAGATTCTGCCGATTATGATCGCTGCGGTACTGGTCTTAAACTTCTTCGTGCTCCGCTACGAACGAATCCTGACCTGGTATCGCACGAAAGCGCTGCCGTATGCGTTGCAGCACGGCCTGTTCGTCGTTTTTGCGTGCACGGTTCTCGTGCTCAATGCCTTAACGCTAGCGATGGGCGCCGGAATGACGACCATAGGGCTGAACGTGCTCATCCTTGCACTCGCAGCCGTGTGGCACGTCATCGGCTGGATTCTGCGACGGAAGATGTCGGAAAAGGGCATCGCATATCGTTGGTCGCAGCCGCTCAACGGTCATCGAGGCCTGGCGGCGTTCTCGCGCCACGCGGTCGATTTTTTGGGAAACGTTCCGCGCGCGGTCGTGCGCTGGTTCTACGCGACGGGGCGCGGCCGCGGTCTCACGGTGGCGACGTTCGCGCTTCCCGTCGCCCTGGCGATCGTGCTGCCTTTGCTTGGTCCGATCGACTTCGATTTCGTTCCGCAGGTGCAGACCGGCGAAATCGACATGACCGTCACCTACCCGCCCGGTACGCCGCTGCAGGTAACCGCGAAGCACGTGACCGCGCTCGAGGACGGGATCATGAAGATCGACGGCATCAAGTCGGTGAGTTCGACGGTCGGGCGCAAACCGCAGGGGTGGAGTTCAGCGATCGGCGATAACTACGCGCGGCTGAACGCGGAGACGCTCCCTGAGCGGCGGCACGATACCTACAAGATCGTGGACCAAGTCCGCAAACTCGGCTATTTAGTTCCGGGCGGCGACTTTCAGGTCGCAGGCGATACCGGGGGCGGCTCGGGATCCCCAATCTTTTACTCGCTTTCGGGTCCCGAGAGCGAGATTTCGCCGGCAGCCGAGAAAATCGCGCAATTCTTACGTGATACGCCCGGCAGCGTCAACGTCCAAACGAGCAACGAGGCCGCGGCGCCCCGGCTTAACGTAAACATCGACTCTCAAAAGGCCGAAGTCCTCGGCGTCAATCCTTCGGACGCGGCGAATGCCGCACGCTTTGCAATAGATGGTGCGGTTGCCACGCGGGTGCGCGCCGAGAATAGCCTGGTTGACGTCCGCGTGCAGTTTCCGCTAGCCGACCGCAAGACCGTCGACTCGCTTCAAGACGTTCGCGTGCGGGCGCAGGACGGTACGCTCGTGCCGCTCGCCGACATAGCAAATCTGCAATGGACGAAGGCACCGCTCCAAATCAAACGTCTCAACCGGCAGCGAGTGGTCGACGTCTACGGAGCCACTCTTCCCGGTTACTCCTTGGGCGCGGTAACGGGGCCACTCGAGCGAGCGCTTCGCAAGCCCGGTTTTCTTCCGCCCGGCGTCGAGCTCACCGCGCAGGGCGACACCCAATATATGAACGAGACGATGGCAAACATGGGCATTGCGCTGCTGACGTCCTTCATGCTCGTCTACATGCTGATGGTCATTTTGTACGGATCCTTCCTCGAGCCGTTGATCGTGATGCTGTGCGTTCCGCTCGCGATCATCGGAGCGCTGGTGGCGCTCTCCCTTATGCATCGTATCGAGCCGAACGCGGGGCAGTCGCTCAACCTCATCTCGATGATCGGCATCGTGATGCTCTTTGGATTGGTGGCGAAGAACGGCATCTTGCTGGTCGATTACTCGAACACGCTCTGCCGGCGCGGGCTGCGCGTGCATGACGCAGTGTTGCAAGCGTCGAGCACGCGGTTCAGACCGATCGTGATGACGACCTGCGCGATGATCTTCGGCATGTTGCCGCTTTCGCTCGGCTTCGCCGAAGGCGGAGAGTGGCGGCAAGCGATGGGAACGGTTATCATCGGCGGCCTGTTGAGCTCGCTGATACTAACGCTCTTCCTCGTGCCGATGGTATATGAAACGTGGATGAGCTTCCTAGAGCGCCGGGGCGACCAGCGCGCGGTTGCGGCGGAGTTGACGCATCCCGTCAAAGTCGGCGTCGTATGACGCGTTGAAGCGTCGCGCGTTGGTGACGGGCGCCTCCGGTGGTCTTGCAGCCGGGATCGCTCCCGCTCTGGCGTGCGATGGCTTCGAGTCGGTTACGATTACCTATCGGTCGAGCGCTCCCGATGCCACCATGAGGGCAATCGAGGCAACCGGCGCCGCCGCCGCCGCCGCCCGGATTGACTTCCTCGACGAGGTCGAGCCAATTGCACGCGCGCTCGATGGAGTCGTGAAGAATCACGGTCCTTTTGACACGCTCGTTCATGCGGTCGGACCGCTCGTCGTCAAACGCTTCGCGCGCACGACGTTGGATGAATACCGGGAGATGGTCGACGGCAATTTGCGCAGCGCGGTGCTGGCGGCACGCGCGACCCTGCCGGCAATGCGCGAGAGGGGCTTCGGGCGCATCGTTTTCTTCGGCATGCTGGGCTCGAGCGAGACCCGTCCGTTTCGCGGCTTTTCGCTCTATCAGGCCGCGAAGAGCGCGCTGGTCGCCTTTGCGCGCTGCCTTGCAATTGAAGAAGCAGGCAACGGCGTCACCGTCAACGTGGTCGCGCCGGGAGATATTCGAGAAAAGTCGCTCGATCGCGCCCGCGCCTTCGAGCGCGAGGCGCGCAATCCACGCGGTCGGGCGGGAAGCTACGAGGACGTCGCCGACGCCGTGCGCTTTTTGGTGGCGCCGCAGCGCGATTTCATCACCGGTGCGGTCATAGAAGTGACGGGAGGCTTGCAGACCGCACAGGACTGACGCGCGCCCGGCTCGTAAGCTGCGCAGACACGATGGGCGACGAAAGAGAACATCAACCCTTTGCGCTGCCCGGGGCCCGTCCGCAGTACGGGCCCGACAAACTCGTTGCCGTCGAGCACATCGATCTTCACCTTACGCCCGACATCGAAGGGGAGTCTCTCGACGGGATCTGTACGATGACCGTTAGAGCGCTCGACGAGCCGGTCGCGAGCTTGACGCTGGACGCTGTAGATCTCGAGGTGTCACGCGTTGAGGGCCCCGCACGTTTTACGCCGCGCGGCGGTACGCTCGAGATCGAATTCGAGCCCGCGCTCGCGCCCGGCGTGCGTAAGACCTTCGCGATAACCTATCGCGTCACAAAACCTCGCCACGGGCTTTTCTTCGTCAAGCCGACCGCAGCGCACCCGGAGAAGGTCGCGCACGTGTGGACGCAGAGCCAGGACGAATACGCGCGCTATTGGTTTCCGTGTCTCGATTATCCGCACGATAAGCAGCCGACGTCGACCACGATCGTCGTACCCAAAGGGCTCTTTGCCTTGGGAAATGGCGAACTCGTCGAACGCCGGGACGAGAACGGCACAACGGTCTTTCGATATCGTCAGGACGTTCCGCACAGCACGTACCTCGTGACGATGGTTGCCGGTCCATTTGTCGAAGTCGCACAAGGGAAAGCTGGAAAGAAAGAGGTTCCGGTTTCTTACTGCGTCTTGCCGGCGTGCGAGCGTGACGGCGACCGCTCGTTCGGGAAGACGCCGCAGATGATCGATTGCTTTGAAGAGCGCACCGGAACGCCCTATCCCTACGCGCGCTATTCGCAGATTGCCGTCTCGGATTTTATCTTCGGCGGAATGGAGAACACGTCGGCCACGACTCAGACCGACCGAACCTTGCACGACGAGATCGCGCACCTCGACTTTTCGAGCGACCCGCTGGTTTCACACGAGCTCGCGCACCAGTGGTTCGGCGATTTGCTGACCTGTCGCGATTGGTCGGACGCCTGGTTGAACGAAGGGTTCGCGACCTTCATGGAGGCGGTCTGGCGCGAAGCCGACCTAGGTTACGACGAGTATCTCTATGACATCTTTGACGGCCTCGCAATCTATTTGAAAGAAGACGCCGATCGCTACAGCCGCCCGATCGTCTGTAACACGAACATCGTTCCAATCGAGATCTTCGACCGCCACCTCTACCAAAAAGGCGCAGCCGTGCTGCACATGCTTCGCGGCGAGCTGGGCGAGTCGCGTTTTTGGCGCGCGGTTGCATCCTACGTGCGCGACAACGCGCAGCGATCGGTCGAAACGATCGACTTCATCCGCGCGATCGAGAGCGCTACCGGCCGTAATCTACGCGGCTTCTTCAATCAATGGGTCTTCCGCGAGGGCCATCCGAGACTCGAGGTAAGGGTTGGTTGGGATGCCGCGCGCAAGGTCGCGACCGTGACGATCGACCAGAAGCAACACGTCGACGAGGAGCATCCGGCTTACGAGTTCGACGTCGAGCTCGGCTTCGCACCGGCGCCTGCGGGGCTTGCGAAAGGCGAGCGCAATGGTTGCGTACCGCACGAGCGGCGAATTCGCGCGCACGTCGAGCGATCGCACGAAACCATCGCCGTACCGCTCGACTTTGAACCGCAGCTCGTTCGGTTCGATCCAGGTTCCTTTCTGCTCGCCGACGTCAACTACGCGATCGGTACGGATTTTGCGGCGACCACCCTGCGCAGCGATCCCGACGTGGTCGCGCGCATTCGCGCCGCCCGCGAACTCGCCAAGGATGGCGGCCGTACCGCGCGAGAGGCGATAGCGGCGGCATTCAAGCGTGAAGCGTTTTGGGGTGTGCTTGCCGAAACCGCTTGGGCGATCGGCGCCACGCGCGCGCCGTGGGCGCGCGAGGTCCTCATCGGTGCGCTTTCACACCAACATCCGAAAGTCGTGCGCGCGGCCGCCGAGGCGCTTGGAAACTACCGGGACTCCGCGGTGGCGAGCGCTCTCATCGCCACGGCGCTGGAGTCCGCGTCGTATTTCGTGCGAGCTTCCACGCTAACGGCGCTGGGAAAGACGCGCGATCCGCGCGCCTTCGACGTCCTGGCTGAAGCCACATCGGGGCGCACCTGGAACGGAACGGTCGAAGCCGGCGCGGTCACCGGCTTGGCCGAGCTGGCCGACGCGCGAGCCATGCCGCTGATCCTGGATGCTTGCCGCGCCGAACGCAGCGAAGGCCTCCGCCGCGCCGCAGCCGCCGCGCTCGGACGTTTTGCCGGACTTGTTGAGAACGAGCGAACCGCAGCGATCGACGCCCTCGAGCAGTTGATCGGCGACGAGACCTTTCTGGTAGCGATCGGCGCAATCGCGGCGGCCGAATCACTTGGCGACGTGCGCCTCCTTCCGGCGCTCGAGCGGATCGCGGAACAAGGCTTCGACGGGCGGATGCGTCGCGACGCCACGGAAGCCGTGATTCGTATCAGAAAAAACTCGAAGGTCCCGGCACAGGTGAAAATCCTCCGCGACGATATTGATGAGTTACGTGCAGAGCAGCGTAGGCTTCAGGAGAAGATCGAGACGATCGCGCGGGCTTAGACGCCGCGGGGTTGTGCTCGCCGTGCTACTGGCAGTTATTGCCGTGGCGCTGCTCGTCGCGCACGCACATTCCGCTTCGAGGCCGCTTGCTGCGGACATCGTGTCCTCCGCTCGCTCATCTCAAATTTTGGGAGAGCAAGCTTGGAAGAACACCTCTTGTGTTGCCCAAAATTTGAGAAGCCTCTCAGCCGAACGTGCGTGTGCGACGAGCAGCGCCGGGAGTTCTTGGAGTAACGGCGATCGCAATAGATTAGAAAATGAATTGCATGGTGCATTTGCGCCGGCAATTGACGGTGCGAGTGGATGGAGCCTTGCGGTTATAGGCGGAGATGGGCGGACGATTTTTGACGATCGCGCAAATCGTGCGGTTGCGCCGGCGTCGGTTCAGAAGCTGATCGTCGCTGCAACGGCCCTCGATGCGCTCGGTCCGCAGTATCGTTATCATACGCTCCTTGCGGGGCGCGATACGATCGGTAGCGACGGCGTGCTCGCCGGCGATCTTTGGCTGATCGGATCGGGCGATCCGTCATTGCAGTCCGACGATCTTCGCAGCGGCGTCGGCGTGCTTGCCCGGGCGGGTCTGCACCGCATTGATGGACGCGTAGTTGTGGACGACTCGGCGCTGAGCGGACCGGGGATCAACCCCCACTGGGCGAGCGACGACGACGGACAGGATTATGCGGCGCCGACGAGTGCCATCTCAGTTGACGGCGACACGATCGAGTCCACTCAAGACGTTGGCGGCGTCGAGCAGAAGGTCTGGACGCCGATGCAGGAGGTTCCGAGATACGTCGCTGGTCGCGTGAACGGAATGCTCCTTGCGCGGGGAATCGTGCCGGCGATGCGGCCGGCAATCGGCGCCGCGCCGCTCGAGAGCGTCGTTCTCTGGGACCACCGGTCCTTGCCGCTCGCAGCGCTCGAAACCCATATGCTGTTCGTTTCCGATAACCATTATGCCGAGCAGCTCCTGCGAACGGTCGGCGAGGAAGCGATGCAGATGCCGAACGACTCCGGCGGAATCGCCGCGGAGCGGCAGTTCCTCGACCGGCGCGGCATACCGGCGCCTGGGCTGCGGCTCTTCGACGGAAGCGGTCTTTCGCCGGGCAATCGCGTTGCCGCGGGGACGCTCGCGCGACTGCTCGCCGATCGAGAAGCATCGCTCTACCAGCTCTTGCCGCGTGGCGGCCGGGAAGGCACGCTCGAGGATTACGATTTCACGACCGCGCTGGGGCGGGTTCGCGCAAAGAGCGGTCATCTTTCGAACGTTTCCGCTCTCGCCGGATACGTCGCGACGCTGCATCACGGCCGGGTGGCGTTCGCCTTCCTCGTTGACGGCTCACCCGGTGATCCCGACACGGCGATCGTTCGGGCGGTCGATCGTTTGGCGACGTTTTGAAGGGCGCATCGCCAATTTTTGACGAAGCGCTGCTCGCGCGGCTCGTCGGCCGCGCGCTGGCGCGTGGAGGAGACTTCGCCGACGTCTTCTGCGAGCGTCGCAGAACGCTTTCGTATCGGCTGCAAGATGGCCGCATCCACGATGCATCGTATGCCGTAACGCTGGGAGTCGGAATCCGCGTCGTCGTCGGGGAATCGGCCGGCTTTGCAAGCTCCGACGACTTGAGCCCGCACGCGCTGATGGAGGCTGCCGATGCGGCTTCGCTGATCGCGCGTACGACGGCGGACGGTCAAACGCGTTCGATCGAGCTCTCCCCACAGCGGGTCGCGTCCTTTTACGCTTGCGAGCCGGCGGACGGCATCAACGCCGAACGCTACGTCGCGATGCTCGAGACGGCCGACGCCACGGCGCGCCGCTACGATCCTCGCGTCGTCGCCGTCAACGCGCACATTAACGATGAGGTCCAGGAAGTGTGGATCGCGACGAGCGAGGGCAGGCTCGTGCGGGACTGCCGGCCGCTCATTACGTTCGGCGTTCAGGTCGTTGCCAGCGATAAGAAAGAGCGTGGCTCCGGATACATCGGTGACGGTGGACGGACCTCGCTGGCATTCTTCGATCGCGAAACGCCCGAAGCGCTCGCTTCGGAGGCCGCGCGGATTGCGACGGTCAACGTTTCCGCCGTTGCGGCGCCGGCCGGCGAAATGGAGATGATTGTCGGCGCGGGCGGCGGCGGTGTCTTGCTGCACGAAGCGGTTGGGCACGGGCTAGAAAGTGATTTCAATCGCCGCGGTACGTCGCTTTATAGCGGGCGAGTCGGCGAGCGGGTCGCCAGCGATTTGGTGACGATCTACGACGATGGGAACCTTAACGAAGAGCGGGGCAGCCTCAACGTAGATGACGAAGGCATTCCCGGCCAGCACAAGGTCTTGGTCGAAAACGGCGTGCTGCTCGGTTACATGCAGGACCGGTTGAACGCGCGATTGATGGGCGTCGAATCGACCGGCAGCGGCCGGCGGCAATCGTTCCGTTTCGCCCCGCAGCCGCGAATGTGCAACACGTACATGCCGAGCGGCAATTCTAGCGTTGACGAGATCGTCGCATCCACGAAGCGCGGGATCTACGCGAAATCGTTTGCCGGCGGTCAAGTCGAGATAGCGAAGGGTGACTTCGTCTTTATGGTCGGCGAGGGCTATTTGGTTGAGCAGGGCAAGATCGTGGCACCGGTCCGCAATGCCACCATCATTGGAAACGGGCCGGACGCAATGATGAAGGTCGTCGCGGTCGGCAACGACGGCCGGTTGGCTCGGCGCCACTACACGTGCGGGAAGAGCGGTCAATACGTTCCCGTCGGCGTCGGCATGCCGACGGTGAAGATCGCTTCCATTACCGTCGGCGGAACGCAGCATGAATGAAGCGGTAGCTATCGCGATCGCGAGTGAAGCGCTCTCGCTTGCGAACGAAGCCGGCGCACAGAGCGCCGAAGCTTCGGTCTCGATTGCGCGCCGATTTCACGCCGAAGCGCGCGCGGACGTCCTCGCACGACTCGAAGGCTCGACCGGGAAGAGTCTTTTCTTACGGGTCTTCCGCGACGGGCGAAAAGCCACGCTTTCGACCTCAGATCTTTCCTCGGCTGGGTTGCGCGCGGCCGTCGCTCGCGCGGTCGCTCACGCCGACCTCGTCGTACCTGATGAGTACGCGGGGCTTCCCGACAAGTTCGGTGACGAAGGGGAAGGGCTGCGACTCGCCGACCCTCAAATCGCCGAGCGAGAAGGCGCCGAGAAGGTAGAGGAAGCGCTCGACCTCGAGCGATTAATCCGTGCTGCCGATGCCCGCGTCGTTAACTCAAGCGGTTCTCACTACACCGACGCAGTCGGCGTAACGGCGCTCGCCAACTCGAGCGGCTTTGCGGCGGGCTACGGGTGGACTCGGGTCGGCCGATCGACCGCTCCCGTTGCGCTCGACGGCGAGGTCAAGCGCGTCGCGCAATACGGGTCGGCGGCACGGCATCTCGCCGGCCTGGAAGCACCCGATTCGGTCGCGGCAACCGCCGTTCGGCGTGCGGTTGATCTCTGCGGTGCTCGCAAGCCGCCGACGATGCGCGTGCCGGTAATCTTCGAGCGCGACGTCGCGGCATCGCTGCTCGACGACATCTTCGCGGCCGTCTCCGCCGCAAACGTCGCCGTCGGCAACTCGTGGTTGAGCGGCCAGGTGGGCAGTCAAGTCGGCAGCGAGCTCGTTACCGTCATCGACGACGGACGCGTTCCAACCGCCCTGGGCAGTGCGCCCTTCGACGGCGAGGGCGTGCCGACGCGCCGGACGCCCGTCTTCGAGCGCGGCGTTCTCAGGTCGTTCCTGTACGACACCTACTACGCGCGCAAGCTCGGCGCGGGCAGCACGGGCAACTCAACGGGCGGGGGCGTAGGCCCCAGCAACTTCTATCTGGAACCGGGCTCCCTTTCGCTGCGCGATCTGATCGCAGCGACACCGCTGGGGGTCCTCGTGCTCGATACGATCGGCTTTGCAACCGAGCATGCGTCGGGGACGTATAGTCGCGGCGCGCGCGGTTTTTTCATCGAGGGCGGCGAACTCGCGTATCCGATCGATGAGTTTACCGTCGCCGGAGAGTACGCCGCGATGCTCGCCGCCGTCGACGCGGTCGCAAACGACCTGCGTTTCGACAGTACCGTGGTCGCGCCGTCATTTAGGGTAGCCGAGATGACCGTGAGCGGAAACTAGTACGTGAGCGGCGTTTCTCAGCCGGCCATCAGTCTCACGATCGTGTTGCGCATCGACATGCCGAACGAGCCCGGCGCATTCGGCGTGCTCGCCAACGCGATCGGCGACGCAGGCGGGGCGATAAGCGCGGTCGACATGCACACCGTAGCGCGCACGCGGATCGTTCGTGACGTCTCGATAGGGGCTTCGTCCGAGGCGGTCGCCAACGAAGTGCGGCGAGCCGTCGAGGCAATCGACGGAGCGCGAATCATCTTCGCCTCAGATTCGACTTTCCTCGCGCATATCGGCGGCAAGATCCGCATCGAGCCAAAGATTACCATCAAGAGCCGGCAGGATTTGTCGACGGTCTATACTCCCGGAGTCGCGCGCGTTTCGATGGCGATCGCCGCCGACCCGGCCAAAGCTTTTCAACTCACCATCAAGCGCAATACCGTCGCGGTCGTCACCGACGGGACCGCGGTGCTCGGGTTGGGAGATATCGGGCCGCTCGGCGCGCTGCCGGTGATGGAGGGCAAGGCGATGCTCTTCAAACAGTTCGCCGACATTGACGCGTTTCCGATCTGCCTCGACACCAAAAACGTCGACGAGATCGTCGAGACGGTCGTGCGCATCGCGCCGGTTTTCGGCGGCATAAACCTCGAGGACATCAGCGCACCGCGCTGTTTCGAGGTTGAAGACCGCTTGATCGAAGCTCTGGACATCCCGGTCATGCACGACGATCAGCACGGGACCGCGGTCGTGATCATGGCCGCGCTGATCAACGCGGCGCGCGTCGTCGGCAAGCGATTGGAAGACCTGCAAGTCGTCGTGTCGGGGAGCGGCGCGGCCGGAACCGCAACGATCAAGATGCTGCTCGGCGCGGGGGTGCGCGACGTAATTCCGGTCGATCGCAGCGGCGCGCTCAACCGCACCGACCGTTACGAGAACCCGCACTGGCGCTGGCTCGCGGAGCATTGCAATCGAGAGAACCGCCGCGGATCGCTGCGAGATGTGCTGGAAGGAGTTGACGTATTCATTGGCGTTTCGGCGCCGGGCATCTTGCAGCCCGACGACATCGCGCGAATGGCGCGCGATCCGATCGTCTTCGCAATGGCCAACCCGAACCCCGAGATTATGCCGGATGTCGCGGGGCCGGTCGCTGCGGTCATCGCCACAGGGCGTTCCGACTTCCCAAATCAGGTGAACAACCTGCTCGCGTTTCCTGGAATCTTCCGCGGGGCGCTCGACGTGCGCGCGCGGCGGATCACCGAAGGCATGAAACTTGCGGCCGCGTACGCGATCGCCGAGATCGTCAGTGCCGACGAGCTCAGCCCTGAGTACGTGATCCCGAGCGTCTTCGATACCCGCGTCGTAGACGCGGTGGCAAAGGCGGTCGCCGGAGCGGCGACTGAAGCGGGCGTAGCTCGCCGGATGGCGGCCGCCGCCTACGAAGGAGACGGTTTCAGCGCAAACGTCTGATCGCTCTGAAGGCTTCGCAGAATCGCTGAAGCTCGATCCGAGCGATCCGCGTCCGCTCTACGTGCAGCTCGCCGACCGGGTCGTGGACGCGATCGAGGCGAAGCGTTTCGGCCAAGGAGATCGTCTCCCCGCGATGCGTGACCTTGCGCGTTCTCTCGACTGTGCGCTGGTGACGGTCTCACAGGCCTAAGAGCTGCTGGCGGCGCGCGGGCGCGCCATCGCGCGACCGGGGAAAGGCACGTTCGTGGCGACGCCGCCCGATCGCGAGGAACCGTTCGCGCGTCGCTGGGAGCCCGATGTCGGACGGTTGGCGCGCGGCGCGCGGCTCGAAGGGGTCATGGAGCGCCTGACGCACGCGACCGAACCGGGCGCGATCAACCTGGCATCCGGACATCCTGCGCCTGAGACGTTTCCACTGCACGACTTTGCTCGTGCTTTTCATCGAACGCTGCTCGACGATTCCGCCGAGCTGATGCAATATCGGTCGTCAACGGGCGACCGCGACCTTTGCGCGAAGCTCGCCGAGCTTCTGCAAGGGCGCGGCTGCCGAGCGGCGGCCAGTGACGTCATCGTCTGTTCCGGTGCACAACAAGCGGCCGACATCGTCGCGACGGTATTGCTCGACGAGCGCAGCGTCGTTGCGAGCGAGAGCCCTACCTATTGGGGAAGTCTCGGCGTCTTCGACGCGCGCGGCGTCACGTACGTCGAGGTGCGGGGAGACGAGGACGGCGTTCGCGTCGACGACGTTGAGCGCGTCTTTGCCGAGTACCGGCCGCGGCTATTCTATGTCAATCCAATCGCACAGAATCCGACCGGCGCGGTTCTCCCTGCGCGTCGCGCCAAGCAGATCGTCGCCTTCGCGCGTCGTTACGACGTCGTCGTGCTCGAAGATCAGACCGGGTGGCAACTGACCTACGACGCGCCCGCGCCTCCGCCGCTTGCAGCCTACGATACCGACGGACGCGTGATCGTTATGGAGAGTCTGTCGAAGTCGATCTTCCCGGCCCTGCGCATCGGCTATCTCTACGCGAAGGGCGGCATCGCCGAGGCGCTCGAGGCAGCGAAAGTGCGCGCCGACGTTTTTACCTCGACGCTTACGCAGCGCGCGCTCTGGCGTTTCATGGAGAGTCCGGCTTGTGCTCGCCACTTTCGCACCACGCGGTCGCTCTATCGCAAACGGCGCGATGCTTTCGTCGAAGCGCTCGCGCCCATCGCGCGATGGAGCGCGGTGCATTCACCGGGCGCGGGCGTCAACGTTTGGCTTGCACTCCCTGCCCGCATTTCGACCCAAGCGGCCTTCGACGCATGTGCGCGCGAAGGCGTGCTCGTAATGCCTGCCGAGCCGTTTTACCCCACGCGCAGCGGGTCGCCCGCGTTGCGCCTATCATTCGGTCATTTGAAAGAAGAAGAAGCGCGCGAAGGCGTGGTACGGTTGGGTCGGGCGCTGGGGAAGCTGCTGCCCCTACCGACGTAAAGGCGGCGGCTTCATCGCCGTCTTGCGATGAGGGCCCGTTCCTCGACGCGGATTCGCCACGAGAGCAGCGCGGCGTTGAAGAACGAGAAGAGTATCGCGATCTCGACTGCGCCGAAGGCAAACGGCAGAATGAAGATCTCGGCACAGACCACGACGTAGTTGGGATGGCGGAAGATGCGGTAGGGGCCACGCCGAACGAGCGGCGCGTCTGGAAGCGTAATGATGCGCGTCGTCCAGTACGGGCCGAGGGTGGCGATCGTCCAGACGCGCAGCGGTTGAAGAAGCGCATAGATTCCCAGCAGCCACCAATTCGGGATCGTCGCATGCGGGATGAAGATCGCCATGCTCGCCAGCCATGCGGCGTGCAAAATTACGATGAAGGGGTACTGAACCGCGCCGAGCTCGATTCCGCCGAGCTCGCGCAAGCGCTTCGTATTGCGCGCCGAGTAAATCAATTCCAAAGCGCGCTGCAGCGCGACCAGGGCGAGGACGATCCAGAGGATACTCACACCGAGTTTTCGAGCAGTGTGAAGCCGGCGGTGAAACCGGGACCGAGCGCGCTCACCAACGCGCGCTTCCACGGCACGGAATCGCCGATCGCCCGCTCGAGGACGAACATGACCGTCGCAGCCGACATATTTCCGTACTCGCGCAGCACGTCGCGCGCGGTCCGCAGCGCACCAGGTTCCAGCTCGAACGCGCTCTCCAAGGCATCGAGCACTTTTGCGCCGCCCGGATGGCAGATGAAAGCATCCACGTCGCTTAGCGATAACGAGTAGCCGGCCAGAAAGCTTGCCGCAACGTCGTGAAGTTTCGTCGTTACCAGCTCCGGGATGTCGCGCGAGAAGATCGCTTTGAAACCCGCACTCGTCACCTCCCAGCCCATCACGTCGAGCGAATCGGGCCAGGTATACTCGCCGCCGCCGACGATCCTTGCGCCCTCACCCGAACATGAGATTAACGCCGCGGCTGCGCCGTCACCAAAAAGTGCGGTCGCAACGATGTTGCTCTTCGAAAAATCGTCGCGGCGAAAGCAGAGCGCGCAAAGCTCAACGACGAGAAAGAGGACGAGCGCGTCGGGATTCGTCCGCGCGATCGCCGCGGCACGCGATAGACCGATCGCACCTCCCGCACAGCCCAGGCCGAAAATCGGCAGGCGCTGCACCGTCCGGCGAAGACTCATGCGCTCCATAAGCAAGGCATCCAAGCTCGGCGTGGCAATACCGGTCGTCGAGACCACGACGACCGCGTCGATTTGCTCCGGGCGGCGTCCGGCGCGTTCGAGCGCGCGGTGGGTTGCGCGCTCTAGCAGATCGAGCGCCGAGTCAAGATAGACTTGGTTGCGCTCCGGCCACTCGTGCAGTTGCTCGTACCACTCGATCGGCACGCATGAATAGCGGCGTTCGATGCCGGTGTTGCCGAACATGGGAAGCAGACGAACGATCTCGCGCGAGCGCGGACCGAGCGCGTAATCCATGCGCCGCATCACTTCGCTTTGGCCAAGCACGAAAGGCGGCACGGCCGTCGCTACGGTGAGAATGCGCGCGTACGCGGTCATGACGTGACGTCCTGTCCCCCCAGCAGGGTACCCGCGTTCCGCATGCTAATGCCATACCTCCCGTGTCGTTTAGACCAATCGCTGCGTCGCTATTAGCCGCCGCCTTGCTGGGGGCTGCTGGTCGGCCCGCTCCACTCATTGTTTATTCGTCACCAGCCGGTATTCGGCCGACCGGTCCCGATAAGATTCATCCTACTAATTCCGTTCTTCCCAACGGAAGAATCGCCGCACCGGCGGGGGCCAGCCTCTTCGTCGGAAGCAATCCGCTCGGCTTGGCGCTTTCACCCGATGGCCGGTACGCCATTATTTCGAACGACGGCGCGCCTCCCAATTCGTCGCTTTCGGTCGTGGACACCAAGACCATGCAAATCTCGGGCCAATATCGCGATCCGGCGGCGGCATTTTTCATGGGCGTTGCCGTCACGAGCGATCCGAGCGATCCGTCCCGCGATATCGTGCTCGCCTCCGACGGCGCCGGCGGGACGGTGCGAGTCTTCGATCTGGACGGCAGCGGGCAACTGACGCCTGAAGCCCAAGCCATCGCCTTGCCGACCGACGGCCGCCGGCGCGCGTACCCGGCCGAGATCGCGGTCGCCCCCGACGAGCGCACCGCGTACGTTGCCGATAACCTCGGTAACGCGGTCGTCGCGATCGACTTAGCTTCACGCAGGGTGATTCGCTCGTTGCCGGTCGGCGATTTTCCGCTCTACGTCGCGGCCGGCAATCACAACATCCTTGCCGCCGGGACCGGTCTTTCGGCTTACGCTCCGGTCGAGCCGCCGGCCGAAGCGCCACAGTTCGCGGCGCCGGTTTTCAATCCGGCAAAGTCTTCGTCGTTGACCGTCTTCGAATCATCGGGCGGCGGAGAGATCGGCGATCCCTCCACCGTTCCAATGGACGACGCGCCCGACGGCGTGGAAATCGTCGGCGGCGCCGCTCCGGGCGCAACGCTGGTCACCCGCAACGGACAGCTCGCATACGTAGCGCTTGCGAACGTAGATCGCGTTGCAGTTGTCTCGCTCGCAGGCGAGCCGCGCGTCGTACGAGGATTCGACCTGCGGCTTTATCCAGGCGCCCCATACGGCGCGGAGCCCAGCGCGGAAGCGCTCAGCCCTGACGGAAAGCGACTGTACGTCGCGCTCGCAGGACTCAACGCAGTTGCCGTACTCGACCCGCGCCGTCCAACGCGGTACCGGTACGGATTGATTCCGACCGCCTGGTATCCGACCGCTCTCGCGCTTTCACGCAACGGACGCTACCTCTACGTGCTCGATGCCAAAGGCGTCAACGGTTGGGGCATTCTGCAGCGCGTCGATCTCAAGCGCACGCACCTCGTGCGAACCACCCTCGACTCGCTGCGGTATACCCGCACCCCCTCGATCGCAAAGTACAATCCAGTGATTCCACCGTTGCGCTCGAACAAACGCAGCGAGGTTATCGATCGCGTCGTTTATATCGCGGTCGGAACGCAGAGCTACGACGCGACCTTTGGCGACCTGAAGGACGATGCGGGGAATCCGCATGGAAACGGCGACGCCGGCTTGGCCATCTATCCGGCGAGCGTCACACCGAATCTTCACGCCCTGGCCCGATCGTACGCGCTTGCCGACAACTTCTACGCTTCCGATCAAGACGTCGAAATAGCGAAAGAGTTTGCAACGGCCGGCGACGCGACGCTTTACCAACAGCTTCTCGCGGCGGCCGGTGACGCTCGCTCGCCGATGAACGATCGTGGCGACGACCCTGAGGACTACGGGCGCGCAGGCTACCTCTTCAACGCGCTCGCGCGAGCCGGTCTTTCTTTCCGCGATTACGGCGGTCTCTTACACCTGTCGGGATACGACGCAACGGGTTATCATCTGAACGTGCCGGCGTTGGCGGCACTCAACGGAAACGTCGATCTGGGCTACACGGGTTGGAGTCCAAAGACCACCAACGCGCAACGCGCGAAGACGTTCATCACCGACATGCAGCGATACGTCGGGAGCGACAGCATGCCGAGCTTCACCTACGTCTCATTGCCGGCCGAAACGGCGGAAGCCGGCGCGGCCGATTCCGATAGCGCGGTCGGTTCGATCGTGGATTTCATCTCTCACACGCCGCACTGGAGTTCAACCGCGATCTTCATCGTGCCCGAAGGATCGCAAGGCGCGAGCGATCACGTTCACGCGCTGCGCACCTACGCTCTGCTCGTTTCGCCGCTGGCGCGGCGCGGTTACGTCGGCGAGGAGCACCTCGGCACGGCGAGCGTCCTCAAGACCGAAGAAGAGATTTTCGGACTGCCGCCGTTGACGCTGAACGATCTTCTTTGCTCGGACATGGCGACTTTTTTCACCGACGCTCCCGCAACGCAGCCGTATCAAGAAGTCACGACCGGAGGAAGCTCTAAATGATGGCACGCACCGACGTTAACTTTGGGCCGCGCTTGGCCGCGACGGCGACGGGCCGGTTGCGCGCCGCCGTATTGGTGCGTCCGTCCGCGGCCATCGAGCAGGCCGAGCCACTGAGCGGAGAACCGGGAGCGATCTATGCTCGTGCGCTCGAGCAGCATGAGGTGTTCTGCAAGACGCTCGAGTACTTTGGCGTCGAAACGACCGTCGTCGAGTCGCGCGGAATCGATCCTTACGAGGCGAGCGCCGGTGACGCAGCGATTGCTTTCGAAGATGGCGCGGCGCTAATGCGGCTTACCTCGCTTTCGCGCCGCGCCGAGGTGGACCGTATGGAGGCTCAGTTCGCGAAGATGGACGTACCGCTGGCCGGGCACATCGCTGCGCCGGCGCTGCTGGACGGCAACGACGTCATCTTGGCCGGGCAGACTGCCTTCATTGGGGTTGGTGTGCGAGGTAATCAGCTCGGGCGCAGGGGCTTCGCACAGCTCGCGAGCGCGCACGGCTATCGTGTCGTCGAAGTGAAGCTTGCGGAAGGCGTTTCGGCCTTGCGGGCCGTTGCCGGCGCGGTGTCGGCCGAGACGATCGTGATCGGCACCGGCAAAGCCGATCTCGAGGCGTTTCGCGGTTTTCGAACGATCGAACTCGAGCTGGGCGAAGCGCAGGCCGCAGGGGTATTGGTTTTGAGCGACGACCACGTTATCGCCGAAATTCGTTTCCGAACCGCGCTTGCTAGCATGCGACGAGCGGGAGTTAGCGTTGAATCGATCGACCTTTATGAGTTCACCAAGCTTGGGCTGACGCCGTCGATGTTGACACTCGCCTTGCGGCGAGAGTAAAAGCGCGCATGCGTATCGCCGTTCTTTCCGACATCCACGGAAATCTTTTGGCACTCGACGCGTGCCTGGTGGATCTCGAATTGCAAGGGGGCGCCGACGCGATCGTCGCCGCGGGCGATCTCTGCCTGGATGGGCCGAAACCGAAGAAGGTGTTGCAAAGGCTCGAGGAGATCGGCGCCGCCTGCATCCGCGGCAACACCGAGCGCTATCTCTGCGAGGACGGCTCCGGGAGGACGTTTTCGTCGGCGGAGATCGCGCAAATCGCCTGGACTCGGCGCGAGGTTGGCGAGCGGTGGCTGTCGTGGACGAAGGAACTGCCTTTCGCCATGCGCGTCGGCGAAGATTCGAATCAGCTCTTGATCGTCCACGCCAACCCGAAGACCGACGACGAGTACATTTCTCCCGATGCGGAGGAGGAAGTGCTGCAGCGCCTGATCGGAAACGAGCGCGCAACCGCGATCGCGTTCGGACATCTTCACATTCCCTACGTGCGAATGTGGCGCAAGAAGCTGCTCGTAAACGTGTCGTCGGCGGGTTTGCCGAAGGACGGGGATCCGCGCGCCGGCTACGCGATTCTCACGGAACGCGAGGGCGGCTGGCAAGTGAAACACAGGCGGGTGCCGTTCGACGTGAAGAAAGTCGCAACCCAATTGGCCGATTGCGGGATTCCGGAGAGTGCAGAGCTCATCGCCACCCTCCGCCGTCACCGGTATAAGCAATTAAAGCATCTCATTCCATAGCTCCCGCGCCCGCCGTTGAGGTCGATCGTCTCGTGAAGCGATACGGCGACTTTACGGCGGTAGATGGGATTTCGCTACGGGTCGAGGCCGGCGGCTTCTTTGGCTTCCTCGGGCCCAACGGCGCCGGCAAAACGACTACGATCAATGCAATTGCCGGCTTGGCCCGGACGAGCGGCGGAAGTATTCGGATCTTCGGCCACGATAGCCGGCGTGACTGGAGGCTCGCGCGCGGGCTCGTCGGGCTCTCTCCTCAAGAGTACAACTTCGACCGTTATCTCTCGCTGCGCGACGTCTTGATCTTTTCCGCGGGCTATTATGGACTGCGCGGAAAGGAGATCGCCGAGCGCGCCGACATGCTGCTCGAGCGTTTCGGTTTGACGTCGCGCGCGCATCTCGAGTTTACCAAGATTTCGGGTGGACAGAAGCGCCGGCTCTCGCTTGCTCGCGCGCTGATTCACCAGCCCAGCCTGTTGATTCTGGACGAACCGACGGCCGGCGTCGACGTCGAGCTGCGCCTGGAACTCTGGCAATGGCTGCGCTCGCTCAATCAGGACGGTCTCACGATCTTTCTGACGACGCACTATCTGGAGGAGGCCGAGCAGCTCTGCAAGCGGATCGCGATCATTCGCGACGGCCGCATCGTGACCGAGAAGCCGACCGAGGAGCTCGTCGCAGAAGGCGCGTCGCTCCAAGACGTCTTCCTGGAGCTGACGCGAAACTGATGTTGCGCAATCCGATCGGTCTTTGGACCTTGGTCAGACGCGAAATCATTCGCAGCCTCAAGATCATCAACCAAGTGATCTGGCCGCCGATCATCACGACGGTGCTCTACGTATTCATATTCGGGCTGGCGCTGGGAAGCCGGATTCCGGTGGTGCAGGGAGTCAGCTACGTGCAGTTCCTGATACCGGGCCTGATTATGCTCCAAGTGATCGACGCGTCCTACGGCGAGTGCTCCAGCTCGCTCTTTCAGGGTCGCTTCATGAACTCAATCCAGGAGCTCCTGATCGCACCGATGTCGGCGTTCGAGATCGTGTCGGGCTACATTTTGGGAAGTGTAGCCAGGTCTTTCCTTATTGCCGGCCTGATCACGGCGCTCGGCGTGCTGCTGGTGCACAGCGTACCGCGCGACTGGGTGCTCTACGTCTGCGTGATCGCGATGGTCTCGGTCTTGTTCTCGGCGCTTGGACTGATCTTCGGCTTGGTAGCCGATAAGTTCGATCACATCGCGATTCTGACGACCTTCATCATCACGCCGCTCACTTTCGTCGGCGGCGTCTTCACGTCGGCGGAGATGCTTCCGAAACCGCTTCAAAAGGTCGAGCTTTTTAATCCAATTTTCTATACGATCGACGCCTTTCGCCGCAGCTACACCGGCGTCAGCTACCTCGCGCCTGCATTCTCGATTGCGATGATTGCGTTGCTTGCTCTGCTTTCGCTCGGCATCATCTTGCGCATGACGGCGATCGGTTATAAACTTCGTACTTGATGATCCTGCTTGCCATCCTGCTCGCGCTCGCGCAGTCGTCGACCGAGCTATCGATCCAGCCGTGGACCGGCTCGGATTTCCAAACCACCACCGAGCGCGCCGCGAAGTACCGTTTGAAGGTGAGCGGCAAACCGAAGACGACGCTCCACCTGAAGGCGCGTGGCGTCGCGCAAGGATGGCTGGCCGCCTTCTGCACGCCGCGTCTCTGCTCGCCGCAAGGCGTTGAGCTCAGGTTGCCGGAGTCGGGCGCTTCAGTCGTTCAGTTCGAGCTGATCCGCGAATCTGAGAGCGCGCCCGAGCAAAGCAGCGCGACGATCGTCTCACAAGACGGCGCTTCGGTTTACGTACCGGCCGCGTCGCGGCGTTAGCAGAAGAATGGGTTGTGACGTTTCTCGAGCTCGAGCGTGGTCGGCGGTCCGTGCCCCGGCATGACAACCGTATCTTCCGGCAGAGTAAAAAGTTTGCTGCGTACGCTGTTGAGAATGTCGTCGTAGGTGCTCGCGTCGCCGTAGGCTCCGCCGACGCTCGCCGCAAAGAGCGTGTCGCCGGAAAATAGCGTGTCCTTGAAGATATAGCATGACGATCCGTCCGTGTGACCGGGCGTGTGAAGCATGCGGATCGTCGAACCCTCGCCGAAGGGCAGCGACTCGCCGTCGCGCAAAGGCGTCGTCCTGCTCGCGAGCGATCCGATGGCGTGGACGTCGAGAGCGTGCATGACGATCTGTGCGTCCGGAAAGGCCTTCGCGACGTCGGCCGTGGCGTCGCAGTGGTCGGCGTGTTTGTGCGTGATCAAGATATACTGCAAGTGGTAATCACCGTCGCGCAAAATGCGAAGAAGGTTTTGCGGGGTTCCTGCCGGATCGACCAGCGCGGCAACGCGCCCGCCTCCAAGGAAGAAGACGTAACCGTTGCTAGGTTGCGGCAGCTGCGGATGCCGGCGCACGTCGGAACGCTCGATCGGGGGTGGATACCAACGTTGGGCGGCGCTATCGGCGAGTTTGCTCCCGTCGAGGTGCAGCACGGCCGCCAACGCGCGCGCTGCATCGTCGGTTGCGCTGCCATCGTCTTTGAGCCATTTCGCGATCGCGGGCGCCGGAACGCCGCTCGCGCTTGCGAGCCGCGCCGTATCGATCCCGGCGCCGCGCATCGCTTTTCGTAAAATATCGCCAAACGTGTCTTCGAGCGGCAGTCGTGCATCGGCCATCGCCCCGGATTTCGACGGAGCGGCGCCGGGGACTGCAACCGGGAAGGCGCGGGCGGGAGGAAACCTTGTCATTCTGAGCGGAGTCGAAGAATCGAATGGAACGCGTCATCATCATTGGGTCGGGACCGGCGGGCCTTACCGCGGCGGTCTATGCGGCTCGCGCGAATTTGCGCCCGCTCGTGTTGGCCGGCGGACTCTACGGCGGTCAACTCATGCTCACCACCGACGTCGAGAACTATCCCGGCTTTCCCGAAGGCATTCTGGGCCCGGAGCTGATGATCAAGTTTCGAGAGCAGGCTGAGCGCTTCGGTGCGCGCATCGAAAACGTTGACGCCATATCGGTTGATTTTGCGAAGCGCCCGCTCGTCGTGCGTACCGATGATGCGCGGCACGAGGCGGAAACGGTGATCGTCGCGACCGGCGCGAGCGCGCGCTGGCTCGAGATCCCGGGTGAAGAGCGGCTTCGCGGCCGAGGCGTCTCGAGTTGCGCGACGTGCGACGGCGCCTTCTTTCGAGAGAAGCGAATTGCAGTCGTGGGCGGCGGCGACTCGGCGGCCGAGGAGGCGCTCTTTCTCACCCGCTTCGGCCGCCGCGTGACGGTCGTCCATCGGCGCGATCGTTTGCGCGCCAGCAAGATCATGGCCGACCGCCTGCGATCCAACGAAAAAGTTGGCTTTATCTGGAATGCCGCGGTCGAAGAAGTCCACGGCGAAACGCACG